>DAHVKW010000001.1 GCA_027320695.1 Actinomycetota bacterium | reverse complement strand
GAAATATCTGGAGCCGCCGAACTCAGAGTCAAAGAATCAGATCGGATCTCTGTCACCGCTCATGCACTGCAGTCGTTTGGAATTGCGGTGGAAGAGTTTCCCGATGGCATGGCTGTAACCGGGGGCTTGCGTTTGCACCGCGGAAATGTTTCCGCACACCTGGACCACAGGATAGCCATGGCATGTTCAGTGCTCGCGGCGGCGGTCGACGGCCCGACCTCGATCACGGGTTTCGACAGCGTGGAGTCGTCTTACCCGGATTTCCTGAGGGATTTTGAGAGACTGACGAGCAATTAGTTTCAGTTGGCTGCCAGCAGTTTCCGGCTGGCATACTGCCTAACTCAGAGGTATTTCCCAAAGTGGGAACCAATGGGAAAGGTCCGGCTCAATCGGTATTTCCTTGTCGATCAACGCTTTCACTGCCATTTCACGTTCGCTACTGCGTTTTTCGGCGCCGATCGGGACGAACGGGTAGAAGGATCCACGCTTAAAAAGATAGACGAAGTAGACGATTTCACCCGTCTCGGTCTCTTTGAACGGAAAGACAGAGCAAAGGAGCTGTGAGCCGAATCCGGCGTCGTTGATCGATGAATTCAGAACATGAGTCTTTGTCACAAGTGTTCCAAAGTCAGCGTCCATCAGCGTGATCCATTCATAGCCGTATGAGTCGAGAGCACTTGGAGCTGGCTCGGCAGATCCCATGGTCTCGATGACGGTCTGGAATTCGCTTATGGCATTCTCGAACGATGCACCTGAAGCGGGTTTGAAACAGACTCCGGCTTTCCCTGTAGTGACAAGATTGCCAGAGACTGAGAGAGTGATGGCCGCTCCCGGAAGAGAGAACAGGTTGTCTAAATTCGATTTCGCCGGCTGGGTCCTACCGAGAATGGTGTCAAAAATCTTCATCTGACGATACTAGCTCGGTCGGTTCATTTGCTCTTCAAGTCTTGACAACTGCTCAAGACGCCTTTCGAGAGTGGGGTGTGTTGAAACCAGATTTCCGAGTGACACTCCCTGGGTGAGAGCCGGTGCAAAATAAAATGCATTGAAAGCTGAAGCCGAACGGAGATCCCGGGTGGGTATTCTGGCTATTTCTCCGCTCACCTTTACCAGTGCCGATGCCAGCAGCGAGGGCCTTCCGATCAGAATGGCTCCGGAGCGATCAGCCGAAAGTTCGCGGTATCGAGACAGGGCCCTGGTAAGGAGAAATGAGATCGCATAGATAATCGCAGAGATCAAAACTATTGCAATCTCAATCATGGCAGCATTGTTGTTAGAGTTGTTGTTGCCCCTTGAATCGCCGCCGCCCATGAACATTCCTGACCACAATGCAATTCGAGTCAAGAATCCAGCGAGCATCCCAATGAAGCTTGCAATCGTCATGACCGCTACGTCTTTGTGGGCGACATGGGAAAGCTCGTGGGCCAATACCGCCTCGATTTCCTCCGTATTGAGCCGTCGCATTAGACCGGTGGTGGCACAAACCACGGCTGCTTTCGGGGAGCGTCCGGTGGCAAATGCGTTCGGGATGTCGATATCGGCGATCGCTACTCGCGGTTTGGGCATATCGGCCATGGCGACTAGACGGTCGACAATCGCGTGAAGCTCCGGGGACTCTTCTCTGGAGACAGTCCTAGCTCCCATCGAGTACAGTGCGATCTTGTCTGAAAAGTAGTATTGAGAAAAGAGAAGCGCGCCGGCAATGATGATTACTGCTATTGATTGGACACCAACGGCGATTAGTAAAGAAATGAATACGACGTATAGAAGGCCGATTAGGAAAATGGTGAAACCCATTCTCGTTGAAAGTCCTCTATCTTTTGGAAACTTAGTTGTGGCCATATATACATTAAAGCATTGGCAAATCGGTTCCAGTCTTGCTATGGCTGTGATTTCCCTGTGAGTTCCATGGACGGGTCTGGAGGAAGTACTGGAATGACTACCTGTATTTTTAGGAGAAATGAGTGGACCTAATAGCCATCGACGGACTGGCCGGTACTGGCAAGTCGACACTGGCGAAGGCATTGGCGGAGCGTCTTGGCCTCAGCCACCTAGATACCGGCGCAAGTTTTCGCATGATGGCCTGGGTAGCTTTGACTTCCAATGCTCGTCTCGACAGTGAGGCTGACGTTTTGAAAGCCACCGAAAATATTTCCATGTCTTACGAGGCTGGCAAGTGCCTGGTGAACGGTACAGACGTCACGAAGAGAATTCGACAAGAATCGGTGTCGGCTGCTGCCTCAAAGATTGCTGTCCACCCTCTCATTCGCCAGAGGCTTCTTCTTTGGCAGAGGCAATGGGTCGCAAATCACGGTCAATGCGTTGTCGAGGGAAGAGATACCGCTTCTGTAGTGTTTCCAGACGCATCGGTAAAGGTCTATCTTGAAGCAGATTCGCAGGTAAGAGCTTCAAGACGGATTGAAGCTACGACGGCCGATCTTATCGAAAGAGATGCACGGGATATGTCAAGGTCTAGCGCTCCAATACGTAAAGTCGCAGACGCAGTGGTGATCGATACCTCAAAGATGGCTATATCAGAGGTGGAAGATGTCGTAGCTGGACTGTGGCAAAGCGCAATTCAAGACCACAAGGAATAGATTGTATATTTGATGGATTCAGAAACAAATACTGTTGGCTTCAGTGTTAAACCGCCAGCTGCCTGGGAATTGTACGCGTATGGCTTTGCCAGATTTCTGGTCAACTTCGTAAACCGGATCGCCTGGAGAGTCAAAGTGGTCGGTATCGAAAAGTTGCCGCCAGGTCCGTTTATTGTTGCGCCGGTCCATCGCTCGAACCTTGATACCCTTTTGGTAGCCTCACTTACCAAGCGTCGTCTGAGGTACATGGGTAAGGACGGAGTATGGAAATACTGGTTGAGCGGTGCGATTCTGAGCGCGCTGGGTGGCTTTCCAGTCCATCGGGGAATGGCCGATCGTGAGGCAATGAGGCGCTGCAATCTCGTGCTTGCCGGCGGCGAGCCATTGGTGCTTTTTCCAGAGGGAACAAGAAAAAGTGGTCCATTGGTAGAAGGTCTGTTTGAAGGTGCTGCCTATATCGCCATGAAAGGCGGAGTACCTATAGTGCCGGTCGGCATCGGCGGCTCGGAGAGGGCCTGGGGGAAATCAAGGAAATTTCCGCGTTTCACCAAAGTGATTCTTTTGGTTGGAGATCCTATCTATCCAGAGGTGACGAATGCTAAGGGAAGAGTGCCGCGTAGCGCATTGAACAAGCTATCAAGTGAACTGAGTATGTCTTTGCAGTCGCTATTTGACCAGGCCCAGGCGGCGCTCGGACTTCTTGAACCCCGATAAAATCAGTCTGTTTGGATGCTGTCGAGCGTTCTATTGTCAAATGTTGTACCGCGAGGAAATGAAGGCTCGCGAATACATCGAGTGGCAGTCATGACGAAGTCTGCAGGTTGCGCGCAAGCAAACTGAGCGATTCCGATGCCGATTTCATCCTGTCGTTTCCAAGGGGAGAATTCAATGCATTGGGAGCAAGCAAGGCCAATGAAAGCGCGTCGGAAACGGAGCGAAGCAGGTCGCGCAGTTCTGGCGGAGGAGGAAAATATTCGTCTTCGTCAGTGGCGTTGACTTCTTCTGTTCCTTCACTTGGCATAAGGCGAGCGACCACGGATTGCACGACATCTTCCGGAGCAGAGGCGCCTGCGGTTATCCCGACAATTCCTTCGATATCGTCCGGCAACTCAGCAGCGCTGTTGATTCGTAATACTTTCTGAGCTCCATAACGCCTAGCTGTCTTTTCTAATGCGACGGTATTTGAAGAATTTGACGACCCGATAACCAATACGGTGTTCGCCAGCCTGGAAATTTCTCTTATCGCCAATTGGCGGTTTGTTGTGGCGAAACAAAGGTCGGACCGGTTGGCCATCCAAACATCGGGAAATTTGCGCTGAGCGGATTCTCGTATTCCTGCCCAGTCATCAAGAGACAAGGTGGTCTGGTTGATCAGTGCCACCTTTTCAAGGTCATCGGGAATAGCCTTTAGGTCGTCTTCGCTTTCAATCAGCGTGACGGATTTAGGCGCTATTGCAACGGTTCCAATGGCCTCATCGTGCTCTTTATGGCCGACATAGATTATCGAGTACCCCTTATTCGCGCGGACTTTGACCTCATGGTGCACCTTCGTAACGAGCGGGCAAACAGCATTTATGCTAATTCCGCTGATTTCATGGGCTTTTTCGACCAGCTTTGGCGCCGAACCATGCGCGGAAAGCATGACTGGAGAGCCTGGGGGAACTTCTGATATGTCACCGACAAATATCACGCCGAGGCCTTGAAATCGATCGACAATTATCTTGTTGTGGACAATCTCGTGATAGCAATAGACAGGCGGCTCGAAGACCCGGACCATCCAGGTGAGCGATTTGATCGCCATTTCCACCCCCGCGCAAAAGCCACGGGGCCTAGCTAGCAGTACTTTTTGCACGTCCACAAGTACCAGATTAGTGCCTTGACAATACTATGGACTATATGTCCTTGCCCCGTGTTCTATCCGTCAGCCAAGGATCTCCAGCTGAAACGGCCCATATCTTCAAGGGAGACGAGTTTCTTTCTATCAATGGGAAGCGTCCGAGAGATATCATCGAGTACCAAATGTTGGTGGATGAGCCGGATTTGGAAATCGAAGTAGATCGTGGCGGACTGCGCCAAATTATCACCGTTGAGAAGCTTGCTGGCGAGCCTCTCGGAACTGAGATAGAGTCGGCGCTATTCGACCAGGTTCGCACGTGCGACAATCACTGCGAGTTCTGTTTCATTTATCAACTTCCTAAGGGCATGCGCAAAAGTCTTTACATGAAAGACGACGATTACCGGTTGTCATTTCTTTACGGGAACTTTACAACGCTGACTCGTTTTACCGAGGCAGACCTGGAACGAGTAGTTACGGAGAGGTTGTCGCCGCTTTTCGTATCGATTCACACAACCGATCCCTCTCTGAGAGCGAAATTGTTGCGCAACAAGCGGGGGGCAACCTCCCTGCGCTGGCTCAAAGAAATACTCCAAGCTGGGATCGAAGTGCACGGCCAAATCGTAGTGTGTCCTGGAATCAACGACGATTTGCAATTCGAAGAGACTTTGATAGGAATATTGGAAGAATATCCAGCACTCGCGAGCGTCGCAGCGGTACCTCTGGGGATATCGAAGTTTTCAACAGAGTCGAACATGCGTTCCCATACCATTTCAGAAGCCGAAAGGATTGTTGAACTGGTCGGCAAATTCCAAGAGATCTTTCTTTCTGTCCTTGGCAGGCGAATGATCTACGCATCAGATGAGTATTACCTTCTTGCTCAGAGGGATTTCCCGGCAATTGAATCCTATGATGGTTTTCCCCAGCACGAGAATGGAATAGGGATGGCCCGCGCATTCGAAGCCGCGTTCAACGGGGACAAAGATCGGGCGTTTGGCGTCAAGCCAGGATTCTTTGCCTCGGTCGATGGCGCTCCACCCTTGGGTTATCGGTCCGCAAGGATATCCGACGGTCAGCCAATCCATCTTGCGAGAGCGAATCGGAGGAGTCGTCCTATCGGAATTTTAACCGGATCATATGGCCGCAGGGTCCTCGATCCACTTATTTCAAAGCATCCAAGGAACGACATCAGGTTCGTTGTCGTGGAAAATAACTTTTTCGGCGGAAATATTTCAGTAGCAGGATTGATGGTTGGCGAGGACCTCAAGAATACGCTAGCTGGCGAGCCGGAAAATCATAGGTACCTCTTGCCGGACGTCTGTCTCTCTGAGGGGCGCTTTTTAGACGGTCTTACCCCGTTTGATCTTCCGCGACCGGTCGAGATCGTAAAGACTGATGGCGATTCACTGGCTAGGGCTCTCATGGCCGGATGAGCAGTATCGTATCCCTTTTGCCAAGGTAGGCTTGTACCTTGTGCAGGATGTGAATCTTTGCAGGATTTCGAAGGAATTCAGTGGCTACCGAAAGAATCAACAAATACGTAACTAATCAGCGACCCATTGGCAGGGTGGCGATAATTGGGCGTCCCAACGTCGGTAAGTCAACTTTAATAAACCGAATTATTGGCAAGCAAGTTGCCATTGTAGACGCCAAGCCAGGCGTTACCCGGGACCACAAAACCTTAATTGCGAACTGGAGAGGATTTGACTTCGAAGTAATCGATACCGGCGGCTGGCTAGTATCCGGCGGGACTCTGGAGAATAAAATCTCTAAGCGGGCGGAGGCGGCCGCCAAAGAGGCCGACTTGATCGTCTTCATGGCTGATGTGACGGTGGGAATCACTGAGGAAGATCTTTCGGTGGCAGATATGCTGCGGAGACTTTCCGTTCCCGTGATCGCTGTTGCGAATAAGGCGGACGGGTCCTCAAGGGATATTGATGCATGGGAGTTTATGCGTTTTGGCTTTGGCGAGCCAATCAATATCTCCGCGCTGCACGGTCGCATGACCGGAGATTTGCTTGACCGAGTTGTGACAGAGCTGCTTGAGTTATCCTCGGATGAGCGATTACCAAATGACATCCTGGAAGAGGACGACGATTCTTTTGGTGACGAGCTAAGTGCGCGAACTTCCTTCTCGGTCGCCATCGTGGGCAGGCCTAACGTCGGAAAATCGACTCTCTTCAACAGACTCATTGGGGATGACCGTTCAATCACTCACGATCAAGCCGGGACGACTACAGATTCGGTCGACACGATTGTCGAAACCGAGATTGGAAAACTGAAATTCATTGATACAGCGGGCCTGCGTCGGAAATCACGAATCGACGAGGGCACTGAATACTACTCAATGGTGCGGACGTTACGGTCAATAGATGAGGCCGACGTTTCGCTTTTAGTTATTGACGGAACCCAGGGGGTAACGCATCAAGACCAGCGCCTGGCAGAAAGAATCGATGCTGCTGGGTCTCCGGTTGTGGTGATGCTTAATAAATGGGACTTACTCTCTACCGAAGAGAAGCTCAGAGTGAATGATCAGGTCGAAGATAGGCTCGCATATCTCAGCTACGCTCCGATACTTAGAATCTCAGCGCTTTCAGGACTTGGCGTCACTAAATTATGGCCAGCACTGTCGGAGTCGATCGCGGCATATAGAAATCGAATCCCCACCAGGGAGCTGAATCTGTTTCTGCAGCAGGCACAGGCGAAGAATGCTCCTAGAGGCTCGAAGATTCTCTACGGAGTGCAAGGCGCGACAAACCCTCCAACTTTCACGTTGTTCACTACGAAAGAACTTTCTGCCGGCTATATGAGATATCTCGAGAAGCAAATTAGAGAGCGATTCGGTCTTGGCCCAACTCCTGTTAAGATCCGCGTCAGACGCAGATCGACTCGATAGAAGATCCAATCGAGGAATAGGGTAAATGTTGTTAAACCGATTTTGTTACTTTAGGGATTCATTTGGTGACTTCGATGCCGTTCTGTGAGAATTGTGCTCGGTTTCAAGAATCCGACTCGGTTGGCCGAAAAGGGGAGTGCCCTACCTGCGGCGCCATCATTGCTCCTCCAAAAAAGGCGCCATGGCATTTCAAACTTTTGATTGTCGCAACCGTAATCTACTTACTGTATCGGTTCATACAGTTGATACTTTGGATTCTGAAATCCATCGGACATTAGAATGCTTTGTTTGCAATATGCGATAATTCGATTCAATTAGCACGGTGTACCGCAAAATGTGGTTAACATCGAAAAGGCAATTCGGGCTGTGGCGCAGTTTGGTTAGCGCGCTTGACTGGGGGTCAAGAGGTCGGAGGTTCAAATCCTCTCAGCCCGACCACGAAATAGCAGGTCACGGGTTCCAGAAATGGCCTGTGAAGAGGAACTACAAGATAGCCGCTTTACCGGGTAGTTGATGCCGCATTTGAGAAACGTTCTCTGCTGGTATTTTTAAATCTTCATCCTTCGGATTTTGGTCCAGATCTCAAAGGGACGCGTGGCGAAGCGGTAGCGGAGCTTGGTAAGTGGCTTGGGCCTGGCTGGTGGTCATCACGTGGTTAACGACTAGTTGATTGAGAACATGAAGTTGCCGCTGCTTGGCAAGTGTTAAGTGTTGAAGCGGGTCGTATGCTGACGGAGACTGTGGGAGACCTGCAAGCATGGATGCCTCCGCCCAGGTGAGCTGGTTCGGCATCACGCCAAAGTATCCTTGCGCAGCTGCAACGTCACCCCAGTAACCGTTGCCATAGTAGATCGCATTCAGGTACATGGCCAGAATGGCTGGTTTGGAATACGAAAGTGCAAGCTTCACGCCAAGGCCTATCTCCGAGAGCATGCCTGCCAGCCCTGGACCGTGAGGATAAAGTTGTTTTGCAAGCTGCTGCTCGATGGTGCTGCCTCCGGGGTCACCTCTTCGTTTGAGCGCGGCAATGGCAGCGCGACCGGCACCATCGGCGACGTTGATGAACACATTGGAGTAAAAGTGCTCATCTTCAACGCTGACGATCGCCTCGGCCAACTTGGGCGGAAGTGGCAGCCCAGCAGTCTTTCCGTGGTGAGCACTCAGGATCTGTGCTACTCGGGTCGGAGCATTGGCGACGCTCGGCAGAGAAAGCTCATATCCGGCACCTGCTATGGCAAAAGCAATGATCAGGGCTAAAGCTGGGAGCATTGCCCGCCGAAGAATCCATCTCCAGCGCCGCTCACTCGAGTGCCGGCTGCTGTCAGCCGTCTTTGTCTGTGCAGTATTGCCACGGGTAACGATCCGTGATTGCTGAACCTGCGTCGCACCCAGGCTGTCCGAGTTAATTTGTACCACTCGCATCTTCAGCTAGCTTACTTCGTGCCTGGGTAAAGGTGCCGTCGCACACTTGGCAGCTCATTAATTAGTTCCTTTTGCGACAACTGGCCCTGATTTCGTTTGAAAGCGGAGTACTGTACCCAGTACAAGGGAGTAGGAAATCGAACTTTGGAGATTCTTTAGGTTACTGAATAAAGAGTTATGGCAGAGCGATTGAAGTGGACCCTAGATCTCGGACCGCCTGATCCTGCGGATAGCGATTGGTAATTCCTTCTGCTATCCCTCTGTTGAATGATCTCAGCGCAATATGCGGCTACGGTTTGATCAGCACGGTCAAGCGGCACAAAAAAGCAATTTGAAATAGACCTGGCTCATCGACCGAAGACGGCCTGCAATGACAAATAATTATCATATGTGATAACATCTAAGCATGCGGGCTTCAGAGGAACGGAAACCGACCACAGCAAGCTATTTGCTCAGGCTAGCATTACAGCGTTCTAACATGACTGCTAGGCAGCTTGCGCAAAAGACAGGCGTTTCTGAAGGGCGAATTAGCAACTACCTGCATGGCAAGCATGATCCAACCGTCGGACAGTTTGCAAAACTCTGCAATGCCTTGGGGGTCAGTCTCTCGCTCACTGGTGTTGTGGAAGCTAATGACCATAATGGGATTACCCTGGCCCAGTTGCTAGACCTTAGCGATGCGATATTGGTGGGGACTATTCGTCGAAGCCCAAGAGATCTGCCTGGGACTTTCCATGAGTTGATCAATGCCGAGTGAATTTACGTCGCTGGTAGAACTAATTGTTGAGATCAACGACGACTTGACGAAAGCAAAAATATCTCACGGATTCGGTGGAGCTTTAGCGCTCGCTTATTATACGGCTGAGCCGTGAGCCGCAGATGACATCGATATCAGCATCAGCGTCTCCAAAAGTCGCATTGGAGAAGTCTTCAACGCTCTTCCACGGAGCATCCGATGGAGCGCTACGGACATTGCGCTATGCGCAAAACAAGGGCAAATCCGCCTATGGTGTGGCGTGCCAAGGGAAGGCATATCGATAAATCTATTTTTTCCTGAGCACGCCTTTCACGAGGCGGTCGCAAAAGCTACCAGCGACCATGCTTTTAGGGTCAAAGATTACAAAATACCGATAATTTCGGCAGCACACCTGACGGTATTCAAAGTCCTTTTCAACCGACCCCAGGACTGGGTCGATATCGAAAAGATGCTGTTGGCAAATACGGTCGACATCGTCGAAACGTATCGTTGGCTAGAGGAGCTGCTCGGCACAGACGGCAACTTGTTCCAACGTTTTCGTGGTCTGTGCGCTGAAGCTCTGAAAGCCGATTCCATATGACAGGTACTCGGCCACGCCACTGAAAATTGCACATTAGAGTTCCGACCTCAAAACAACGAAGCTATGGTTCCTGAAAGTCTCCCAACAAGGAAATGCTTTCCTCGGAGCGAGCGGAACGGTCGTCAGTCAGACAGGCGAAACTTACTTACAACGGGGAGCTAAAAGTGACGGTGGCATATGCCAGCTTCAGGGGCATCGATGTTGTATTCGATGATCAAATTCTCGTCGCGAATGGCAGCGTGACCGCAACCTGGACCATGAAGCAGTACTAGGACCACGGTCTAATCAATTTGCTGAGCTGCTTCGCAGCACTGTCAAATTAGAGCATTCTCGACGTTGGGCCCGGCAAAAATTGCCTTCTAGTCCCGAATATCCTGAAGAAACCAATCAAGGGGCAGCGTATGGCCAAGACCCTTTTTTACAGCCTCCTGATAAACGCGCCCTCCTACCGCAGCGAACTGTAATCCTTGCGTGCCGGTTCCGACGAATAGAGTTATTTGCTCAGCTGTGCTTCGACCAGGCGCCGTTCCTCGCTCAACGTCAAGCATTAAGGGATATTCCCCCGTGGATGCAGCACGAGCATCTGGTATCCGTGCTCTGTCGCGCGGGCTTCCCGCTACGAATGAGGAAATCCCTCCCGCCTTCCATTCGATCATTGGCACCGGTGTCCCAAATGGAACAGTATTTATTCCGAGCTGCACAATTATGTCTGCCCGGGAAATCAATGCCTCGCCGAGTTCCCTTCGTGTTACGCAAACCACATGGGCACCAGGTCTCAACCACTTGGGGTCAAATGTCGGAACCATCGAGTCTGTAGCACTAGCTACGATCAAGGCGCTACTGACAGCCTCTTCTGCACTGCCAACTGGTTCGACTTGGATTCCGAGTTTCCCGGACATCTCCTTCGCGTAGGCTTCTCTATTTCCTCGGGTTGGGCTGAAGACCTTTACGCTGTCAATAGGTCTTGCCAGAACGAAGGCTTCCAAGAATGATCGGGCCATTCCGCCGGATCCGAGTATGCCAACCGATGTCGCGTCTTGTCTGGCGAGCAGGTCGACCCCAATTCCCATTGAGCCGCCAACGCGCATGTGCTGAAGATATCCATCCTGGATCATTGCTAGCGGCGCGCCATCAGAAGCGCTAAAGAGCATCACCAGGCCGCAAAATAGGCCTGGCCTGACACAGAATTTTTCCTGAGTTTTTCCCTCTGGCCACGATGCTATATCTGATTTCATCCGCACGGCAACGACTCCGAAGGTTGAAGACGCCCCCACCATATTGCCCCACTGGTAGTAGTCCGTGTCACGCCCAGTAGGCAGGTAATAATCGATCCGGGGTCCATAGGTCGCTTCACCGCGGTGTAGATCATCGTACCCAATCCTCAGGGCCGACATAGTTCCCTCCATATCGAGAACCGATTTAACGTCGTCATTGCTGAGCACGAGCATATCCAACTCCTTATGTTCAAATGATTGAAGCTAATCTTCCCTAGAGTCTCCGAGCAAAGAAATAGTGCCTTCTGAGCGGGCATATCGAGACAGGCCGAACCCATTAACAAAGGGGCACTAAAAGCGACTGTACCATCTCCAAAGCTTCTTAGCAGCGATGTCATGTCCGATGATTGAATTCCTGCAGCAGCTAAAGGTCTTCTAACAATTGCAGCGATGCCTCAGAGTCTTGGGTCCTATGGGTCGACCGATTAGAAAGTGTCATAGGCTGCTAGGACCGATGATCAAATTCTCCGAAAGAGATCCGTCGAGCGGTTCACGTGCCAAATACGTTCACAACCCGGCTGGTCGGAGTCGCAGTTCGCCCGGTAAACGCCATGGCAAGACTGCTTTGAAGAGAACCCAAGCTTTGGAGCAGGCCCAGCAAGCTCCCTGCCCACAACAAGAGCCTTCCTTCAATTTGATTTGACCTCAGATAGCGATATGCGGACAGAAGCTTCGCCGCCATTTCGATAAGAAGGCAAATTGCATCCTTAGGTGCTGGCTAAAAGAGCCAAACTACTGATCCCTATGACACGCCAAGACCTCGCTTCTACCAGAATTGGCTCAGCGGGTCTTTACTCAAACCTACAAAACACGATGCTCAGAAGGTCATGCCCGAACGGAGAGCCTGCGGAGTTCAGTGAGGCATCGAGGCTAGTGCGCGCAGCGTAAGGTGGCGGCGGCCGTTCGCCTGCCTCAAACCTGACGAATCGAAATCTAACTCGCAGTCGTAATCAACTCGTCCCATGTCTTCGCGGCATTTGAAATCCTCGAGATCTAAAAGAGGGCAGGTGCCAGGATATCTAGGCTAGTGTGGTACCCGGTCGGATAAAAAGGGTATTACCATAGGTCTTTTTTACCTATTGACATTTCTTGGATATCACTGTCTGATACAATGGGGACGCTTTGACTAAGGGGGTTAGCGAAGTTTGGAGTATTCAATGGGTAGCCGACTGATGTTCGTGGACCGGAGTATCCGGTGCGGAAGCTGACGGGATCTACTGGGGGCTTTTTTGTGAGCACATAGATCGGGTCATAGTTGTTCCTTTGGAGAGCCCATCAGCATCCAGGCGATGTGCTAAACAATCAATTCTGTGATCGAGTCGAAAAACTATACGTAAATTTTGTGAAAGAGAATCTGAGACGAATGGGGGTAATCATCGGGAAACGTGAGATTGCCAGTTCGCGCTAACAGGGCGTGACCGGCGAAATAAATCTCGGCTCTAGCCACCAAATATGTAACTGTAATAAAACAAAGGAGTGAAGCAGTGAAATTTAGAAGGTCAGTTGTTAGAAACAATAAATTAACTAGGAATAAATCAGCACTTATTGGCATTACGGCAGCTACCGCCGGCATGGTTTTGGCTGCTTGTGGATCTAGTTCCTCCTCCACCGGAACAACCGGCGGAACAACGGCCACAACCTCGGCCAGCGCCGCCGCGGCTGCGTTTTTCAAGGGTAAGACGATCACCCTAATTGCTCCTGACAATCCAGGAGGTGGCTACGACCAGTATGCAAGACTTATCGCACCTGGTCTGTCTGCGGCGCTCGGGGCAACCGTAAACGTCGAGAACGTCAACGGTGGCGGAACAGTTGTTGGTACCAACCAAATGGCGGCTGCATCTGCTGACGGATTGACGCTCGGAATGGTAAACACTGGCGGTGATCTGGCGAGTCTCGTTGAAAAGAAGCCTGGCCAAAATTTTGACCTATCCAAGCTTAGCTATGTTGGACAGCCAGGTACCTCGCCCAGCGTCTTCCTGACTTCACCCAAATCCGGTGTGACGAGCTTCAGCCAGCTGCTTACCATCAAGACACCCATCAAGGTGGTAGATGTCCGCAATGGTACTGGTGACATGTTCAATAGGGTGGTTCTTGGGGCGTTCAACATCCCGCACACCTTTGTAACCGGATTCACATCAACGTCGACCCTGAAGCAAGGTTTCCTGGCGGGAGATGGCCAATATTTGTTTGAAAACCTTCCACCTATGCGTTCCATGCTCGATGGCGGTCAAGCCAAAGCGCTTCTTGTAACGTTCCAACCTACGCTTGCAAACCTACAGTCCGCAGTGAAGGGTTCCGTAACATTGAGCTCTGCATTGAGTTCGGCAAACCTTAGCGCAACTCAGTCGGGCGCAGTGAAGGAAGCCTTGGCTCTGGGCGCGCTGACTTATGATCTTGCCGGGCCTCCCGGAATCCCAGCTGCGAGGCTGGCGGTTCTTCGTGACGCTCTGGCCAAGGTGGTAGCTGAATCGTCAACGATAGCCCAAGCTGAGAAAGAAGGTGTTCCTCTGAACTTTGTTCCGGGAGCAACCATCCAGAGCGAGGTAGTCACAGCCGTCAAAAACTCATCGGCAATCTCTACTTACGTAAATGGAAGTTAGCAGAAAGATTAACAATATCTAGAACAGTGAATTACCCATACGACCTGCAGCACTATTTCTCTGCACGTCGTATGGGTTCACAGTTTAAAAAGTTAGCTTTAGCCCTCATTCTTTATCCAATGCAGATTTCACGAAATTTAAAAACGGGTCGGGCTGAAACCTGAACATCATCTAGTTTTACCAATTCGCAGTTGAAGTGGACTCTTGATGGTCCTGCAAAATAGCACAATTCCTTTACGGTCGAAATGTGGCAAATAGTCCTCTCGAGCCTTACCTTGGGGCGTTGATCTTGAGTCGATATGCTCGATTCAGTGGAACTCGCCGCTATCAGCCTATTCATGGGCGAGTCTCAGAATATCGGCGGCTACAAGCGGGCGTTGGAACTCCCCGTGACATGAGGCTGGAAATGGGATCCCTTATTTTGGACCGGCCGGTCGATTTGGCACCCCTGCAAATTGCGCAAAAAGTTCCGCAAACATTGGCATTGAATAGTGGAAGGACCTACGCCACTTTGTCATCCAATGCCTGCCGCAATAACTAAGTCCGCTAGAGCTAGGCTGGATGCAGTGTCTTTCAGAGGCTACCCGCGACCGTTTATTTCCCAAGGCCATGCTTGTCGCAAACAGACTTAGAAGCCAACCTCATTACAAGAATATTTTTCTGTTCCTTGCCGTATTTCAGGAGCAAATGAGAGTGTGATTGCTACTATAAACATTTGGGGTTCGATACCGTTTGTCCTTTGCTTCGTTTTATAGTCTGATACTGTGTTGACGTAGCGGACACTTGGTTAGGTTTGTAGAACTGTAATGCTCCAGTCACCTACGGTGTCATCCCGATAGAATCGGTTCGTAAAGGCAGTTGCCGCTTGGGGTTACGTTGCGGTTTTGTGATGCATAAATAATGGTGTATTCGTTTTATAGGTAACAGGTAAAACAGAGGGTGGAATATGTCAGAACGTCGTATTGACGCGGTTGCAAAGGCTACGGGCGCAATTAAATATACTGCCGACGTCGTGCTCGAGGGAATGGCCTACGCAGCTGTAAAGAGGAGCGATTATCCTTCGGCTTTGATAGAGAGCATTGACACTTCTGTCGCGGAAAAGATGGAAGGAGTTCTCGGAGTCTTTACCGCAAAGGACCTTCCGGTCGCGACGAACCTTTATGGAAGACGAGTTTTTGACGTACCTATTTTGGCGAGCGACCGAGTCCGACGGGTAGGGGACCCGATCGTAGCTGTGGTGGGGGCCTCACGGGAAATTGCCGAGGCGGCGGCCGAACTGATTGAAGTCGACTATAAAGAGCTTCCAGTTGTCGCCACAGCGCGCGAAGCAATCGTCCCGGGCGCTCCGCTCGTCCACGAGAAGCCCTGGGAATACCTCGGTGCCGTCGCCACGCCGCAGTCCGGTAGCAATATCCAGTCGGTAGACGCTCACGGCTCACGTGAAGCAGCCGAAGCTGCTTTGAGAAACGCCGAGCACATTGTGGATGAGACCTACACGACGCCTGGCGACCATCAGGGATACCTCGAGCCGCAGTCCTGCGTAGTTGATTATAAAAGCGATGGAACACTTACGGTATGGGCCACGAACAAGAGTCCCTATCGACTGCGGGAGGTCTTGGCAAAGGTATTTTCTCTCAATGCCCAAAAGATTGAAATAATGCCAACGATTCTCGGTGGTGATTTTGGTGGCAAAGGTGCGCCTGGCGACGCGCCTCTGTGCACGGCATTATCGATCTTGATGAATCGGCCGATAAAGATGACACTCCGTTATGGAGATGATCTGCTATCAACTGACGGCCGGCACGCGTCGGAGATACGCGTGCGTCTAGGAATCGACGGAGAGGGCAAGTTGCTTGGCGGCATTGTCGAGGCTCTCCTTGACGGAGGCGCGTACGCTGGCTTCAAGCCAGTGCCTACAGTAAACCTTCACGGAATCGTAGATGCGGCCATCGCATACCGAGTTCCAGAGTTTTTTGTTGAATCCAAGATTGTATATACCAACAACCAGCCCAAAGGCCATATGAGGGCACCTGGATCACCTCAGGCAGCTTTCGCATTTGAATCTGCCCTGGATGAGTTAGGACGTCGGTCAGGCATTGGCCCGATCAAGATACGCGAAATAAACCTTCTCAGCGAAGGTGACGTCAATCCTTACGGTGATACGTGGATCGAGTACCGCGGCAAAGAGGCGCTGGCATTGGCGATCTCGCAGCCAAATGACCTTCCGATTCCGAAAGGCTGGCTCTATGGCGAAGGTGTCGCTGTTTACGCGAGAAGCATGGCGGCTGTCCCAAAAACTAGTCTGAGACTGCGAAGAGGTCAAGGGGGGAACATCATTGCCGAAGTCCCTATCCCCGAAAATGGGGCTGGTGGCCAAACAGTTGTACGTGAGATGCTTCGCAGCGGTCTTGGGCTCAATGCCGATCAAATCGAAGTCAAGCAGGTATCAACTTCTTCGCTTCCGACCGATGCAGGAGTTGGCGGCAGTCGGGTGAGCCTGGGTGTGACAGTTGCAGTGGCGAACGCTATCGAGCTTTGGAAGCAACTGCCAGGGGACCAGGACATAGTAGAAATAACCACGGCTGAAGGTTCCGATGCTCCCAGTGGTGCATATTCCGTTCAGCTGGCTCGGGTCGCAGTCGATCCTGCCACTGGCCAACTAAAGGTACTTGAAATCATATCTGCTGTCGATGTGGCCGAAATAGTGAACGAGAAGGCGCACCAGATGCAGATTGATGGCGGCACGGTCATGGGGTTTGGTTTCGCGGTGATGGAAGATCTGCTCGAGGATGAAGGACGAGTTTGGGCGCTGACAATGGGCGACTTCAAGATTCCCAATGCTGCGGATATTCCCAAGCTGACCACCGTCCTGCTTCGAGGCGGCCATGGCGTTGGACCTAACAACATTAAGGCGGTTGGCGAACTCGCGAACTGTCCCACTGGTGCGGCTGTGGCAAACGCGGTTGCTGACGCTACCGGTGCACGGCTCAGGAAACTCCCAATAAAAGCTGAAGCTATTTATTGGGCGATGAAGGAAGGTAAGTCTAAGTGAAAATCACTTTTAGCTTGAACGGCAAGGGCATTGAACTTGACGCAGATCCAATGTCACTTGCTCTAGATGTGATAAGGGGTCTGTCCCTTACGGGAACTAAAGAGGGATGCGGCGTGGGCGTCTGCGGCGCCTGCACCATCATGGTGAACGGATCTCCGGTAAGTTCCTGCATCTGCCTAGTCGGTACGCTTTCGGACAAAGACGTATGGACTATCGAAGGCCTCGCCGAGAAGAAGCCGGAACTTATTGGGTTATTCGTAGAAAATGAGGGGATGCAGTGCGGAATTTGTACCCCTGGGCAGATAGTGGCCGCAGCCGCGATTGATTCGGTGGCAGCCTCCTCCAAGGAGGAAATCAAGAAGTACATGGCCGGCAACCTTTGCCGTTGCACAGGCTATCAAACAATCCTTAGCGCGGTGGAGGAATACGTTGCAATCGACTGATACCGAATTTCTGATTCCAACCTCAGTTGATGAGGCATTGCAGGCGATTGCCAAAGAGGATTCCATCTATCTCGGAGGCGGAACCTCGACGGCTCTGTTGTACAAAACACGTTTGATCGAACCCTCTCGGGTGGTCTGGCTAGGCAAACTGACTGAGCTCCAAGGGATTACGATTTCATCCTCTGAGATAAGTATTGGAGCAATGACATCTGTGGCAGAAATAGCTGGCAACCTAGAAATTGCCCGTCTTCTACCGGGTCTGAGTGCAGCCGCAGGGGTTATTGGAAATGCTCGGGTACGAGCAATGGCTACATTAGGGGGCGCTATAGCCCACGCTGATCCCCGCCAGGATATTCCTCCGGCTCTGATCGCAGTGGATGCGAGGGTGTCGTTGCGAAGCACGTCTTCCGCGCGAGAAGTAAGCCTTGCCCAGTTTTATAAAGGATTCCTCGAGACCGTGCTCGGCCCGGACGAACTTATCACGAAGGTCGTGATTCCCGTAATTTCGGCTCGCCGGTCGGCGTATCTGCGCTTCGCGCCGACTTCAGAAGGGGATTACCCGACTGTTGGGGTGGGCTCATCTCTCACTTTTGCAGATGATGGCAAGACCATCAACGCGGCAAGGGTGGTCCTTTGCGGAGTCGGGGCAACTCCCATCATCTCATCGCGGGCCGCAGAGGCTCTGGTGGGAACAACCGCCGATGAATCTGCGCTACGCAGTGCGGCTCTGTTTGCGCGTGATGCAGTCAACCCTCAGGACGACGAGCGAGGCACAGCGCAGTACAAGACCGACATGTCGGAGGTTTTCGCCTATCGCTGCCTCAAGCTTTGCGTAGGCAATTAGTGTTCGAGACTCCGAGGCCTCGTCGACTTGGATATAGCCTGGTTATCTAAGCGATCAACCTCAGGAGTTTCGGTGTCCTGCTCCGGTGGAGTTCCATAATGGCCTTAGCCAGGGTTGCATTCTTGGATTTTATTGCCTCAACTATGTCAATGTGTTCCTGGACCCCAGGTGTCTCGTGAGTGGGTCCACCCTGCTTGACGGGACGCTCGAACATCTCAAGAGAAACCTGGAAGGTTTCAACAATCATGTCAAGGGCCCTGTTGTGGGCACAATGGGCGAGGGCCGTGTGAAATTCCAGAGACAGGTTGAGAGTGTAGTTGTCGTCTTCCAAGGCGGCCTTTGATCGATCACAGATATCGGTCAGCGATGCTAGATCCTCGTCGGTGATTCTTTCGCAAATTAGATCGATGAGGCCGAGTTCAAAGGTGAGGCGTGCTTCGCGCACTTCGGCAGCTGATATTGCCGCAGCTGCAAGCATGTCATTAAGGCCAGCACCAATTTGCACCGAAGTTGGCGCCGTCACAAAGGCTCCACCGCGTGAGCCCACCCTCACTTCGATCAACCCAATTGTCTCGAGAATACGAAGCGCATCTCTTACGGTTGCCCTTCCAATGCCAAAGGAGCTGCATAGCTCCCTTTCAGTAGGGAGCCTGTCACCTGGCTTGAGCTTGCCTTCCCGAATTAGGGCTCTCACTCGATCAACAATTATTGAAGAGATTCGAACTGTGGTTATTGGACTAAACATCTGGTTCATGCCATGATCCAGATTGGATGAATCCGGCTTCTTCTTATTATCCACATCCACTCCTGTTGTTCCCTAACCGACCGTCTAAGGTACTCACAAATCAGACACTGTCAACTTATGACGTTCGTCCCTTTAATATTTGTACCACTTAGTTCGCCATCTGTCACAACAAAATCTGCAGTGGCATTTGCAGCGCAATTCCTATGATAATCTCCTTGCCCATGCGCAGCCCTCCACGGGGGTAGTCAGTCGTTTGCAAGTGTGCAGATTATATTTCGCGCCAATCAACTGGATTGAGGGAATTATGCCAGCCATCGTCGTAAATTAAAAGATTGACGGTATTTTTTGGAACAACTTGTCACTGATTTCAATGGGTATGACAGTTAGACTAATATCCCGAATCAATCCTGACTGACTAGGCTGAAACGTTGGGATGCGACCGGCGCAAAAGTAATCCACGCAGTGTTGGTCAGCTTGGTAGCGGCAATTACTTGCCATACCAGGCCGGGAGGTTGGAACTTTACAGAGGGGATGTATTTTTTATGACCAATGTGACGAGAACTGCAACGAGCCATTATGAAGTCCAAAAGAAGCGCCGCGCGCAATTTTTAGAAGATTGGCGCTTGAATCAGCGAACCGTAATAAAGCTTGAAGATGTCGAAATGCATCAAACTGACCGGGGACTTGTTTCGGGAGCCTATATCGGCCCCGACGCAGACAAGCCAACACGAACCATGGATGGAGCTGCACATGAGATACCAAGTGGTGTGACTTCGAAGGTCCACCGCCATTCATGGGATGCCATGATGTTTTGCGTAGCCGGTTTTGGATGGACTGAAATCGATGGAGTTCGCATCAACTGGGGTCCGGGGGACAGTCTGCATCTCCCCGCATGGGCCTGGCACAGGCATGGCAATGAAGGTGAAGTAACTGCGAGATATATGACCTTCTCAAGCGAGCCGTTTATGGAGATCCTTGGTTTCGCAATTCTTGAAGACGGTGGCGACACGCCTTTTGCGCAACTTCCTCCGCGTCCGCAGTTCACTCAAGGCGTGTCCGGAAACGATCCATATTCCAGGCGCGTACGCCGCTTGGCGGCTGAACAAGAGGCGCGCAGAAGTGGACGCCTCCACACCAGTTGGGATGAACTCGAGTTTTTGCAAACTCCCCGGGGTACCCGCACCACATTCCTGCTCGACAAAGCCACGGGATACCAAGCATCGGGGATAACCATGGCAATGTTTGAAATCGGGCCGGGTCGTGCGCAGTCAATGCATCGTCATCCCGGCGAAGCCTGGCTCTATGTGGTAGATGGAACCGGTCATTCATTTCTTGGTACGGAACCCGATAACGGTGAGAACCACCCCTGGAAAAAAGGCGATTTGATAATCGTTGATCATTTCCTGTGGCACCAGCACATAAACGACAACCCAGATGACAGTGCCCGAGTCGTTCGGATCCACATGTTCGACACCGTTCTCGAAACGATGCGCGCTCTCTGTGATCCATTGGTGCTATTCGAAGAACCACCAGACCGGATAAGGAATGCCCAAGCTGGAGATCTCAGCACGATCGTGTGGCCCGAGGTAAGGCGGCCAACTTGGCCGTAGACCACCATCACCATTCCGCGCCGATACATGGAGTTTCGGCGCAACGGATATTGCCGGACGAGGGCGGTACCCGCAACTGGGACCGGATCATTGTCGACGAGAGGATCAAATCTCGCCTGCTTTCGCATGCCCTCCTTGCATTGGCACACGAAAAGGAGTTTTATGCGCTGCCTGGCGCGTTGCAACGGCTCGTAATATTGTCCGGCCCTCCAGGGACCGGTAAGACCACGTTGGCCACTGGCCTGGCTGAAATTGTTTCCAAAGAACTGGCCGAAAAAGGGGATACCTGTCTCATAGAGGTAAATCCGCACGTCCTTCCCAGCGAAATGCTCGGAGAAAGCCAGAGAAACGTTGCGAGGCTGCTCGACAACTCGCTTCCAGAATTGTCACTTCGATACCCCCATCTCGTCGTAGTTATTGACGAAGTGGAGAGTTTTGCCGTACGACGTTCATCCGCATCTTTCGAAGCGAACCCCATTGATGTCCACAGGGCGAGCGACGCCGTGCTTGAAGGCATGGACAGACTGATGAAGCGGTGTCCCAACGTATTGGTGGTGGCTACTACAAACTTTCCCGGAGCGATTGACGAGGCGTTCACGTCGCGCGCAGATCTTGTTCTTTCGCTGGAGATTCCTGACGTGGAGACAGCCTCCAAAATCATTGCTCTGTCGCTTGACGAGCTGTCCGAAATCTGGCCAGCAATAAAGCCGCTGGCCAAGAATGCTGAAATGCACCGCGAACTCGCTAAAGCCTGTGCTGGATGGGATGGACGCCAGTTGCGCCGTTTGCCATTGAAGGCGCTGTCCGATAGGAAAGAGTTGGCATTGAATCCGGAGAAACTGACGTCAGAAGACTTGTTTGCGGCTGCATTAATTTAGTCGTGTTCGCAACTGGGGGGAAGAGGTAGTGATGAGCGGCGAAGAATCTGATGTAAAGTCAAACAAATGGCGGATGGCGACAACTGAGAATCCGATAGCCCTGGATTCATTTAAGAAAATTCCAACCCACGGATCCGATGCTACCGTGGATCTGCTGGGCGAACTCGGTTACAGGTATATCGCAATTAATCCAGGGTCGAGCTTCAGGGGACTTCATGATTCGATTGTGAATTACCACGGTAATGAAGATCCAAAGCTCCTTCTGTGTTTGCACGAGGAAATCGCTGTTTCTCTTGCGCATGGTTATGCCAAGGTAAGCGGCCAGCCTGCGGCAGCCGCAATTCATGATCTTGTGGGGCTCATGCATGCATCAATGGCTGTTTACGATGCATTTCTGGATCAGGTTCCGTTGGTTATTCTCGGTGGTAGCGGACCTAGAGACCGTTTCAAGCGAAGGCCCATAGATTGGATCCATTCTGCGGATACTCAAGCCGAGCTGATCCGGTCCTACGTCAAGTGGGATGATGAGCCAAGCCCTTCTTCGGCTTTCGTTTTCAGCCTCATTAAGGCGCATCAAATCGCGAATTCCGCTCCATACGGGCCTACCTACGTCTCGCTCGACTGTGCTCTCCAGGAAGAGGAAGTATCGCTTGATTCCGTCGAAGGCTTGGAAATCGGTCTTTTTCAACCCCATCCTCCGATAGCGCCTGACCTAGAGGCTGTCCACAAGGCGGCGGAGATGCTCTGCAATTCACGATTGCCGGCAATTATCGGTGGTCGGATCGGCCGAAACAGGCAGGCGACGGATTTGCTGGTTGAGTTGGTTGAGCTTCTCGGAGCGGCCTATATGGATGACCGCAACACAGTGGCTTTTCCCACTGACCATCCAAATAACTGCAATCTGGACCCCAGCGTATTGGCAGATACCGACACGATACTCTCAGTCGACGTTGTGGACCTTCCATCCTTGATGGACCGTTCTATGCCAGATGATGGAACCTCCGCAAATACCAGCAGTATCATTGATCTTTCCATGGGCGACTTTGGGGCAAGGTCGTGGAGCAACTCATCTGGCATGATTAAGCCGCGCAGCATACAACTGCTCTGCGATCCAGTGCAAGGACTCAAGGAACTGCTAAGCGCGGTACGGATAATGGCTCGCGGGAGCGAAGTTGCCGGACGAAATCAGCTGATAGCAGAAAGAATCAGTGCGGCAAGAGAATTGCGGGAAGCAAATATTGGGGCCCATTGGAATGATATGCCAATATCCCAGCACCGGCTCGTCGCTGAACTGTGGCAAACGGTCAAAGACACCGACTGCCTGTTGCTCCTTAGAAATACAAGAAGCTGGCCGGAAGGGATCTGGAAGTTCACAGGGGCCGGCCAATATTTTGGCGACTCCGGGGGTGGAGGCGTCGGATATGGTCCCGGCGCGATGGTCGGTGGCGCCCTTGCAGCTATGGACCAAGGCAAACTCGGCGTGGGCATCATAGGTGACGGAGACTTCCTGATGGCTTCCTCAGCCCTTTGGACTGCGGTGCATTACGGGATACCTATGCTCATGGTGATAAACGACAACAGTTCGTTCTATAACGATGAGCCCCACCAGGCGCGAGTTGCACGGCACCGGGGCCGTCCGCCGGAGAACTCCTGGATTGGCATGCGAATCAGCGATCCTCAGGTGGATCTGGCCGCCCTGGCCAAATCCTACGGATGCTGGACCGCGGGTCCAATCGACGATCCCAACGATCTCATGGGCGCGCTAAGATCCGGGCTCAATCAAGCCTTGCGCGGCGACGTGGCTGTTGTCCACGTGCATACAACTCGTTGAGTGTTTTTGAGACCTCTTAGCAGCATTCCTCATCTTCTAGTTGATCCTCACCGGAGCAGAGGAAGATACCTTCCCCTGGAGTCATCGCAATAATGAAGAGCAGGAGATGGATCAAGAGGTTGCAGAAGGCGAGCCGATGCCCGCAGTCCCTGCCCTAGCGGCGAAGCCAAGTATCGCTAGGAACTGCCTACTTCGCGGAGGCATTTTAGTGGGCAGCCGCGACAAGAAGGCGCTCGCTGAATTTCGCGCCTTGGCGTCGAACGATCCCGTCAACCTAGCAATGGACAATCTCGCGGCCGAAGTGGCGATTCCACGATTTGCCAACCCTTCGGATTATCCAGTAGCCTCGGCGGCTGCCATTGGCGAATCCGCCCGAATTATCGTAAGGGAAGGAGCCATTACTGAGTACGCATGTGACAAATGACTCGCAAATATGGCTCATCCCCTTGACTGGCTTACTAGTTTCGGTATAATGGTCCGATATATCAGGATCGTGCTGTTGGCAGGACTGCTACGGATACGTTTCTGTGCGCTTATTTGCTTTGTCCGGAATCGATGTGGGGTATGGAACTTGTTTCATTTTGGCGGTGGATCTGACAAAGGTCGCTTTGATGGCAAAGTGCAGACCGAGGTGGTGCGCTTTGCTTTTTCAGTCTAGTTGACTTCTGCGATCCAAAATGAATCGAATTGTGCATAACCGCTTCCTAGCTGACTCGCAATCTGTCGAGCGCCGCGTTTCAGCCCACCTGCAATTGTTTATTCCCGGCTCAGTGTTAGAACCCGACGCCAACCGAGAGATAGGTAAAGATGTCACTTAAAGATCAACGCAAACTTGAAGAATTCGCTCCTGGTACTCCAGCTGCGCTGCCGGGGATGTCCTATCCTGCGCCACGCCACCCGTTCTATCTTCGTCAGGAACGGTGCAACGATGTCGAAGAATTGATGCCCTTGGCGAGATCCGTGGCAAGGAGGCGCTATGGCCGAGCGGCGCTAGGACCCACTATTCCCGGAGACAAGATCCTGATCATCACTTATCCTCACCAAAATGACGCCGTCTACGAGGCAGTCCGCAGGGCACTTCTTGAAGAAGGCGCTGAAAGCGTGGACAGAATTGATGTCACTGATCTTGGGATGGAGGTCAAAACCTATAGCGCTGCTGAAGGTTGGCGAGAAATAACTGACCGTTTGCCGCCCATGGTCGAAAGCGGAGTTGAATTCAACGTCGCCGCGGCGACTCTAAAGAATTATTTGGAGGATCGCCCAGGATATACGGCCGTGTTAGCTGGCGAGGCCGGCAGGCGCCACTGGAAGCGCGCCGCTGGCCAAAGAGTTCGCAATAATTGGATGTACGCCACTTATGAAGATTTCATTTCACGGGCCAATAGCTATCCGGACGAAATTTGGCGCACAGTTGACCTAAAGGTGGTCCAGGCGTTCAGCGATGCCTCGGAGATACGGATAACCAGTCCTGAAGGTACCGACATTGGCTGGAAGGTGACAGAAGAGCAAGCTGCTCTTTGGGTCCAAGGTGCGTTCCAATCCGGGCACATCATAGGATCAACAATTCAGGGAATACGGTTTGGCCATCCCGTAGAAACATTCATACAGCAGGCTGATTCTCTCTACCAGACCCTGAACGGGGTCGTTGCCGGAGTCAGCAATCACACCGGATATTTCCCGCACATCGAAGTTCATATTGAGTCTGGCCAGATCAGCAAGATCGTTGGCGGAGGCAGGTACGGCGAGCTATGGCGTGAAGTCGTAGAGAAGTACAAGGACTACCACTATCCGGGATTTCCGTACCCTGGTTGGCACTACTTCAACGACGCGTCGATTGGGACCAATCCAAAGAGCTATCGCCAGATCGAGACATTGTGGAACTACAACGACTCCTGGACCAACCTTCCCGAAAGGGCTCAAGCTGGGGTAATACACTTTGGGTTTGGCGCGGAGCACTGGGATCAGACCTTCTTGAAATATGCCAAGGAGAACCATCTGCCAACCATGCATTTTCCTCATGTGCATAACGTATTCGCCACCTACCAAATCAAAAAGCGCAGTACGGGCGAGTGGTATTCTTTGATAGACAAGGGGCGTTTGAAGGTGCTTGATGAACCAGATGTGGTCAGGCTTGCGCTTGCTCTGGGGAACACGAGCCTTCTTGAATACGATTGGATTCCAGCCGTGCCTGGAATCAACTACCCTGGCGACTATTTCAAGGACTACGCCCATGACCCTATCTCCTGGATTGAGCGGGACCAAAACGGCGAATTTGCTACAAATGTGGATGATCGACTCTCATGATCAAAGAAAATAGCCCAGGCTCAATCGGTAGCTCTCACGTCGATCAGCCATTCTACCTGGCGGTCGGCGACGAAGTGGGGTTATTCGAAGCGGCCTACGCTGACAGGACTCCTGTCTTGCTCAAAGGTCCGACTGGTACCGGGAAAACTCGTTTTCTGGAGTACATGGCCTCACGGCTTTCCAACAATGAAGCGGGCGAGAAAGTCAGTCTGACGACGGTGAGCTGTCAGGAGGACCTCAGCGCCTCAGACCTTCTGGGAAGATTCATTCTTGAAAAAGATGGAACCCGCTGGGTCGACGGTCCGCTCACCCATACGGTGAGAAACGGCGGAATCTGCTACCTCGACGAGGTGGTGGAGGCCCGCAAGGACGTTATGGTGGTAGTTCATTCCCTCACCGATCACCGCCGCTTCCTGCCGATAGCTAAACTCGACACGCTGATCGAAGCGCACCCTTCCTTTTTGCTGGTAGTTTCATACAATCCTGGCTACCAGACAAGCATCAAGGATCTCAAGCACTCAACTCGCCAGAGGTTCGTAGCAATTGAGTTCAGCTATCCGACAGTTGAGCTCGAGAGCGAGATATTGATTTACGAAGGCGGTGCTGAACCGGCTGTGGCAGAGCGTTTGAGCGCGCTGGCGGCGAACTTGAGAAACCTTAATAACGACTACCTAATCGAAGGACCCAGCACTCGGCTTCTGGTATACGCTTCACGTCTGATCGCAAGGGGAGTTTCTCCTCAAAGAGCCTGCATAGCTGCGATTGCTGACGTTGTCACGGACGACTCGGTTTCCCGGGAAGCGATAGTTGAGGTCATTACCGCGTACTTTGGCGACAGCGATACATGATGGCAAATGTCGCCAACACAGTTAATCGCGAAATTGTGGGCGAGGACGTCCAAACTCGTCCTTTTGAGCTCTACTTTAGAGCGCTAAGCGGGAACGATGTGACTATAGAGCAGTATGCTCCCGAGGACCCAGCGCACTACCCGGACACGCCCACCACCATCCGTTTGCCACGAGCAACAGCTGGGATCTCAAAGCGCAGCTTTTACCGGCTTGCGCTTGCTCACCGTTCCCTACATCTCCAATTGGGGACGTATGATTTCCAAATCGAAAGGGTAGCTAATACTCTCTTGCGGAATACCCTGACGCCAAGCGACGAGGGGGCAAGCGACCTTGAAGTCTTTTTTGCCGCCTTTTCAGACATTCCGCTGGCGAAGTTAATTTTCGAGACTCTTGAAGACGCAAGAATTGATGCGCGTTTGCCCCTCATTTATCCTGGGCTAAAAGATCAGCTAGAGTCTGCAATCAGCTCGGAGCTTCTTTCTCGACCAGATTGGAATGGGCTTCCCCCGCGTGGAGCTGTGGTTGAATTCGCGCTCAGGCGAAGCATGGATCCGAGAATCAATGAGGTGCCCGAGGCGATCGCAGAGGCAGCCAGGGAAACGTTAATGATTTACGACTCCCTAAATCTCCTCGAAGCTTCGGTTGAGGATATTGCCGCCGCCTGCGTTCAAATGTATAGCGTCGTAAATTTGCTTCCGAATCTGGGCGTACTTGGCAAATCGGGCACGAAGGTTCTTGACGCATCCGATTCTACGAAGTCGATCAGTTCCTTGTGGCCGAGTCAATGGCCCGAGGAAGGCCGCGTTCGGCTCGAAGGCGACGACGTTCTGCTGATTTCTCTGCCGGATATCTCCTACCGCGGATCGATTGGATCCTTTCTAGTCAGAGCTCCGTCGGCTTCAGGGCCTGACCATCAGGCCCTTTACCATATGCGCAGCATATCTGAAGTTGGAGAGGGCGGCGAGATTTTGACCACTAAAAGCGCTGTTTCCGGACCGCCTGAGCCCCTTCCTCACGATCACCACGATGTCTCGAGACATCTCCACAGCCATGAAGAGGGCTCGCTCCGTCCAATGGGAGCCAAAACGTTCTTGTATCCCGAATGGGACAAGTACCAAGGCCAATACCGCAGGGACTGGTGCAGGGTCGTTCAGCTATCAGCACCTGGCGGGGGAGCTCTTGAACGAAGTGTACTCCAAATCCGATATGCGAAGGAGTTACGGCGCCTTAGGCGAGCAATGGACGTCCCGTTATCTCAGGCCTTTGAAGTGGAACGGCGCGCTCCCGATGGGCCTGACATCGACTACGATGCAGCGGTCGGTGCTCTGATAGATTTTCGCACAGGTGCTGGAACGAATGATTTCGTATATCAAGACTTGAGACGGGCCCGGCGAGACATTTCCGTACTGCTTCTTATTGATGTAAGCGCATCCACGGCGGAAAGAGTGGAGGATGCCGAACCGATTGAGTCGGCCTTGCCGCGGGATATCTCGCCGAACCCAACGCTTCGGCCACCACGCATACTCGACATCGAGATGATAAGTTCGCTTTTGTGTACAAGCGCTCTGGATGCCGTCGGTGACGCCTTTAGCGTTTGGACTTTTTCCGGAACCGGACGGGAACGGGTAGTGCTCAGCGAAATCAAAGGCTTTAGCGAGCCAATGTCTGGAATGGTGGTCTCCCGAGCCTCGGCAATCAAGCCAATTCACGCGACCCGTCTTGGTGCGGCAGTAAGACACTGCGGGATGGTGCTTTCGAAGTTGCAATCGCAAACCAAGGTGCTTCTTATTCTCACAGACGGACGACCGTTCGACATTGACTACGGAACAAGCTACGGAGAGGCCGAGTCACAGTCGTACGCGCTTGCCGATAGTGACAAGGCGCTCTGGGAACTGAGCGCTGGTGGCATAGAGCCGTATGTTCTTACCGTCGATCCTGCTGGGGAGGAGTATGTTTCGGAGTTAGCATCTGCAAAAGTGGAGATACTGGAAGATGTCAGTTCGCTACCAGAAAAACTTCTCAGGCTATACAAAGGCCTGCTGGATCGAGATCATAAATTACCAAATCACAGACATGCAGCAAATGGGTTCAAAACTACTATCCAATCACTAGGGGGACACACTAGATGATCGCACATTTATTTACCGGGCTAACCAATCTTGGGACGGCCCCGGTATTGCTCTTACTGCTATTTGGCATGGCAATAGGCATGTTCGTTGGCATGCTGCCCGGACTAGGCGTTGTCCTGGTTCTTACTCTTATGCTGCCGTTCGTCTACCATATGAGCGTTCTCCAAACCGTCTCAATGATGCTGGCTACACAGTCCGGAGTATATTTTTCCGCCTCGATTACAGCCATAGTATTGAATTCGCCTGGAGCGCCGGAATCCTTCCCGACCACACTGGACGGATTTCCTATGGCCAAAAGAGGGGAAGCCGGTAAAGCGCTTGCCATTTCAGCCACATCTACTTGGATGGGTGGCTGGATAGCGTGCATCATATTCATCGGCCTGATCCAGCTAGCAGGGCCACTCGCGACAATATTTCATCCGCCGGAGTACATGGCGATCATCATTCTGGCAATCGTCCTGATTGCGCAAACTGGAAATATACCGCTCTCAAAGGTCTTCATATCCGGTCTTCTCGGTTTGATGCTTTCCTTTGTTGGATCTGATCCTGTTACCGGTGTCGAACGGTTCACCATGCAAATGCCAACTCTTTATAGCGGGATTGGGGTTGTCCCATTTGCGCTGGGCGTATTCGCGATAACTCAAATGGTTAAAATGTACGGGTCCCAAAAGGCGGTCGCGACATTTGACCAGGCGCAGCTTGGGAAAGGATTTCAGGCCCAGGTCCGAGCAGGAATCGCTGAGACCTTCAGTAAGTGGCATCATGTGGCCCGATCGGCAATAATCGCAACAGTTCTGGGTCTTATCCCCGGAATAGGTGGGTTCACCGCAAACTTCATCTCCTACGGCGTGGGGCAAAGAGTTTCCCGACGCAGGGATGAGTTTGGAACGGGCGTTCCAGAGGGATTAATGTCGGCGGAAGGTTCGTCGCTGTCCAAAGAGGTTGGATCAATAATTCCGGCGGTAGCATTGGGGCTTCCATCGGGGCTCGGGATGGTCATTTTTATTGCCGCGCTGACAATCCTTGGCCTTGAGCCCGGACCGACGCTTCTGAAGGGATCACCTACACTTCCGTACTCGATGATGTGGATAATGGCAATCGCAGGGCTGCTGTCGTGCGTTGTCGGGCTTTTGCTGGCACCGCAGCTCTCTCGCATTACCGGGATCAAGGGTCCTTACATGTTTCCCTTCATAATCGCCCTAGCTGTACTTGGCAGCTTTGCCGACGTTAATACCACAATGGGGATTTACCTCCTGGTTGTATTCAGCATCCTTGGAGTTGTGGTTCGGGATTTGGGTTATTCCGTCGCTGCAGCCGCTATCGGACTAGTGCTAGGTGGCACCTTCGACGATAACGTTCACCTGACATATTCGCTCTATGGCTGGAATTTTGTAACCAAGAGCCCATTGGCCGACGTATTCTTGCTGGTTGCAATCTATCTCGTGTTCTCCGCAGGCATGAGGTGGCACAAGAACAAGAACACCGCTATGCGCTTGGCGGCGAAACATCCACTTATGGAATGGATCTTTGACGCCGTAATGGCTGCATTTTCTATTACCTATTTCATCGTTGGTCTGGGCTATCCATCCCAGGCAGGGCAAATTCCAGTGGTAGTCGGCATTCTCGCTGCGATTGCTTCTCTGTATCGCTTGAGCAGGGACTTTCCAGTATGGCTGCATTCGAGACACACCGATGGATTAGATTTGCCCGGCCACAATGCCGACGTGTCTGAGCCTGCAATCGAGACTTCAAGCGAGCCGACAGGAGCTGAACCTTCAGCGGTCGCGGTGATGACCCGAATGGAACACGATAACGAGCCGGAATCCTGGAAGGACCGCCGTCATCAGAACATTCGAGAGTTCATTGGTCTTCTCTGGTTCGCCGGGACGGCAGCAGCGTCGCTTGTTCTTGGATTCAAGATCGGAGTACCCCTGATGACATTTATCTATGCAATGGTAAACAAAGACATTGAAAGCCTCAGGAAACGTGCGGTTTTCGCCGTTATCGCGACAGCTGTCACGGGAATATTGGCATACGCATTCGTATCCTTGTTCCATTTGACGTTCCACGGCATGATTTAGCAAAGCCGATCGATACAGGAGGAGAAGCCATCTAGGGGCTTTGCAATTGTAAGCCAGTTGGCCTCGACTATTGATTCGCGATGACCCGGGGGTTTTGTAAGCAACCCCCGGGTCATCGCCGTACATAAATCGCTTCGAACCCGTAGAACGCGAAATGTCAATGCCAGGTCCACGGCCATAATCTGTTATGAATTGCTGCCTGGAAAGCGATGTCGTCGCACTTTGGAAACGTCATCCTAAGACTTATCCCCAGCTGACGACTCAGCCGTATCTTCAACTCGACTTCGAGGGCTCAAACCAGGGGTTTAACGAAGGTAGATCTTTCTAACCCATTTCAGCTGCTTTCGCATCGATGTTTTTATCCAATCCATCCGAAGCGGCAACACCCAAAATCTGCGCTTTCGCGATTGCCAGTGCAAGTACCGTCGGAGAAAGCAGCTGGTAGTCGATCCGGGTCAAGAACCTATAATTTGCAGATTGTGCAAGCCGTGTCAGCACGGTACATGACGAGCTCTCAACAAGCGGCGCTAGGAAGTGGCCAACACGGAAGCGCTAGATCCGACGCCTGCTAGCAGGCGGCTATGAGGGTGCGAACGAGATCGCCGACCTTCTCCGGCCTGCGCAAATGGATTCCATGGCTCGTGTTCGAGACTATTTCGAGCCGGGAGTGCGGGATATTTTCCGCGAGATAGATGCTGCCCTTCACATGCCTCTCCGGTGCATTTTCAGAGCGTGCGACCAATGTGGGCACTGCAATTTGTGCCGGGTCAAGAACGGGGAAAAGGTTCGCCATAGAACTCATCTCGGAAACCATGGTCACACCTTCCGACTCCCGCTGCGCCTTCGTGGAGGACGGCAGCCTCTTCCAGGTGTCCTCGCCGATTTGGGCGATCATGAACCTTCTGGCTTCCTGTTCGGCCCAGGCTGTATCGATGTCGTCGTTAGGATCCATGGAGTGCGCGGACCAACGGGACCATCCTTGCCACCAGGAAAGAGGCGATTCGAAAGTAACAACACCGAGAAGATTTTCGACATGGCGTTCGGCCGCCAGTAGCGCCAGGGTGCCTCCATAGGAGTGGCCGAAGACTACGGTTGGTCCTTCATCAATCATTTCCGCGAGATCGTCAAGATGGATCTGCCAAGAGACTTTTTTCGGGTTGCCATCCGAATCCTGAAACTGCGAGTTGCCGTATCCGCGCCGATCGTAAGAGACCACCTCAAACTCACTGAGGTGTCTTGCCACTCTTTTGAACGAGCTTGCCCTGTCCATAGTTCCGTGCACAAGGAGAATCCGCGGCCAGCTGTCCTTTGGATGGTGTGGGTTCATGCTCACCGGCTGGAGTTTTGGAAGAAGACGCCTCGGCTTTGAGCCGGAGCGGGCATCGAGCCTTTCAGGATTGTTCATTGCAGCTCCATGCAGCTCCTCGAATGTGAGAGTTTACGCCGCTTGCTCGCAAATGGGAAGATGTGGCGCTCCAGTGTCTGGCGGGCGACAGGGGCTTCCTTTCCAGGAATAGGTGGGCTTGCCGACTAAAGGAGGAGCCAGCACGGCCGGGCCCTTCCTTAGCAAAGCGTCGGCTGAATTCCAATCGAACTAGAAAGTTATTTGAATGCGCAATATGCAATGTTTTTATGGTACCGATGGTACACGTTCATTGAGTGCCAGGAAGCTTCTCAAGGCGAAAACAGCTTCAGCTGGGTGCTGTCGCATCTAGGAAACCAATGTTCCCCACAGGTGCCATTCGGTAGTGGTCACAGAACCACAATAAAACTATTCTTTTAAATTCTGATCAGATTAGTCAGGATTTAAGATTTAGCCTTTAGAGTGTCTCTATAAGTCAAAAAGGGGAGAGAATATGCCAATTTCAAGATTAGAAGCAGAAGCATCGACCAGGAGTTTAGCTTCCTTTGCACAGGCCGCTTGCCATGCATTCACCGAGCTAATCGTCCCGAACGCAGCACTTTGCACCCCAGGCACGTCAGCAAAAGCTTTTGATCGTGGGGGATTGCGGGCATGATGATCTCCCTTAACTTAAAGGGTAGGACTGTGCTGATAGTTGGCTCGGGTTCTGAAGCAGTCTCCAGATCCAAGTCATTGTCGAACGAGGGAGCGAAGGTGACCCTTGTTTCTACCTCGGACCCCACCTTGGGAACCCGGCTCGAGGGCGTCAATTTCTCCTACCAACCGAAGCTGCGCGCCCGCAATTTCAGAGACGTCTTTCTGGTTATCGCCACAGATAGAGACAGAGCGATAAACGAGTGGCTCTTCAAGAAGTCCAGAAAGTTTGGGTTTCTGTTGAATACTTTGGATGAAAAGCCAACATCGAGTTTCTGCCACGTAGCCGTAAGACGAATCGATCCGCATATTGAAATTGCCGTATCGACCAATGGCGCCTCTCCAGCCTTTGCCTCGAGGCTCAGCACGCGGTTGGCGAGCCAGGTCGGTATTGAGGACTTATTGGTACTCGATGCCTTTGTCGCATCCAGAGCGCTGCTTAAGGCTAGCGGCCGCTCAACATTTGATTTCGACTGGACTGCCCTAGAAAACCGTGTCAGGTCTCGACAGCTCGCAGGAACAAAGCCGGCGCACACAAGCATCAAGGACCATGGGACTCCATCGTTTGGCTTGGCATTCGCACCCGGCGTCCAACCTGACGAGCATGAGACCTGGCCTGTAACCCCATTCACTAACAATTTGTTAGATGGCCGATTGTCAAGAAGCCAATCTAACTCCTGACCAGGTACTGAACACTCATAATTACTCTAATGGAGGATTTTATGGCAGATCACGCCCCGGTTCTCTGGTTCACCGGACTTTCCGGAGCAGGGAAAACCACGATAGCTAAAGAAGTTCAAGCAGATCTATTGAAACACGGCGTAAAAACGGAGCTGCTTGACGGCGACGAGGTGAGGGCAACACTATCGAGCGATCTTGGGTTCTCGAAAAAAGATCGCGATCTCCAGGTTCAACGCATCGCCTTCGTTGCAAACCTTCTCGCCAAAAATGGCATCGTCGTGCTCGTCTCCGCAATAAGCCCATACCGTGACTCGCGAAACGGTGCCATTGGTTCGTTTGCGAGGGGATTTGAGATCTTTGTTGACGCGCCCTTGCCAGTGTTGGAGCGGCGGGACACCAAGGGCCTTTACCGACGTGCGCAGCTGGGCGAAGTAAAGAACCTGACCGGCGTTGATGATCCATATGAACGGCCTGAATTTCCGGCTCTTCGCTTGGACACTGATGGAACGCAGATTTCCGGATCGGTAGAAGAAGTGCTCACTCTCCTTGCAAAGGAGGGCATAGTTGACCGGAATTGACACCAGCGAAGCCGAGGAAATCATCCGCTGGTCACTTGCAAACTACGACGACGTAGTCATGACCACGGGCCTGAATCTTTCCGGCACGGTCTTATTGGATATAGCCTCGCGAGCGGGATTTGCTGGAAAGCTGATCTTTGTCGACACCGGTTACCATTTTCCAGAAACCTTGCACTTTTGGCAGAGTTTGGAGGCGAGATATAGCCGCATTTCATTCGTGAAATTGCGGTCTAATACCGAAAGCGGATTTCTATTTGAGACCGATCCCGTCAAGTGCTGCCAGATAAATAAGATCGCGCCGCTAAGCGAGTACCTGTCGATACTCAAACCCTCTGCCCTGATCAATGCCAGGACCAGGGACAGTGCCCGAGGAAGGTCGCAATTACAGATTGTCGAGGAGGGTTCTCCTACCCACATCAACCCTCTGGTAAACCTTTCTCGCCTGGAACTGGAGAAATACGCAAAAGCGCGACATCTTGAAATCCATCCCCTGTACCTCAGCGGATTTCTCTCGATGGGGTGTTGGCCATGCACAAAGGCGGTTCGCCCTGGGGACGACCAGCGCTCCGGGCGGTTCAATGGGCAGGGAAGAACCGAATGCGGCCTATGGGGATCACTCTGATCGAGCTAACGAATTCTGGCAGCTACTTCGATAGGCGAAGTTCGCCGACCTTATCGCGGCCGGGTTGAGTACACACTACAAAAGGGAAGATGCATTCATGAATCCACAAGATCTCAACGCTCCTCATGGCGGGACTCTAAAGGGACTTTCTATCGTTCCTCGGCAGAAGCGGTCTCGCGCGGTGTCCTTAGAGCTTACGCCGCGGCAATATGCGGATCTCGAAATGATCGCCATCGGAGCATACTCGCCGCTCGAAACGTTTATGGGCAAGTCAGACTATTTTTCGGTCATCGAATCGATGCATTTGACCGACGGAACTCTCTGGCCGATTCCGATAGTCTTCCAGTTTCTCTCGGGCCAGATAGACCCGACGGCAAGGTATCTCGAGCTGACGCATGATCTGAACCACGTAGCAACTCTCGAAATCGACGAAATCTTCAAACTCGACCTCGAATTGGAGGCGTCAAAAATTTATGCGACCGCATCGCAGGACCACCCCGGCGTCAAAATTCTCTATTCCGGCGGCGATAGGGCTCTCACGGGCATGTTGTCGCTCCATGAAACAATCCGTGGCTATGAGGGGCCCGAATATCTAACCCCGGTTCAGACGAGGAAGGCCTTCGCTGACAGAAACTGGAAATCGGTGGCCGCATTTCAGACTCGGAATCCTGTTCACAGAGCCCACGAATATCTCCATAAAATCGCTCTTGAGGTAGTGGACGGTCTTTACTTAAACCCATTGGTAGGCCAGACAAAGAGTGACGATGTGCCAGTTCCGGCGCGAATGGAGGCATACTCAGTGCTGCTAGAAAGATACTACCCGAGTGACAGGACCCTTCTGGGTGTATACCCCGCTGCAATGCGCTATGCGGGACCTAAAGAAGCGATTTTGCATGCTATATCGAGAAAGAACTACGGATGCACTCACTTCATTGTGGGGCGAGATCATGCGGGAGTGGGAAATTACTACTCAACCTACGCAGCGCAGGAGATTTTCGACACGCTACCTCAGGGAGAACTCGATATTCACATATTGAAGTTCGAACACAGTTTCTTTTGCTCAGTCTGTCGCCAGGTAGCGTCAAAGAGGACGTGCCCCCATGGTCCCGAATTCCACGTTTCGCTGTCAGGCACTAAAGTGCGCGAACTACTGGCAAACGGTGAAGGTTTGCCCCCGGAATTTTCACGACCCGAAGTAGCAGAGGTCTTGAGGCGCGCTTACCAAACGTGACGGCAACGAAGCATCCAAGCCAGGCCCAAGCGAGTGCCGGCGCCAAAGAGAGTTTCAACATTTTCCAATTCAAAGCACAAAGGTGACAGGAGAACAACATGACTTTTAGGACATCACAACCAAAGGACCAAGGCACAGAATCGAAGGTAGAACTGATAAAACAGTCAAGCAATGAATTGAGAGGAAGCATTGTCGAAGAACTTTCAAACGGCTTGCCCAACTTCTCGGGCGAATCTGAACAGCTATTGAAATTCCACGGTATCTATAATCAGGATAATCGCGACGTCAGAGCTGACAGAAAACGCGTCGGGCTTGACGTCGAACATATTTGCATGATCCGTCTAGCAATTCCAGGAGGCCGCCTGTCACCTGAACAGTACCTGGCGGCGGACCAACTCGCAGATGCGTTTGGAAATCAGACCCTCAGAGTCACAACGCGGCAAGGAATCCAGTTTCACTTCGTTACCAAGCAAAATATTAAAGCGCTTATTCAAAAAGTAAACCAGGTACTCCTCTCCACTTATGGCGGGTGTGGCGACGTGGTGAGAAATGTCACCGCATGCCCCTCTCCTGCGCCGGAAATTGAAACACTCGGCCTGGGCGAACTAGCCAATCAGATATCGAAACGCTACAAGCCTGCCTCGAGCGCCTACTACGAGATCTGGCTGGACGGTGAAAAGGTTCCTAATCTTCAGGCCGCCGTTTCCGCCGATACAATTGAGCCCTTGTATGGTTCGTCATATCTTCCCCGGAAGTTCAAGATCGGCCTTACGACGACCCTCGACAACTGCATTGATGTGTTGTCTTGCGACCTTGCGTTGGTTATCGACGAAACTGACCCCAACTTCATTCACATTCTGGCTGGGGGTGGCCTGGGACGATCGTATTCCGACGACACGACGAAGCCTCTTCTGGCAAAGCCATTTGCTACAGTGCCAAGAAGCGACTTATTCGAGGTAATTGACACAGTTATTTCGATTCAGCGAGATCATGGGAACCGTGCTGACCGCTCTCACGCCAGATTCAAATATCTAGTTGAGGAGTGGGGTACCGACAGGTTGCGCATGGAGTCCGAGAGGCGCTCGGGGCTGGTGCTTAAAAGGCTCGACAGTTTGGAGTTCTCCAACAGCTGCGATCACTTGGGCTGGATCGAGCAGTCCAAAGATCATCTCGCATATGGCATTAAAGTGCCGAGCGGCCGAATTGCCGACACGGCCAGCGGAGCCCATAGGACCGCCATCAGGGACCTGGTAACCAAGTTCAACTTATCGGTGCGATTCACGGCGAAGGAGGATGTCATTCTCACCGATATCCCTGAAATTGCGCGCGACGAAATCATCGCGATCTTGACTTCGTTCGGAATAAAACTAGCCGAGGACTATACCTCCATATCGCGTTCGGCATTTGCATGCCCGGCGTTGCCTACCTGCGGTCTCGCGCTGACTGAGTCAGAAAGGTTTCTCCCAACGTTCCTTCTGACCTTCAACCAGCTACTTGACGACCTTGGCCTTTCACACCTCGACATCGAGATACGGATGACTGGCTGCCCAAATGGATGCGCTCGGCCATACCTCGCAGAGATAGGCATAGTGGGTAGGTCTAAGCATTCATACGACATCTATTTATGCGCCGACAGGGCCGGCAACCGACTCGGTGAAATATATGCAACCGATGTTGCCTCAGAAGGAGTTGTCGCCGCGCTGGAGCCCATCGTGCTTTTGTACGCCGCGCATGCTAACGACGGAGAAGAGTTTGGCGATTTCTGCCATCGATGGGGGATTGACAACCTGAAACCCTTCGCGCCGCAACCCAGGCGAAGAAATATTGCAGTGGCGCAGGGCGTGTGAAAGGGTCGATCACCACGACCTTACATCCAGCTTGATCAGCGGTCGCGAGATTTGTATCGTGTGTAGAGATGAATCATCAAACTGGGAAAGGGCGCAAAATGTTTTTTAGGCATTCGCAAATGCAGAACTATCCAATCCGGTTTACGGCAGGAGCATTCATCTTGAACTCGGGTTTAAACAAATTGAATGGCGAGGACGACTACCTTGAACACGTGTTTGGAATGGCAGTTACCGCCTATCCAATTCTCGATGTAGTGGGATCGACACGCTTCGCCAAATTGTTCGGATCCCTTGAAGTTCTCCTCGGGACACTTTTGTTGATTCCCCTGATTCCGGACGCGGTCGCTGGAACAGTCATGCTGCCCTTTTCAGCCGGACTTGTTGGCCTTTACCTTCGCATTCCAGGAATGAGGGGTGAGAAGAGTCTGCGACCGACCAGCCAAGGGATCGCAATGGCCAAGGATCTGTGGTTGCTTGGCATATCGCTGTCCTTAATTGCATCCCAGGTCAAATCCAAAATGCGAAATGCAAACGATCTTTGTCGGACTCTTTAATCGCCACGAAAGCGAGGCCCTAAAAATTCCGGCCACGCTGTTAAAAGCGTGGCCGGTTACACGATTGGGCTGGCTGGATCGTACCCTTTGTTTAGAAGACGGGACGGCCTTTATCCAGCTTCACATGGACTTCATCCTTATAGCCCAGTAACTTGAACATGCGGTTTTGAGCCGAGAGAAATACCAGAGGCTCATTGGAACTATTCACGTACTGATGAATAGTGTTCTGGGGAATGTAGAGAACATCGCCTACATTGATGTCGAAGGTTCTTGGAGTTTCGGCAACATGGGCATAGTACTTCTCGGCAATTTCTGCTTCAACCTGCCATTGAATGCTTTTCCCGCTCCCGGACAAGACATACACAACTTCGTCCGCCATATGCCAGTGAGCTTCGCTTTCCGAGTTTGGATTCACTTCCTGCTCGTACACGTCGACGCTGAAAGCTCTGACGTCTGTCCGCTCCGGGGACGACATGACTCGGATTCTTCCACCGGGCACATCTTCCCATTTGCAGTCGGACGAATGGACTACTTTTTTCCGGCTTTCAACATCGTCTAGCCACACCTGGCCCCACTCGATACGCGGTCCGAAGCCCTCTTTTTCAAAGGGGCCACTTCGACCCTGCTGGATCATGCCCAGGAACATCCACTGCGATTTTGCCTTGAAAATGATGCAGAGCGCGCGCTCGGTTTTAGAATCGTTGAAGTGGCGGTGAACCGAGTCGTCGTGTACTACAACCAGATCGCCTTTCGCCCAGTCGTAGCGCTTGTCGTCATGAATCTCGTATCCCTTGCCCTCAAGGATGTAAAAAAGCGCCTCGTTCTGATGTCCGTGGCCATGGTTGGAACCACCAGGAAACAGCTCAACGAAGTGAACTTGGAGAGTTTGGGTGAGAAAATCATCATCCCCGGGACCAATCTTCCACCAAGTGCGAGACTCTTCGGAATCCCCAGAGTGGCCAACGGTTGCATCATCGGTAACTACGGTGTCGCTTCTAACCCTGTCCAGTTCCAGCTGCAGATCGCGAAATCCTGAAAGTCCGTATGTTTGCGATGTCATTCCGCGCACAAATACGCGCCCGTCTTTCCCCATGGTTCCTCCTAATTGAACGAAGCTGAGAGTCTCGCGATGTTTACAAAATCCACTCTCGAACTATTGGTGTTATATTATTATACATTAGTTGCATATGCTTCTTTAACAGAGAATGTTGCTGCTAATCATCAACATTTGAGTGGCAAATTCTGTACCGGGCAAGACATTCGAGGGCTCTGTGGCAAAACAATGGACAGAAGACGAAGCACAAAGCTGGCTCACGGCGGACGTGGCGGGAGAGATGCTGGACTTTCCGCGAAGAATCGCCGCCTCCATAGTTGCAACTTCAGGGGAAGTTTCCAAGGTTGCCGATATAGCCTCAGGGCCAGGCACCTTTTTGAAGATCTTCCTGGATAAATTTCCCAGCTCGACCGGAATCTGGCAGGATGCATCCCAAACAATGGAGGATGCCGCCAGAGAGGGACTTGCGGCATATGCTTCGCGAATCACATGGGTACAAGGGGACATGCACCACATCTCCGCGATGGAGCTGCCTGTCGGACTCGACGTGGTGCTATGTTCGCGAGCTACGCATCATCTAACTCCGGGCGAACTGAAAACCTTTTATGGCGAGGTTTCACAGCTAGTCCGGCCAGGAGGGTGGGTGGTTAATCTCGACCACGCATACATGGGCCATTATTGGGACGAAACCTTCAGATCAGCGCGAAAGTCGTTGTTCGCGAGAAGCTCGAAGGCGAGCAGCACTTCTGGACACCACCACGATAAGCCGGCTCCTGCGATCAGCGACCATGTTTCGGCCTTGTTGGAAGCAGAGTTCAACGAAGTCCAGACCGCTTGGCAGGCCTATTACACCTTCCTAATCATGGCTAGAAAACCTTCATGATCCACTTCTAATTCTGATTGCTAGGCATCACCAGAAGCGGGCAGTCCATGGCATGCCTAGGGCTGCGGAGCTTCCTCCGCTGCCGCCTCAGCTTCATCATGGATCAGCCGGTGATATGTGCGACTCAGGTGCCTGTAAAGGACATCTCTGGCAGCGACGGGATCCCTGTTCTGCAGTGCCTTCAAGAGTTCCTGGTGCTCGAGGACGCCCGGATGGCCCATCGCCGGAGCCGCATGCTTTGCTTCGAGCAGGGAATAGCGTAGTGGACCCTGAAACGACTCGATAATTAGATTCAACGTCCGGTTGTGAGCGCTCTTGGCGAGACGAACGTGAAATTCCGCCGAAAGATCCGTGTTGTAGCTGTTAGTTTCCAGCGAAGCACGTGATCGCTCCAGAATCTCCTCCAACTCCTCGAAATCTTCCTCTTTTGCTCGTTCGCAAACAAGCTCAATGATCCCAAGTTCAAATATGATCCTAGCTTCAGTGATCTCCGCTGCCGAGAGCGATGACATTGCAAGCATGTCAGTAATTCCTGAGATTATGTTGCTGCTGGTTGGCGCCGTTACGTACGCGCCTCCATGTGCGCCGACCCGAATCTCGATTAGACCTGAAGATTCAAGGACTCGCAAAGCGTCACGAATGGTAATTCTGCTGACCCCGAATGAGGTGCATAACTCCCTCTCGGACGGAAGTCTGTCGCCAGGGGAAAGCTGGCCCTGATGTATCAGAGCTCTGATCTGGTTTACTATCGTTGCGGAAATTCTCGCAGAGGTGACAGGACTGAACAATTCTTGCCCAAGATTGCTCGTGCGGCGCGCCGGAGTTGGATTACTCGCCACCTATCGGTCCTTCTGCGCATGCATTTCAGATACCTTAGTTGCATGCGACACTAAATATGTGCTTCGCACGTATCCTCTTGACAAAATCCACTCGAACCGGATAATACTTCGCCTCCAATAAGCCTAAAACAGCCCGCTGTTCACCTACGTTTAGGCCGATAAATTATTACGTATAGTCCGATAATCTATAAATAAAAACTTATCACGTTTAATCCCAAAATTTGAAACTCGAAACAATAAATCACGCTGCGGTTTCGTTCATATCACGCTGCGAGTCAGGCCGATTGAGGCTGAGGTCTTCGTACGGCGCGCGAGCTTGTCCGCGCAAATTAGGCCCGGAAACGCAACGCAACGCCACAATTATGGCTGATACGACCCAATGAAACTGGCACGAAAACCTCGTGCGCACACAGTTCGAATTACCGGCAGATTATTGACTAACCATCAGTCCACCGCTACGCTTCTTGTTGGGAAAATGAATGAGGAGTTGACCAGCCGGAAACTTAGCTGAGTATGGCGTGCACAGGTGACAGCTCAGTGATAATCCGACATCACATTTTTATCAAAAACTGTGATTGAACTTGCTCGCATTTCCCACCCGCAGACCTTGGCGAAAAAGCGGTTCCAATTTGAATTGTGCCCGCGGCCTCACCAAGCTGCAATTCACAACGGGCTGTTTTTAAATCCGCTCTATGGAGCTGGCCACATAAGCGTCGTTGATGGCTTTTAGTTTTAATTATTTTGCGCGAGGAACCTATGAGGAATGAAGTTCGTTGAAGAAACTTTGTCGACTACTGAAACAGGAGCCAATGAGCAGATGAGAACCGATCCGATTCTCACAGAGATCATATCGAATCGACTTTTGCAGATCGGTTACGAGGGTGGACTGGTACTGCAGCGCTGCGCAGTCAGTCCGGGCGTGGTTGAAGGACGTGATCTCGGGTTCAATATCTCCGATGCACAGGGGCGCACAGTCGTGTACTCCACCTGGATGCCTAGGCATGGCACCACCCTCTCTTACATGCTGCAAAGCTGCATGAACCGATTCGACGACGACATCCGTCCCGGTGACATGTATTTAGTCAACGACCCCCATTCAGGTGCGCTGCATATTCTTGACTTGGCCGTAATGATGCCGATCCACCATAACGGGGAACTGGTGGCGTGGGTGGGCAACGCAACGCATCATGTCGACGTCGGAGCCATGACACCGGGGCGGGCTCCGCTTGCGACCGACTGGCATCAGGAAGGAATCATCTTCAAACCTACTCGAATCGTCGAAAATGGAAAGATTCGAGATGACATATTCAACCTATTCCTTGACAATGTGAGAATGCCGCGATACCAGTCGCTCGATTTGAAAGCCCAGATCTCTGCTAATTTCGCGGCCGCGGAAAAGATTCTGGTTTTAGCTGAACGATACGGCACCCTAGCTTTGGCTCAGACCTTCGAAAGCAGCATTCAGCTTGCCGAAGAACAGGCTCGCGAACGAATTTCGAGCTTGCGTCCCGGCGTCTATGAAGCGGTCGAATATCTTGACTACGACAAGACATACACCATTAGAGCCAGGCTAACGGTAAGCGAAGAAAGACTGCTATTTGATTTCGAAGGCACCGACGACGAGGCCAAGACATTTATTAACTGCGCGCTGCCATGTGCAGTAGCCAATCTTCACAATATCCTTGCTTGCCAAATATTTCCGGATCTGACGGTTAACGCCGGTACCTTCAAACTGGTGGATGTCCGTATACCAAGTGGCACTGTAATAAACTGCAAACCTCCCGCGCCTTGTTCCGGGGCGTCGACAATCAGTGGGTGGCGTGTCCAGGGTATCACCATGGCTCTGCTGACACAGGCCCTGATGAACACCCCTAGACAGGGCTACGCAATGGCGCAGTGGGGCTGGGGATTCACCGACGTTCAATGGTCGGGAACTGATCAGCTTGGCAGATGGTACACAGTTCGGGGAGATGCTTCAATGCATGGGGGAGGGGCGCGGTCCAATGGAGACGGTATAGATGTATCGAATATAGCGGGCTCGACCAACACTGCACTTCCGTCCATCGAATCATACGAATATCGTTACCCGGTGCTTTACCTATCCAGAGGACTGCTTGCAGATTCGGAGGGCGCGGGCCAGTTTAGAGGCGGCAGAGCGGGCTACTGGTCGCGGTGCCTTTACGGAGTCGATAGCGCAAGTGATCTCAGCTTTTATATCGGCCGCGACGTTGGCGCCAACGGCTTTGGTGGCGGCGAAGATGGCACGCCATCCAGGATTGTCATTAAAAGGGGCACCGACATTTTGCAGCGATTGCATAGCGAGGTCCCGTTGTACGAGGAGCTGAATGGTGCCGAAGAACTTCTAGCGCAGCAGCCGTCAGCTTTGGGCTTGAAAATCAGAGGCGGCGACGTGGTTTACGTAAGGGGAATGGGCGGCGGCGGTTTTGGGCCTGCGGAACTACGCGACAGAGATGCCGTTCTGGCAGACCTGGATGACGGTCTCCTTTCGCCTCAGCGTGCGGAAGAGATTTACGGAGTCTCGGCGAATTGATTTCCCAACGATGTCGCCACGGAGGCCCTACCCGCCGAGGCAGCCACGCGCACTGGATTCGCAATATGTCAGCTCAAGTCTGGCTGGGGCGGCGAAAATGATCCGGCCGACGGTAATAGCGGACTCGCGGGATTGAAGAGTCCAACAAAGTTCTAAGCAAATTAAATGAGGCAAAGATACAAGGAGAGATGCAATGGTGCTTGTTACCTTGCGAGTTGAGCTTCGCATTCAGGCGATGCACTGAGAACGATGTACTCCTTTGTGCAAATGGGGGATGAATGAAAAAGGAATTTGAGATTGTCACATCAAGAACTAAGAAAGGAAGATGTCGCCTCGATACCGTCAGTTTGTCAAGGTGGCGTAATAGGCCGAGGCGATCAATTCGTCCCGATGCTCCCAGCATCTGCTGGGGGGTTCTGCACGCTTTCGACAGCGACGCGCAGCACCTGGCCTGCCCGGACGAAGGTGTTGTAGATTTATTCTTGCACTTCATTTCTGGGCGGGATATGCCGAACATCCCGTAAATTGCAATTTGCTCCGAACAGTTAGATGGTTGATAATGTGTGAAATTGAGCAACAGTGGTAGGGAAGGCCTCATCCCCGGTACTTAGAGACAACAACGTTCTGTCGTTAACCGCCCTCGTCTATTCCTTGTCAATGGGAATACAGGCGGTATTGCTCCCACTGCTGGCCCTAGCTGCCGGGTATTCGAAACCTGATATTGGCATACTCACCGCTCTGTCAGCGGTGACCCAGCTGGTATCCAGGATGGCATCCGCTAAAGCGATGCGCTACGTTAGTGACAAACTGCTAGTCGCCTGCGCTTGTATTGGCATGGCAATCTCAGGATTTCTCGTGGCTTGGTCGGCCTTCGTTGTTGTCTTCGTAATATCCGAATTGATTCAAGGGCTTGCACGAGGGGTGTTTTGGACCGCTGCCTCCACACATGTGGTTCGCCAAGACGGCCCGTCGGTGGGCCGAATGGCTGCGGTGAACTTCCTCTCGAGCGCCGGCCTTCTCGTCGGGCCTCTCCTGGCGGGCTTTTTGGCACGCTACTCACTCTCGACAGCTTTTTATTGCGCTGGATTCGTTGCAGTTCTGGCAGCGATTCCAGCAATGACACTGAGAAAAGAGCCTCCATTTTCCAAAGAAGGCCCAAAAATGACCCGCGACATTTGGAACCAGCGTGAAGTAAGACTCGGCTCATGGGCTGGCCTGACCGCAGGATCTTGGCGGGGAATATTGAACTCATACGTTCCAGTTGTTTTGAAGTCAGTCGGAGAGAGCTACTTCATGGTCGGTCTGATGGTGGCAATTGCAAATTCCGCGAGTGTTGCCGGCGCAGGGATAACAGGATTCCTTAATAAGCGCTCGCCGGTAAAAGTTTTCGCGTTGGGGGTAGTTGGGGCGGCAGCCGGCACGGCCTTGGTAGGCGTTACCGCCCGGTCGGTGATAATTACCGTGGTGCTTTTGGCTATCGGAGGAATTGGCGCGGGTCTCTTGCAGACGCTGGGACCTGTCCTGGCTGCACATGGAGTCTCTCAGCAGCACAAGGGCGACGCAATCGCCGTTGCAGGGAGCTTCCGGGCCGGGGCGTTGCTGATCGCACCTTTCTTTACGGCAATGTTGCTCAACACCCTAGGAATGACGGGAGCCTTATTTCTCGTAGGCGGGGTACTGGGATTACCTGTGTTGGCAGCTAGGGACGTGTTAACACCTGCATCCCGCCGCTCCCCAAGGTCGTGACTCCAACTGCGGACTATTATCTCGCCTATTTGTCGAAGCCGTAGCGGCGAAGTTTTGCCTCGTAAAATCTCCATCCGGCATCGGGGCTAAATTTGCTGACCCTGGGCACCATCGCCTGGTCTTCTTCGGGAATTGGCACCGCCCTTGAACCGGTTTTTGCAATCTCCAAAGCAACCTGAGCAAGCGTATTGACATTGAGCGCGCTGAGCAGAGCGGACTCCAATGAATGGCCGGTAACCGTAATTCCATGGCCCTTCAATATGCACGCCCTATGGTCTCCCATGGTGGCGAGCATTTCGTCCGCGATCTCCTTTGTCGAGATCAAAATCGATCGGGGATATACCGGTATGCCTTCAAAAGCAAGCTGATTCGCAGGAATGTTGAACGATCCGAATGCGGGAACGAGGTCAAGGTTGGCTAGCGTGGCGGCCAGCACGGCTGGTGGATGGGCATGAACAACCACATTCGCTACAGGCCTATTTCGCAGCGTTTCGCCGTGCAGCGGGAGCTCCACGGGCTTTGAAAATCCTCGGTCTGCTTCCTTGGGATTGCCTGAAAAGTCAAAAAGACAGATCTCTTCGGGAGTTGCAAAGAACAGGCCGCAATCCTCAGGCCCTCGGCTGCGGATCAGCATCAAATTCTCGCCGACCCTCATAGATATATGGCCTAAAGTCCCTTCCACGATTCCTTCCATGGCCATGATTCTGCAAGCGGTTGCAATCCGGCTCCGCTCATCATAAAGCTCCAAACCCGAACCTTCAGAACTCATCTGGTATGCCTTTCTAAGCTAACATTCGTTTGCTATAGGAGTTGTAGTTGAAAATCCATTCGGTAAGCGTCGCCTACCACTTATCAAATCCGGCGCGACGCAGTTTCGCCAAGTAGTACCGCCATCCGCCAATGTCGTTGAAGTTCCCTCCAAGGTCCGGGAGCATGTCTAGGTCTTGGTCGGGTATGCCAGCAATTTCGCCGCCGGCCTGTGCAACTTCCAGCGCTACCTTGGCTATCGTGTTCAGATTCAACGCTCGAAGAAGCGTCTGCTCCACGCTGTCTCCGATCACAGTGATCCCGTGACCTTTTAGCACGCAAGCCTTATGACTCCCGAGCGAATCCAGCATGTCCAGCGCAACCTCGGTGTTCAAGATCAGCACCGATCGCGGAAACACTGGTATTCCATCTGCGGCCAGCAGGGCGGCTGGTATGTTAAACGCACCGAAGCTCGGCCGCAAATCAAGGTCCGACAGTGCTGCCAGAAGGACGGCAGGAGGGTGCGCATGTAGCACCACATTCGCTTCAGGCCTATTTCGCAGCGTTTCGCCGTGCAGCGGGAGCTCCACGGGCTTTGAAAATCCTCGGTCTGCTTCCTTGGGATTGCCTGAAAAGTCAAAAAGACAGATCTCTTCGGGAGTTGCAAAGAACAGGCCGCAATCCTCTGGCCCTCGGCTGCGGATCAGCATCAAATTCTCGCCGACCCTCATTGATATATGGCCGAGTGTCGCTTCGACGATACCTTCCATGGCCATAATGCGGCACGCCAGTGCGATCTTTTCCCGCTCGGCGCGAAACTTCAATACCGCCTCGTTGGTCATTTTTTGAACTCCCTCGCGTTATCCGGCACTTTGATCAAGTGACTGTAATATTTCGTTGGCTTTGGCAAATGCTGAGTTCGCGGCCGGTACCCCAGCGTACACCGCGCACTGTATCAACACCTCTGAGATCTCTTCCCTCGTCAATCCATTTCTGAGAGCAGCGGGGACGTGGAAGGAGAACTCGTTGAAATGACCCAGCGAAACCAGAATGGCGAGCGTTATCATGCTCCTTGAGCGGCGATCCAGACCTGGTCTTGTCCAAACCTCTCCCCAGGCATACCTAGATATGAAATCCTGAAATGGAGCAGTAAAATCAGTCTTCCGGGCATTTGCGCCAGCAACGTAATCGCTTCCCAACACCTGGGTTCGAACCGTCATTCCTCGGGCCCTGGGAGAGCCAACCAAATGTTCCATAACGGCATCCACGAAGAAATCGGGCTGCTCGAGATTCGCCAAGTGGGAAGCGTCAGGTATTACCACGAGCGATGAACCGGGTATTGCTTCGCAAATGGAAAGCGCCGTCGCCGGAGGAGTTGCTCGATCAAACGATGCGGCAATGACGAGGGTTGGAACACTAATGCTCGGCAGTTCCGCCCGCAAGTCAGCGCTTGCCAAGACCTCGCATACGCTTGCATAGCCTTGGGGATCGCAAGAACTTAGCATCGAGGCGACTAAAGCTTTGGCTCCAGGATTCCGAGCGTCGATTTGTCCGGTAAACCAGCGTTCTAGAAGGCTGTCGTATAGCCCGGAGGTACCATTTGATCTCACCACAGACGCGCGTTCAATCCAAAATTCAGGCGGAGCATAGTTGGCGGATGTGCAGGAGATGACCATTTTCTCAATACGATCGGGAGCGTTTGCCGCCAGCCACATTGATATCGTCCCGCCAAGCGACAATCCGCACAACGAGGCTCTAGCGGCGCCGACCGCATCAAGTATCCCCAAAGCGTCTCTGCCTAGCTCGTCGATAGAGTAAGGTCCAGGCGGTGCTGTACTCCCGCCGTGTCCCCGCTGATCATAGCGTATAATCCGGAAATGGCCCGAGAGGAGGGGTATCTGTTCATCCCACATCTCATACGTGGTGCCAAGCGAATTCAGCAATAGCAACCAGGGAGACCCTTCTGGTCCGTCAATTCGGACCCGGAATCTCGCTGCGTTTACTTCTACCTGCATGAGCTCCATCGATTCCTCAACTTTAATTATGGCGATCCGCGATCGCTTGCCATCTTGGCAACACGCTTTGCGCCTGCGCCAAGGCTCCATCTATGAAGCTCTGAGCTGAACCAAGGTAGGAAATTGGATCAAACAGCGCCAGCGCCTCATCTTCGGTGAAGCTTTGCCGGAACGCCGCTTCCTTGCGAAGCTCGGTAAGAAGGGGCGTTTGATTTGCGCTGCTGCGCATAGTAGCTTCGCGAACCAAGTTGTGAGCGACGGTCCGTCCCAGACTTCTAGTCAGTCCCAACAGGATTCTTTCTGACATTACATTTCCACGACTCAACTCGAGGTTACGCAGCATCTTCGATTCGTCGATCTCCAGATTGGCTAGGCTGATCGCACTCCTATTGGCGGCAGTTGCAGTGATGGAAATTAAATCCCTGAGCGGCTGCCACTCCGCCTGCCACTCACCAGCGCCACGCTCATTCTCGGCCAAAAGGCAACCATAGAGAACCGGCAGCAGTCCCATTGCCCTGCGGAAACAGGAATTGACTATGATCGCCCCAACTGGATTCGCCTTTTGCGGTAAAGCTGATGAGCCCCCGCCAGAGCCTCCAGACTCTGAGAACTCACCAACTTCCGCCTGATTGCCCAGGACAATGTCTCCGGCCAGCTTCGCCAATGCGCCAACGATTAGTGAGAACGCCGATCCAAGCTCCGCAACTCTCACCCTCTGCGCGTGCCAGGGCATCAAGGGAAATTTAAGGCCAAGATTGGATGCAAGCTTCTCGCCAACCAGCAATCCATCGCCGCCCAGCGCAGCCAAGGTTCCTCCGGCGCCGCCAAACTGCACGGCCAATTCGTCATTGAACATCCGTTCTAATGGCGCGGAAGCGGACACCACTCCTCCAAGCCAACTGGCTGCCTTTAGGCCAAAGGTAGTGGGCAGCGCGTGCTGCTGGAGAGTCCGGGCCACCATTGGCGTATAGCGATACCGATCCGCTAACGACGCTAGCAGCGACACGACCTGCACCAAATCTGAGTAAACCACCGGAATCGCTTCCCTGGCTACCAGCATTGTCGCGCTGTCAAGGATATCTTGGCTTGTGGATCCATAGTGGATCCACGGACGGGCTGACTCCGGGAGCTTGTCGGTAAGAATTCGCACCAGTGAAATGACCGGCGTGCCGCCGCTTCGCGACTCCCTGCCAAGTTCAGTTGGGTCAATTCCGTGATCTGCCCTTAGCCGGGCTATCGCCTCTGCGGCCGCCGCTGGAATAACTCCGCATTCCGCCTCCGCGGCGGCCAGAGCGCATTCCACATCGACCATCTTCTGAACCCAGTTTTGCGGAGAAAGAATAGGCGCAATCTCATCAGTCGCAAAAATAGGCTCAAATAACCCCTCTGATCCTTGCATCTATTATTTCAATCCCCCGAGAATGGCTTTATCTAATTTTCAAAAGCAAAGAACTGGGTCTCTTGGCCCCTGAAGGAGTCTTGGAGCCGGACATCGAATCTGTAACTGCGGTTGCCGTCTCCCTTGGCGAGCAGGCTAGAACGCGCATCTGAGTCTTCTAATGCGTTAAGCAAGGGATCGTCGGCATTCGCTTCGCTCTCGTCGTCAAAATAGACTCTCGTAAAAACTGGCTTGAGAAGTCCGCGGGCAAATACAACCATGGCAATATGGGGTGCTTGGAGCTCCCCGGACGCCGAAGCGACCGCTCCGGGCTTAACTGAGCGAATCGCGTATTCGCCATTCGCATCTGTGAGTCTCCTTGCAAACCCAGTCCAGGAATCCAGAGTGTCAGGGGGGAAGTTCCCATTTTCATCGGCCTGCCAGATTTCCAGCATGGCGTCAGGAACCGGATTGCCGGCGCCGTCATAGACAGCCCCGGTGAGAAATATGGCACCTTCGATATCCTCGGAAGCAATGTGCTCGTCAGCTAACCACTCTGTTCCAAATTTAAAAAATGGGCCGATTGTTTGAGATGGGGTGGGCCCGCTTTGAGTATTCATCACGCCTCCGGAGTCGGGTTGGATCCACCCAAAATTATGTCCCAGCGATATCCGAGTGCCGTGCCTGGAATAGTTAAATCCCAATCAAACGCCGAGATAAGGCGGGCAAGCACGCGCTTGTCGCGAATCGAATTGGCAATCGGATCATCGTCAATCAGGGGGTCGCCTGGAAAATACATCTGAGTGATTAGACGCTGAGTGAAGGCAGTGCCAAATAGCGAAAAATGAATATGTGCTGGCCTCCAGGCATTGGGATGGTTGCCCCAGGGGTATGCAGCGGGCTTGATAGTGACAAATCGATAACGGCCCTCATTGTCGGTTAACGTTCTGCCGCCGCCGGTAAAGTTTGGATCGAGCGGTGCAGGATGGTCGTCGAGCGAATGCGCGTAACGACCCGAAGCATTTGCCTGCCATATCTCGACAAGTTGATTTCGTATCGGCCGTCCGTCCGAGCCCAGAAGTCTCCCGGACACAACTATCTTTTCACCAAGGGGATCCCCTTGGTGCTGCCTTGTGAGATCATCATCATTTGGACGAATCCTGTCTTCCCCGAATACCGCCCCATGATTTTCGGTTCTGCCTGGCCTGAGAATTAATGGAGCTTTATTAGGACCCCGCAAAGCAGTGCTTTGATAAGAACTGTGATGAAAAGGCGGATCCTCTTCATGCTCAGGCTTGGCGAGAATTAATGCGCTGGCCATGATTCATCCTTTCGTTAAATGAGGCTATTTCCTGGCAGAAACTAGCGACCTGATAGCTTCGAGTTCTTTTTCCGTCGGTGGATCTGTAACCATTAGTTGATTTGCAATTTTGATGTTCCAGCCAGTTGATTCTATTACGTTTTCAACTGCGATGTTGGGATGTATATGCGTGAGGACCAGTTCTTTACTAGCTGGATCAGGCTCGAAAATTCCCAGATCAGTAATCACCATTACCGGCCCCGCGCCCCTCAAGCCAAGCTTTTCACGATCCCCTGGTCCAGCTCCGAATCCCACGGAAGTTATGAATGGAAGCTTGTCCACGAAAGACTTCGCTGACTGCCTGAGCATGACTACTACGCGCTTCGAGGAGGAGGCAATCTCGGGTGCGCCACCTGCGCCCGGAAGGCGAACTGAAGGCTTGTAATAATCGCCGATCACTGTGGAATTGAGATTCGCGAACTTGTCTATCTGGGCGGCGCCTAAAAACCCGACGTCGATTCTCCCGGGTTGCAATAAATAATTGAATATTTCAGGTACCGACACGATCGTGTCAGCCGTCTCCGCCAATTCTCCGTCACCAATTGAAAGGGGGAGTTGGGTGGGCTTAGCGCCTAAAGTCCCACTTTCATAAATCATTATCAGATCGGGCGCATGGAGCCGCCTGGCAAGATTGGCTGCTTTGGAGGGTAAGCCAATGCCAATAAAGCAGACCTGATTATTGCTAAGTTGTCTCGCTGCGGCTATTGACATCATTTCGTCGCTAGTAAATGGCTCTATCATTTCCATGGTCACCCTTGACTATTGGCGGTACACGCCTTTGCATGCCAACCGAAATGCGCCGTCACAGAACATTATCTTTCATCCAGCTGAGAAACGTATCGCGGTCTCGGCTGATCTCGTCCCAGGCAATATAAAAATCATTATCCCGTTGGTAGTAGCCAGCAGCGTAAGACGGCCTGGACCCCCCGGGTGAGAGCGCCACCGCGCTAACGAGCCAAGATGGAAGGATAACGTCGCCGGGCCGCGGGTCAAGCTTTTCAACTATTTCCTCTACCGTCACTAGTGATTTTCGGCCCGCCAGAACTGCTTCTTTTTGCACGCCCGTGATGCCCCAAAGCTGAACGTTTCCTTTATGGTCGGCGCGCTGCGCATGAATTACTGTCAGGTCCGGATTGATGGCCGCCACCGCTCTCAACTCCTCGCCCGTGAAGGGGCAGATGATGGGAGCAACCGTAGAGCTAACTTCATCTAGTCCAGTACCTCGGTATCCGCGCATAACCGCAAACGGGAGTCCTGATGCGCCGGCGACATACCTGTTTGTCAAGCCAGCGTGACTGTGCTCGTCGATTTCCAAAGGACCCGGCCAGCCGTGCTCAATTGCGTCTCTGAATCGGTGGAGCGAGCCGACTCCAGGATTCCCTCCCCACGAGAAAACGAGCTTGCTCACACAGCCTGCGCCGATCAACTGGTCGGAAATCAAGTCCGGAGTTAGCCGGACGACTGTCAACTCCTTGAATTTCTGCCTAATTATTTCATGTCCGGCAGACATCGGGATTAGATGAGTGAATCCCTCGAGTGCTACGGTGTCCCCATTCCTTAGGAGGCTAGCGATGGCCTCCTGCAATGACACGATCTCCGCCATTAACCTACCTTAATGCCAATGCGGCCGCATGTTGACTCCACTAGATAGATTATCTACTACCACGCGACTAAATCTATGCGGGGGAGTGACGGGCCTCTAACTATGCGCTATCAATAATCTGCAAACAAGATAATTTTTGAGTTATCCTAAATTATTTCTAATCATCCTTCGGCAGAGCGAATCATACTTTTTCATCGTTTTGGCTTTCATAGCCATTTTCCCTAATTTCTAGAAAGTAAAAGTCCAGATGGCTTCGAACAAACATTGGTTTTGGCAATGAAGCCATAAAACGACTACATTTCTACACTGCAGACTCGGAGATCGGCCGAAAGGTTCAAGTTTCTGATAAGACTAATGTATTTCTGTACACAAGAATACTTGTAAGGTAAAATTGGAGGGATTATGAGAGACGCCGTAATCTGTTCGCCGCTTAGAACCCCTGTTGGTCGTTTCGGCGGGGTACTGAGCACAGTTCGAGTGGAGGACATGTCGGCCACAGTCATCTCGACACTAGTTCAAAAAACCGGCATCACTTCGCAAGACATTGACGATGTAATTTTTGGTCAGGGCTATTCGAATGGCGAAGCGCCCGCGTTAGGTCGGATCGCCGCTCTCAATGCAGGTCTCGGGGTAACTGTTCCGGGATTCCAAGTTGACAGAAGATGCGGTTCAGGGCTGCAGGCGATAGCCATTGCGGCTATGGAGGTTCAAACCGGCGTCGCTGACCTCGTTCTGGCAGGAGGCGCTGAGAGTATGTCTCAGGCCGAACACTATGTCCTTGGACTGCGCAACGGCGTGAAGGGCGACGCAGTCATGATGCATGATCGCCTCGCCAGAGGGAGGGTGACCTCGGGCGGACGCTTCTTCGAGGTTCCTGGAGGAATGATCGAAACCGCCGAGAACCTACGTCGCGAGTACAACATTTCCCGTGATGCACAAGACGAACTGGCTTATCACTCCCATCAGCGCGCCGTCAGAGCTCAGCAGGAAGGCCGTTTTGACAACGAAATGGTGCCGATCGAAGTCTCCAAGCCTCGGGGCGAAGTGATTATTGTCGATACGGACGAGCACCCAAGGGCTGACACCACCATGGAGCAGTTGGCCAAACTTCGGCCGATCCGGCTTGGAATTGATTCTGAGTCAACCGTCACTGCTGGAAACGCCAGCGGCCAAAACGACGCAGCTTCGGTATGCATCGTCACCACAATGGACAAAGCCCATGAACTGGGGCTCACCCCGCTTGCGAAGCTGATCTCGTGGGCCAGCGCAGGCGTTGATCCACGAACCATGGGCATTGGTCCCGTTCCGGCAACTCAAAAAGCCCTTTCAAGAGCGAACCTGAAACTATCCGACATGGATCTTATCGAGCTCAACGAGGCCTTCGCAGCGCAGGTTCTGGCAGTGACCGCAGAATGGAAATTTACCAAAGCTGATTTTGAACGAACCAACGTGAACGGCTCAGGAATTTCCATTGGTCACCCAATTGGCGCTACCGGTGGTCGAATTCTCGCAACAATGCTCAACGAGATGCGTCGTCGGGGGAGTAAGTACGCTTTGGAGACCATGTGCATTGGCGGCGGGCAGGGTATTGCCGCAGTGTTCGAGAGCGTTGAATAGCAAATAAATAGCTCGAGTTAAAGGTACGGACTGTGAGTTGGATTCTGCCCTCTTTGAAATTGAAGCGCACCCTTTGCACGTGCCGGGGAACGTCCCAGTCGAAATTGGTCGGGGGGAGAATCTTCCCTGATCCGAAGAAGATACAATCTGAAAACTTACTGACTAGCTGAGATATAATGTGTGACAGTTATCACAATGAAGGTTGGGCATATCGAAAGAATCAGATCGAGGCACTTGCAGTCAATGTAATTGTTACCACAGTCCAAACATTCCGCTCGAGCATCTATTAGTATCTCTTCAACTCTGTTGGAAATTCACGGAAGAGCTATATTTGACACAGTTAACAGGGAGGTCCGTAAGACCGAATCTACAGCAATCAACGTAAGTTCGAACGGGGATTGGAACGCAGAAATTGCGCTGTTCAGCGTTTCTGGATTTGTCAAATCGATATTTGTGGGATCGGTTCAAAAGAGAAGAAGGTGGGAAGGGGAAATCAGCTGGCTTTAAAACACCAGCAAGCCGTGGCGTCGGATCATACCGGTGGGGTATCGATTCGCTAGCGCGCCAGACTCAGCTGTGAAGTCTGGCCTTCGCTGTTTGCGGGTCTTTGCAACCAGCGCGTGTTTACTGGTCTACCTAATAGCAACTCGCTCGTGCCAGCGATGCCTGCTGTGCACAAGAATTAATTTTTTAGATAGTTGATGTCAAGGAGTGTTTTAGCTAAATCTAGATCGTACTTCGGCCAAAAAGCCAGTGGATATGTTGTGGCAGGAAAAGGAAACACCAGCTATCGCACTTGAATGATGGCGCACCAGCCTAACCAAAAGTCGGCTGAACCGGATTCAGTCCCACCGATTGGAAGCTTCCACCCGGCTAGCTGAGGCAATAGTTTTATAACGGAATAATCGAGAAGCGAATTGAGGTACAGTTTGGTACCTCTTGATTCTGGAGTGATTTGGGGATGAAAGCGTGACTGAAGCGCTCAATATCATTATTGGTGGAATCGTTACAGGGTGCATCTATGCACTCTTGGCAGCTGGTTTCAGCTTGGTCTTTAGCGTTACGAGGATTCTAAATCTGACGCAAGGAGCATTTGTCACCGCCGGCGCTTTGATCATGTTCAGCTTGACGCAGCACGCCCACTTCAGCCTGGGTGTTGCGTTCCTAGTAGCCCTGGTGTTGCTAGTGGGGCTCATGAGCCTCTTGACCTGGGTTCTCGTAAGACCTGCCATGGAGAGGATCTCACACAGCAGCTTGCTGATGATGATGGGTGGTTTGCTCACGGCTTTCCAAGGCATCGCGTACCTGATTTGGGGCAGCAACCCGTATACGCTGCGTTCCTTTTCCGGGTCGCGACCGGTGACTGTGTTTGGCGCCGACATCGTGAGTCAGGACTTCTGGATCATCGGAACCGCTGCCGTCGCCGTGACGCTTCTTTACTGGTTGCTATTCAAAACACGGTTTGGCCAATCGCTGCGTGCTTCCGCGGAAAACCCGACCGCCACCAAGCTGATGGGTGTGGCAGTAGACAGAGTGGTAATAATCGCCTTTGCACTCGCAACCGCATTAGGAGTAATTGCCGGGGCGGTCATGGCGCCGACCACCTCTCTCGACTTTGCGTCAATGGCGAACTTCACAAACCAAGGCTTGATAGCTGTGACGATAGGCGGACTTGGCTCCGTCTTCGGGGCCATTGCGGGTGGTCTGGTGCTAGGTATCTTGACGGCATTGATAACCGGCTATGTTTCCTCCGTCTTTGGCCCAGCGATAAGTCTGGGAATTCTTATTGTCCTACTGATTGTCAGGCCAGAAGGGCTCCTCTCAAGGCGCAAAGGGCGTCGAGCGGACACGGCAGACAAACGGAGTGGCAGGCCTGAACTGAAGCTCAAGGTCCCTGCCAGCTGGACAAAGATAGGTTGGGCAGTCCTGGCAATTGTTCTATTATTTGGTTTGCCAAGGATGTTCTCGGCGTCAGGGACACTTCACACCATCGATCTGGTAGGCATCTTTGCACTTTCCATAGTTGGCCTCGAGCTCTTGACTGGAGTATCGGGTCAGGTCAGCCTTGGCCAAGCTGGCTTCATGGCCGTCGGCGGTTACACCTCCGCGCTTCTGACGGTCAATCATCACCTTGCACCTATCTGGGGCTTGCTGGCCGGCGTGGCGCTCTCTCTAGGATGTGCTGTTATCCTCGGTCTGGCAGGATCCAGAGTTAGAGGAATGTATCTTGCCGTCGTAACCTTGGCGTTCGGTATCTTTGTCCCAGCCATTGCAACTGGAATGGGCTCGACCGGCGGTCCCTCCGGAATATCAGGAATACCCTCGTTCTCAATCGACGGCTACACCTTCAACACCGACACCAAGTTCTTCTATCTCATCTTTGCTTTGGTAGCCATAGCCCTCTACTTCAGCTCCCGCCTTATAAAAAGCCACAGAGGACGCCTACTCAAAGCCATGAACGAGGACGATGTCGGTATCTCCGCAATTGGTCTTGACACGCGAAAGGCCAAGATTACCGTGTTCCTTGTGAGCGCAGCCATCGCATCGATTGCCGGCTCGCTCTACAGCGGATTCTTTCACTTCCTCTCACCCGACATGGTCGGCTCAGGAGTATCGCTTCAGCTGATCACAATGCTTGTAATTGGAGGCACCGTGAGCAGGCTCGGGCCTCTAATCGGTGTGACAATCATTACATTTCTGCCGAATCTATCTCAGCAAATGGCGAATGTTGGGCCCGTCGTTGACGGACTGCTCCTGGTCACATTCTTGCGTTATTTGCCGGACGGAATCGTTGGAGTGCCTATAAAAGGAATCAACTGGCTGAGCGTTCATTTTGGCCTCAGCGCCAAACTTCCCGCGGCAGTGCCAGTCACGCTCGAAGAAGCAGTTATGGCGGGGCAGCCAGCCGTACCGGCAGCACCTGTTGTGCAAACTTCGGCCGTCAGCAATTCTCCCGCGGCTCAGACGGCGGACGGGCATCTGCCGGCAGTCGCGCTCAGAATATCCGGCCTCTCCAAGAGTTTCGGTGGAGTCATGGCAGTTCGCGAGGTGAGCTTCGATCTCGAAGAGGGCACGATTGGCGCGCTAATCGGACCCAACGGTGCTGGCAAGTCAACGTTATTCAACCTGATAACCAATCTCTATATACCCGACGCCGGCACTGTGACACTTTGGGATCAAGTCCTCCCAGTGACGCGGCCGCATAAGGCAGCTGAACTCGGATTATTCCGTACATTCCAGACTTCTCGGGTATTCGAGCAGTTGACCGTCGTCGACAACGTCTTGCTAGGCGGTTCCCGGCTATCGCAGAGCGGAATTGTTTCCTGCGGAGTGGGTACAGTTCGAGCGCGCAGGGAGGAAAAGGAGCTTCGGGAAAGGGCAATGAGCATTCTCGTAGCTCTTGGCCTTGGACACCAAGCCTATGAGCCGGCAGGAAATCTTCCGCTTGCCGCGCAAAAACACCTCGACCTCGCAAGGGCGTTGATGTCTGGATCCAAGGTCCTCCTTCTTGATGAGCCTGGCGCCGGTATGAACGACGCCGAGACAGAAGAGTTGGGATCGATGCTTTTGGCAATTCGGGACGCCGGTCGTACCATTCTCGTGGTTGACCATAACATGGCGCTCGTCATGGGAATTGCCCAAAAAGTTACAGTGATGGATGTCGGCCGGGTCATTGCAAGTGGCCTTCCGGAGGACATCCAGAAGAATCCAGCAGTTATTTCTGCGTATTTTGGCTCAACGGAAGTGCGGTTAACCGATGCTTGAAATTAAAAATCTGTCCTCAGGATATGACGGTCCGGATGTTTTGCATGACATTGATTTAGAGATTTCACCCGGATCCCTTGTCGCGGTGATTGGTGCCAACGGAGCAGGGAAGTCCACCTTGCTAAGGACGATCTCCTCGTTGATCAGGTCCCGCTCAGGGTCAATTGTCGTTGATGGCAAGAACCTTACTAATGCTGGACCATCGAGTATGGTTTCCCATGGGGTCTCCCACGTTCCCGAAGGAAGACAGGTCTTTGCAACTATGACAGTTGCTGAAAACCTTGACCTTGGTGCCTATAGAACTAGCAAGCAGATAGCAGGCGAGCGCCTCGAGAAGGTCCTTGAGATATTTCCAGCGCTAAAAGAGCGGCTGAACAACATAGCCGGGGCCCTTTCAGGTGGTCAACAGCAGATGCTGGCGATAGGCAGGGGCCTCATGGCCGGTCCCAAGTACCTGCTGATGGACGAGCCTTCGCTTGGGCTCGCCCCGATTGTGGTTCAGACGATCTTTGACATCCTCCCAAGTCTCGCCAAGAGCGGTGTTGGAGTCCTTTTGATCGAGCAGAACGGACAGATTGCGCTTTCCATCGCTGACAGAGCAGTTCTCCTCGAGCGTGGAAACATAACCATACGTGGCACTGGCCAGGAACTGCTGAAGAACCCCGAAGTAATAGAGCGGTATCTTGGCGTCGGAAATTCTATTGGTGCCAACCCGGAGAAGCAGTCCGTCATGTCGGTCAGAATACGAACTGCACTCGGGTCTGAGGACAGCGGGCTTTTCCATAAGGCCAAGTCGCTAGTTAATTGACAGGTCCAATAGTCACAACCAAGTAACTAATCCCCGAAGTGGGTTACTGGCTCGCGGCTTTGTCGCGCCCACGCAGTGCTACCTGCGTCTCGGCCGCTGCAGAACATAAACAATTAGCGCAGTGCATAAAACCGACACGATAAGCGACAGACCGACCGCATAGGAGTAACGCGGTCCAAAAATAATGCGCCCAACGATACCCCCCGCAAATGATCCAGCCAAACCAACCAGAATCGTTGAAAAGATTCCCATGGGATTTGGGCCTGGAACGACCAGCCGCCCCAGCGCGCCAATAACAAAGCCCGCAATCAACATTGCAACAATGAGACTGAGCATCAAGCCAGTTTAGTGCATCCCTTAAAATACCTCATGGTCTCGCAGGCCATAGGCTCATTGACCTGAGAGACCTATCAATCTAGATACTTTTAGCAGGGCAATAGTGGGATTTCAGTACAGCGAGCCTGACGCTCCGGTGGAGTTTGGAGACGTTCCGCCCCCAGCCGACGTTATAACCGAACCATCGACTCCCATAACGTACCAATATCCTCCAAAATGGTCGATGCCCTGCCCGTTGGTAAGATTTGGCCCGCTGTCGCCAGTGAACGTATAAAGAGGATGCCCGTTGTAGGTCACTTGCTTCGTCCCGTCGGTACGAACAATCGTTCCCACCAAGGCCTTGTTCGCATTTCCAGTCACCGGTGGGCTTGCTGACCCGGCGACCGTGACCGGGGGCCAGACTCCTGCGCATGCCCCGTAACAGGCTGACGTCTTGGAAGTGTCCGGTTCGAACATGTAGTAAGTATGGCCCGAACTCGACGCAAGGATCTCGCCGTACTTCGAGTTGATAGAGGAAACGGAAGACACTACACCGTGGGCAGAGTTGCCCGATGCTGAAGAATTTGTAGCTGAGCCGCTAGTCGTGGAGTATCCACAGCTGCTGAGAATTAAAACCACGCCTACCAACAACCACCGTTTGCCGATCATAATTGCCCCTTAGTGATCAAAATTGCGCTTTACGTTTCTTGCTACCTTTTATTTCCCTCAGAACAATTGTGACCTGTATTTTCGACTTAACGACGTCAGAAATGAACAATTCTTTTCCAGCAGTTAAATGAGGCCCTATCTGTGAAAATTCTGACCGGATGCGAAACCGCCCCTGGCACTTTCCTTTTGGCAGGCCATGGCAGAAGCGCTAACTGACAATGATCACGAAAAGGTTTCGTGGACCGTGGACGCCCTCTACCCGTTTAAGCTCGATATCCGAAGTTGCCGACGGACCGGAGATCAGAGTGATCGGGTTGGCGACACTGACATGCTTGAAAAGATCATTAACGCCTCGAATGATTACCGATGATCTTACAACACAGAAGTGGAAATCAGGAAGAAGCGTGATAGCTCTCCGGCCTTCGTCTGGCTGGCACGACAGTACAAGCGTTCCGGTCTCCGCAATCGCACAGGCGCATCCTGTGATCACAGCATCGATCGACGCGAGCTCCCCAGTGGACCTGAAACCGTCATCCACGACAAGTTCTATGCCCTTAATTTGTTCGATCCAACTCCTGTCCAAACCGTCAGGTATGACGGCGCTTGATATTTCTTGAGAAGCAAAAAGCTCAGCAATTACACTGGGAACCTGATGCTCAGCGCATCTCCTGACTGTGGCTTTATAATCGAGCAGCACTTCTTCGAATAGATCTGCCACGCTTTGTTCGAGATGTTTCCTAATCGAAGGAGGTGTCCCCGGGGCTCCCGGAGTGGCAATCCCGGCTAAAGCTGATGGCGCAGAAGGCGATTTCTCTCGCAAGGCGGCCTTGACCAACTCCAAAATTGCTGCACGCGATGACTTAATGCCACTAGTTTCCATTGTCGCTCCCATTAGCTCTCCACCACATTCGAAAGGTCTCTTTCGGGATCTCGGGAATCTGCCGCGCTGCGCGCCACTTCCCAAGCACGCCGGGCAGTGATCCCGCCAAAAAAAGACGGTTCAGTGGCCGCCGGAGTCGCGTCGCAACTTGCTGAATCAAATCGAATCTGCGTCCAGCATTCAAGACAAGAGCTATCAGTCGAAATGACGCTTCCTCCGACTTTGATTTATAGCCCTCAGAGATCACCTTCTCGCGTAGATGCACGAGAACCCGGGGAATATCAATGCGCACGGGGCACACTTCGTAACACGCGCCACAGAGCGTCGAGGCCCAGGGGAGCGAAAGTGAAGCTTCGGTAGCAAACAGTTGAGGCGAGAGAATCGCCCCGATCGGGCCGGGGTAGACCGAACCATAGGCGTGGCCGCCGGATCTCTCGTAAACTGGGCAAACGTTTAGGCAAGCCGAGCACCGTATGCATCTCAAGGCTTGGCGACCCACCGGATCGGCTAAAACGTGTGATCTTCGGTTGTCGAGAATCACAAGATGAAATTCCTCTGGTCCGTCGCCTGGATGAACGCCGGTCCAGGTTGAAGTGTACGGATTCATCCGCTCACCCGTAGAGGAGCGCGGCAACAGTTCCAGGAACACGGCAAGGTCATCCAGCTTGGGAAGCACCTTTTCAATACCCATCACGCTTATCAGGACTTTCGGAAGCGTGAGGCACATGCGCCCATTGCCTTCGGACTCGACGATACAAACCGTCCCAGTCTCCGCCACCGCGAAATTCACTCCGGAAACTGCCACTTTGCTGGAAAGAAACTTCTGTCTCAGATAGAGCCGGGAGGCCTCCGCTAGCTCAGCAGGCCCATCGCCTAAAACCCTTCCTTTTGAGATGGTATTCTCAAAAAGCTCCTTGATCTCAGACCTGCTCTTATGGATGGCAGGTACGAGTATGTGGGACGGTTTGTCATGGGCAAGCTGGACAATCAGCTCGGCCAGGTCGGTCTCAAAAGCGCTGACGCCGTGATTTGCGAGATACTCGTTTAGGTCCAGCTCATCCGTGGTGAGTGATTTGACCTTGATGACTTCGCTCTCGCCGTGTTCCTGAATTAGCGAAAGGATGATGCGGTTGGCCTCGGAGGAGTCCGCAGCCCAATGGACGATTCCACCAACTTTTGTCACCGATTCTTCGAGCTGGAGCAGGTATTCATCAAGGCTTGAGAGCACCTCGTCCTTGATCCGCTCGCCCGTTCTCCTCAACTCCTCCCAATCCTGTTTTTCTCCCACCACTTTGGCGCGCTTTTCCCTGATTGCCGAGGTCGCTGATTTCAGATTTGCTCGCAGCTGGCTGTTGTTGATCTGTTCAATCGACGTAAAAGGAAACCCAGTCTTGGCTTTTGCCATCTCAGATTTCACCCCCGTCCATACCCTGGGCAAGAACTTCTGCGAGATGCATCACGGAAACTCCGGTACCATTTTTACGCAGAGCACCAGATATGTGCATCAGGCACGAGTTGTCGACAGCAACCACGGTCTCTGCTCTCGCATTTACAATGCTCGCCGTTTTGTCTGCAAGCATCGCGGTTGACATGGCAGAATTCTTCACAGAAAAGGTGCCGCCAAAGCCACAGCATTGCTCCGCATACGGAAGATCCACAAGCTCCAACCCTTTCACTGCTCCCAAAAGCTCGACCGCGGAGTGGTAAATGTGCAGGGACCTCAAAGAATGGCAGGTCGGATGATAGCTAACCTTGTGCGGATAGTACGCTCCGACATCTGTAACCCCCAGCACCCCAGTCAGGTATTCGGAGAATTCAAAAACCTTCGGAACCAGCTCTTCGGTTCTTGAAATAAGTTCGTTGTCGTGCGTCCGAGAGGCAAGCTCTAGATAATGCTCGCGAACCATTGCGGTGCACGACGCAGAGAGCGCCACCACCTCATCGGAGCCCCTAAAACTCTCGACAAAATGTTTGACAAGCGAAACGGCCATCGGTGCGTATCCTGTGTTGAAATGAATTTGGCCGCAACAGGTTTGTTCATCAGGAAATCTAACCTTGACATTTAACTTGTTTAAGACCTTGACTGCGGCGCGAGCTGTCTTGGGAAACATCATGTCATTGAAACAGGAAACAAATAGCGATACCGTGCGGGTCATTCGAACCTCGACTTCTCATAGCGCTTACGATGAACACTGCTCCGGCCAGAAAACAATGCGTATCCAAGACTCTACATTCAACGGCACGGCATTTGCCCGGGGTTCTCTGGAACGTAGTGCGCAATTCGCACAAGGCCATTAAATAGAGAGGGCAGCGCAACTCGAGGTCGGACCATTGGTCAAAAATGGACCTTATTCCATCATCCCACGGTTATCAGGCGGCCCAGATCCAAATAGTTCATCAGGTCGGACAACTGCTGGGTCAAAATGATAAATCTATTCAATGCGAGCAAAATCCCAAAGAAGACCAGAAACAGGGATGAAATCGTGGCGATTGCGGAAAAATGCCGCTTGATCCAGCTAAAGGTACCTTCCAGTTTCGAAAGTCCCAATCCCGCTGCCAAAAACGGAACGCCTAGTCCAAGGGAATAGGCAGCCAATAGCAGCCCGCCTTTTAGCGTTTGACCTTGTGTAGCGGCGACGGCCAGGACGGATGACAGTATCGGCCCAATACACGGAGTCCATCCGAATCCAAATGCCATACCTGCAACAGGCGCAGCAAAAGGTCCCATTGTCCCCAATTTAGGCCAATATCTCTTCTCTGAATAGAGTATGGGAATCCGAAGATATTGTGATGCCAGAAGAACGCTTCCCATGACAATCAAAATGATCCCCGAGATTCGGGTCAGGGCAATTCGATCAGAGTACAAGGCTTTCCCAACTGATGTCGCGGCGAGCCCAAGCACGATGAATACTGCAGAAAATCCGACAATGAACAGTAGCGTCGTTCGAAGAGTTTTAGCCGTTCTTGCCAGCGACATATTGTCGCCTTTTAACTCGGCCACATCGATGCCGGTCACTACCGAAAGGTAGGCGGGAACCAGAGGAAGCACGCAAGGCGAAAGAAATGAGATTATTCCACCACCAAATGCAATCAGGTATCCAGCAGCGAAAGACATAACTACACTTTAGCAACGGAGCTCGTGAAATTATTGAGCACGCGGCACCTGGCGCCTTGTTCAAAGGAGCGGCTGATGAATGACATCCGCAGAGCACTTCTGATAGTGGATGTGCAAAATGACTTTTGCGAAGGCGGATCGCTGGAGGTCAAGCATGGCGAAGAAGTTGCCCACCGAATCACCGAATATCTGCGCAGACTGTCCAACAAATATGACCTCGTCGTCGCGAGCAAGGACAACCATCGGCGGCCTGCCGATCATTTCTCTGCCCATCCTGATTTCAGAGGCACCTGGCCTCCACACTGCGTGGCAGGGACCGCTGGAAGTGAGTTCCACCCTGCATTAGACATAAGCTTTATAGATCAAATTGTGCTCAAAGGCGAGTATCGGGGTGCCTATTCCGCGTTCGATGGGCGCACGCAAACCAATGAGTCCCTGCTCGAACTGCTCGAAAGCAAAGAGATTGAAGCAGTGGACATCTGCGGGATAGCTACCGACTACTGCGTATCGCAAAGCGCAGTCGATTCGCTGGATTACGGCTTTCCAACAAGGATCCTGCTCGACCTCGTCACCGGTGTTTCAGAAGAACGCTCCTTGGATGCGCTGGAAGATCTACAAAATAGGGGAGCGGACCTCGATTATTCAACAAATCAATAGATTGTGGCGCGCCGAGCCAAAATATCGGGCGCTGTTTCAAACTCTCTGAGAGCTCAAAAGGCTGAGTCTCTTCGAGCAAGAGCAAGACTTGTTTTATCATGGATCACCAGTTGCTGAAACAACTGGATGAAGGAGGCACTCAGTTGCGCTTGGACATCGTTGGTTGCGCAGGATCGTATCCTGCTCCCGGTTCGGCCTGCTCAAGCTACCTTGTACGCTCAGGACAGACTTCGATACTTTTTGACGCCGGCAACGGCTCTCTGACTAACCTCTACCCGGTGATAGACCCCGCTGGGCTAGATGCAATAATTATTAGTCACGGCCACGTGGACCACTTTGCTGACGTCGTCGGAATGTACCACTATCTCAAATATGCCAATCCACCGATACACCCGATTCCCGTATTTAGCACCGGCGATGCTTTGAAAACACTTGCGCGCCTGATAACTCCAAGAGGGATCGACCCCGGGGTATTCTCGATCAACACCGTCAATCCTGGCGACCATATCGCCGTAGGCAGCCTGAATCTCCAATTTTTTCGCGCCAGCCACCCAGTGCCAACTTTGGTTACGCGCGTGTCTGACGGCTCTTCGTCACTGTGTTACGGAGCCGACGGGGACTATAGCGAAGGTCTCGCGGCTGCATCCGACCACGTTGACCTTTTGCTGGGAGAGTCGACGTGGGTGGAGCGCGACCAGAGCTTTCCCAAAGGGCTCCACTTGGATGCGAAGTCCCTTGCAACGTTTGCGAAGAGTGCGGGCGTCAAAACGCTTGCCATAACTCACATCGCCTATCCAGGTGACAAGGGAAAGATCCTGAGAATCGTTCGTGAGAATTTCACCGGCGTTTCTCAACTAGCTGAGATTGGTACCACATTTCAGATCTAGGGTCAGCAACCGCAAAACTAAGGCTGAGCCGATGTCGCGCCCATGTTAGCCAGAATTTAGTATGTACATCAACGGATGACCAAGGAGAGCGATTTGGGCCACAGCACACAGTCTCAGGACCGAATAGTCACGCTCCCAAACTTCATCACTACGGTTCGCATCTTGATGATCCCTGTATTTGTATTTCTCGGCTGGGGTCGAACCCATCTGATATGGAGCGGCCTGTTTCTGGGACTAATCGGCGCGACGGATTGGATTGACGGTTACCTGGCCAGAAAACTTCACCAGACCTCAACCCTTGGCAAGGTGATTGACCCATCCGCTGACCGGCTTTTACTCATAGCAGCTGGCGTTGTGGCCTTCCACCAGGACCTAATCCCGACTTGGCTTCTGATCGTCATATTTGCTCGGGAGATTGCCGTGTCTGCGGTAGTGGGAACCGTCGCGCTTAGATATAAGACGCGGCTTGACGTGGTATATTACGGCAAGGCTGGAACGCTCCTAATGATGTTCGGCCTGCCTTTTTTTGTCTTTGCCGGAGCAAAAACCGATTACGTAAGCTACTTTACGGTGCTTGGCTATGTGTTTATGATTCCGGGGCTTGCGATTTTATTTATCGCGTTGGCAAGCTACAGCCGGAAACTGCTGTCGATTCATTTGTCCTCTAGGAACTAAAGACCCCAGCTGGTCCAAAGGCGCTTAAATCTGGGTTTAATACATACTTCTGTCTTGTTCCAACGTTAAAAGTAGTAACGTTTTATACATGTCACAACCAGAAAACCTGCTGTTCACAAGCGATCATGAATGGGTGCGAGTCGAAGGAAAGACTGTCGTAATTGGGATTACTGATTATGCTCAGGATGCACTTGGTGACGTGGTCTTCGTACAACTTCCGACACCCAATGACATTGTCAGCGCCAGCAGCACGCTGAGCGAAGTCGAGTCGACGAAATCTGTTTCAGACATTTACGCTCCAGTTTCGGGTACCGTAATCACGGTGAATAAAACCCTCACAACCAATCCGGAACTGATAAATTCTTCTCCCTACGGCGAAGGCTGGATTGCTGTGCTGGAGATGTCTGACCCCGGGGAATTGAACCAACTGCTCTCACCGAAAGACTACCAAGAGCTCATAGAGAAGTAGCCTTGCAATTCGTTGGCAATCCGTTATTTTCCAGATTTAAATTGCTGAGGGGCAGGTGACTTTGGAGAGTTTAGATAATGCGAATCCTGCTGATCAAGTCGTTACACCCATTTATCTTCATTGCGTGTCCTAATGTGCAGGTCAGAAATTCCTGATCAGCTTTAACACTTTGCCAAAAGTTCCACAACACTCAATAGACCGGTCTTCTCGGTCCACATTAGATTCAGGCCCCGCCACATAGATTTACTTGCAGGTAATAACTACGGATATCCAGCAACAGAAATTAGCGGTAAGCGACTTACCGCCCGGAAATTAGTGGACTTAGATAACAAACGCGAGTAATCTTTAGTGCTTAACCCTAAGGTTTAGGTTGCGAGAAATGGTGTAATCCAAGTGCAGTGCAGTAATTGCGGATACATGAATCCAAGCGACGCAAATTTTTGTTCATCGTGCGGCAGGCCAGTGAACGATGACGACGACACGGGTACCTTGGCGTCGGTCGAACCAGCAATTGATGCCGTGGACGAGTTTGTCGACCATGCCATTCTACTCGCGCCAGCGGATCAGGTTGTCTTGGTCGTCAAAGGTGGACCGAGTTCCGGCACTTACTTTGTGCTGGAGAGGGAAGTAACCCGAGTCGGACGCCATCCAGACTCTGACATCTTTCTCGACGACATCACGGTCTCAAGGCGGCATGCTGAATTCATGATCCGCAAAGAAGAATATTTCGTCGTGGATGCGGGTTCCCTTAACGGAACCTATGTCAATAAGCAAAGGATTGACCAGGCAAAACTCGTAACCGGCGACGAAGTGCAGGTTGGAAAGTACAAACTTATTTTCGTCGCACCGTCACGGGAGGGTGGCACAAGTGGGCGATAGGGGATACAGGTCAATCGGCGAGACCCTCGATTTTATCAAAGAGGAATTTCCAGAGGTCACCATCTCGAAGATCAGGTTCCTAGAAACACAGGGGTTAATTGCGCCAGAGCGAACGACAAATGGCTATAGAAAATTTTACGCCCATGATATCGAAAGGCTCACCTTCGTACTGCGACAGCAGAGAGAGCAATTCCTGCCGCTCAAAGTGATCAAGGATCGAATTACTGAGAAAGAGCCAGGAGTCTTCGTTCTCGATCCAAGCAAAGGTCGATTTGCCAAGTACCAGCGATCTAAAAGTTCCAAATTTGAAAAGGATATCTTTGGGGACCCGCTGGATGAAAGCGCCAATCAGGCCCGCCGAAATCAAGCTAATCGTAAAGTAGAGGCTAAAGGTAGCTCCGCTCACGAAACGGGTTCGGCTCATGGTCAGCCTGGCCACGTAGCGATGCCAATTTCTGCTGGCCCCGCGGAAGGGCGAAGCACCGCTACGGCCAGTCCCCGTACGGAACCAAGACCCCCTGAAGCCAGCAAATTTAATGCTGCGTCACAGCATGTCGCTCCAAATGATGCCGGTGTTTCTGCTACTCAAAGCGGTCCATTGGATGATAAACTGCCTGCGGCAAAGCGGCCCCGATTGTTCGCCCTGCCATCGGCCTCCGCGCTAGCTGAGAAGCTAGAAGAGACACGGGCACTCCACGACAGATCGGAGGAGACCGACGAAAGCCAAGGGTCGGCGAATGATGCGGCAGAATCCGGTTTTCCAAAGAATTCGTTTACGGCCCGAAATATTGCAGAACTTGCAGATTTGAGCCTGGTCCAGGTCGAAGACTTGACAACCTTTGGCCTCTTGAACCCAACTTCCGTGCGTGGGCAGCAGATCTATTGTGCCGCGGATCTAGAACTGGCTTCGCTAGCCAAGGAATTTGCGAGATTTGGACTTGAAGCAAGACATCTAAAAATGTACCGAGTGTCAGCCGAAAGAGAAGCGTCTTTTCTCGAACAGGTAATTCTGCCGATCCTGGCGAATAAGTCTTCCAAATCTCGCAATCGTGCCGAGACCGCTCTGACGCAGTTGGGAGAATTGGGAGCCCAGTTCAGAACGCTGCTATTGGAGCGGGCGATAGAAAAAATCCTGCAGTCATAAATCCTGTTTTCACTTCCGAGCTATTCACCTTTAAAGCTGATTAGGTTTATAGTTAGAAATAGGTGATCAAAGATCATAAAGGGCTGGAGCTGATTTTTGGGAACAGGCCTCAGCGCCAGAACTGTTGGCAGGAGGTGAGCATGCGTATGATAGAGGTTGAACTTTCCGCGGTACGAGTTGACCTACGTTCCAACACCCCTGTACTTCTGCTCCAGGAGTTGACCAAACCCAAGCGAACACTGCCAATATTCATCGGCGCTCCGGAAGCCACCGCGATCGCTCTTGCAATACAGGAAATCGAGACTCCCAGGCCAATGACGCATGATTTGCTCAAAAATGTTATAGAAGAACTCGAATCGCACCTGAAAAGCATTATCATCACAGAACTCAGAGACTCAACCTATTTCGCTGAGCTTGTCGTCGTTCGGGGGAACAAGACCTACCATATCTCTGCCAGGCCATCCGACGCAATAGCCCTTGCAATTAGAATCCCGGCTCCGATATATGTAGCCGACGATCTTCTTGAGACTGAAGGAATTTCAGCCGAGATCCTTGACGAAGACAGGGGCACCATAGATGAGGAGCAAAATCCCGAGCAACTTGTGGGCGAGTTCAGAGAGTTTCTTGAAGACCTTAAGCCGGAAGACTTTTCTGGATAACGCCTTAAGGATTTTTCTGGGTTAATTTTTTTTACATGCATAACATAGCATAAAAATCTGCCATACTTGTCTTCACTACAATTATGTAACTACGTTAGTGTAGGAGACGGAATGGAAATGTCCCTCGGTTTTAGAGGTCTGCAGGCCTGCAAGCTGGCCGGAATAACCTACCGACAGCTTGATTACTGGGCGCGCACCGGTTTGGTCCGTCCCTCGGTAGCGGACGCACATGGTTCGGGCACGCAAAGGGCATACTCCTATCGCGACATACTCGAACTCAAAGTTATAAAGCACCTACTATCTGGCGGCATATCGCTACAGGCAGCCCGAAAGGCCGTTGAATATCTCCGCGAGAACCTAAAAGAAGATCTTTCAAACGCCGATGTTCTCGTCGTAGGGCCCGGAACCGTCCTTGTGAGAACTGGCGAGGAACTGATAAACCTTCTCCGTGGCGGTCAACTTGTAATGTCGACCGTCCTTTCATTGCAAGAGATCGTCAGCGAGCTAGATGCAGCGATTGTGGCAATGAAATACCAGGCCGGCCCGGATGCCGAACCGGCATCGGATTCGCGAAAGACTACAGTACCTGGACAGCAGAAGCTGGCGATATAGGCTTGAGGCGATAGCCGCTTTGAGTATATTGCGAACCGCGAGTGTCATTGAATGAGATCTTCAGCGTGTTTTCACGACTTCGTTTGCAGTTTCTTTAAACTCAGTTGTATCTAATATTCCAAGCGATCAAAAATACTCTTCCAGAGCACTAAGTTAGGGACGTGACACTAAAGCGAACCGTCCTATATGACAACCATTGCCAGCTCAACGCCAAATTGGTGGAATTTGGTGGCTGGGAGATGCCCCTCTCCTATCCTCTCGGCACCGTGGCCGAACACATGGCCGCACGAAATGACGCGGCAATATTCGACATATCCCACCTGGGAACGGTCAGGCTCGAGGGACCTCAAGCATTCGACCTGCTTCAAAGGACGCTGACCAATGACCTCGATAAGATATCACCAGGCAGGGCGCAGTATACTCATCTCCTAGACGATTCAACTGGCGCAGTGACCGACGACATCATTGTCTGGTGGACTGGCCCAAATGCCTTTCAAATAATGCCAAACGCCTCAAATACCTCAAGAGTGCTAGCTGCCATCCCTGGGACTGATGTGACTGGAGATCGCGCAATGCTGGCGCTCCAGGGACCCCGTGCCCGCTCGCTGGCGCACCCTTTGCTCCACCAAGCCGCAGAAGTTCCGCACTTTGGGGTCGCAGAAGGCACTTATAGAGGGATGCGAATCTTCATTGCTGGAACCGGCTATACCGGAGAGGACGGAGTGGAAATTTCTGTTCCCAATGAAGTGGCACCCGCCTTGTGGGAAGAACTCGTCCATCTCGGAGCGACGCCGGCGGGTCTCGGAGCAAGAGATACCCTCCGTCTCGAGGCTGGGTTGCCGCTATATGGACATGAGCTTGGGGAGGGGATCACTCCGCTCCAAGCAGGGCTTGGCTGGGTGGTAGCTTTCGCAAAACCGCAGTTTCTGGGCAAGCAGGCTCTCGTCAGAGAGATGGAGCACGGCTTGGCGCGCAAGCTGATCGGTCTCAGGGGCAGTACAAGACAGCCTCTTAGGCAGGGTCATAAAATCATTCGGAACGGACTCCAAATTGGATTTACCACCTCTGGGAGCTATTCGCCGGTCCTTCAAGTTGGCATTGCCATGGGATTCGTCGAACCTGATTGTTTACCAGGCGAGCACGTAATCGTAGAGTCAAAGGGAAGGGAAATATCGGTAGAAATCGTCAAGCTTCCATTCGTAAAGAAGGCCTATGCAAAATAGCGTTGGCGTCAGTCTTTCTCAACGGCCATTAACTCGAACCCAACAACTGATCAACCAAGTAGGTGGAAATAATTGACAAGTTTCATTCCGCACACTTCGGCCGAGGTAAAAGAAATGCTCGGCTTTCTTGGATTCTCGTCCGTGGAGGATCTTTTTGATGAGATTCCAGCGTCAATCCGCTTAGCGAAAGAGGGGCTGAATCTTCCGGAGGGTATTTCCGAGCCCGACGTGCTGGACGAAATAGAACTATACGCCAGCAGGAATATTCCGGTTTCGCGCGACCTCGTTTGCTTTGCCGGAGGTGGAGCTTACGATCATGACGTCTCTTCTGCTACCGTGGCTTTGGCTTCCAGGTCCGAGTTCATGACCGCGTATACGCCCTATCAGCCCGAAGTTGCCCAAGGCGTTCTTCAGGCTCTGTTCGAGTATCAAACTCTGGTATCGCGGCTTTCAGGCCTTCCAATTGCTAATGCGTCGCTCTACGACGGCGCCTCAGCCCTGGTCGAAGCTATAAATCTTTGTGTTGCGCAAACTAAGAATCGAATTGTTTGGATGAGCCAGGGGATCAACCCATCGTTCAGAGAAGTCGTCAATACCTTTTCCGCCGGGACAAACCATGAAATTATTGAAGTCGCGTTGACCAGGGGCGTCACCGATTGGGCTTCTGCCCCCGAATCGAGACCAGGGGTGATAGTTGTAGGATACCCAAATTACCTTGGGATCATTGAGGATTTGAGATCCATCACGGAGTTTGCAGCTCAAAACGATATCCGTATCGTCATTGTCTATGACCCAGTCTCCGCAGCTCTGCTCAAATCGCCAGGTTCGCTGGGTGCTGACGTGGCAGTTGCGGAAGGCCAGGCATTTGGAGTTGGGCTGAATTTTGGAGGCCCATACGTGGGACTATTTTCAACTAAGAATGAGTACGTCAGACTGCTTCCGGGACGGCTGGTCGGCGAAACTTTAGACAGCTTGGGCAACAAAGGATACGTCACGACTCTTCGCACCAGAGAACAGGACATAAGGCGGGAAAAAGCCAGCTCCAACGTCTGCACGAACCAAACCCTTATCGCGATAACAGTTGCGATACAAATGTCATGGCTTGGGAAATCCGGAATCAAGGAACTAGCCAAGAGGTGCTATTCGGGCACTGAGTTCATGAAGAAACGGCTGCTGGAATCCGGACCGGCGTATCAGCTAGTGTCCGATGCGCCAACACTGCGCGAATTCGCAGTCAAAACACCTATTCCACCTGAGGATTTACTAGATCGAATGCTTGAAGAAGGCTTTCTCGCCGGCATCCCAGTCAGGCACGGGTTTGTAGGCTCCGACGCAGAAGGCTCTCTTTTGATCAGCGTTACCGAGAAGAGAACCGCCAAAGAAATCGAGGCTTTCGTGAATGCGCTACAAAGAGTGGTGAAATAGATGGGCAAGACTCCGCAACCAGGCGCAAAGGCGAGTTCAATCCCGCTAATGGACGGCCGAGCAGCTGAGCCGACAATATTTGAACTCTCTGTTCCGGAACGAACCGCGGCATCGTTTAGAACAACTGGCATACCCCTTAAAGAGCCCTCGACTTCGGTTCCCTCATATCTGCTCAGAGATCAAGACGCGGAAATGCCTGAGATTTCGGAGCGAGATCTGGTGGCGCATTTCACCAGGCTGACTCACAGGCAATTTTCCGTGGATCTCGGAGCATACCCCTTGGGTTCGTGCACGATGAAATACAACCCTAAATTCGCTGATGTTTCAGCTGCAATCTCCGGTCTAGCCAATATTCACCCCAATCAGCCTGAATCGACAATTCAAGGTTGGCTTGAACTCATGGTCACTCTTGAATCATATTTCAGCGAGATAACCGGAATGGCAGAAGCAACGCTGCAACCGTCGGCAGGCGCTCAAGGTGAACTGACTGGCCTGTTGATCATGAAGGCATATCACAAGGATTTAGGCAGACAGCGAAAAAACGTCATAATTCCAGACTCGGCCCATGGCACCAACCCCGCATCCGTCACACTTTCTGGTTTTCACCCAATCACGGTGAAGTCTGGTCCAGATGGACTAGTTGATCTCGATGCGCTGAAGTCGCTTCTCGATGAAGACACCGCTGGAATGATGCTTACAAATCCCAATACTCTCGGACTGTTTGAAAAAGACATTCTCGAGATCTCCCGCGCAGTTCACGAAGTTGGCGGCCTTCTGTATTATGACGGCGCAAATCTCAACGCAATTATGGGAATCGTCCGCCCAGGGGATATGGGGTTCGATATCGTTCACTCCAACCTGCACAAAACCTTTGCAACTCCCCACGGCGGTGGGGGACCGGGCTCTGGTCCAGTTGCGGTATCGCGGCGCCTAGCAGAGTTCCTTCCGGGGCCAAAGCCCGCGGTAGTTGGCGTCAATCCCAATGGATCCAATAAATTTGGCTTCATACAACCGCCCAAATCGATTGGGAGGATCCATTCCTTCCATGGCAACGCCCTGATCTTTATACGCGCTCTCGCCTACATGAAGTACTACGGGGGCCAGGGGCTGACTGAGGTTTCACAAACGGCGGTATTGAATGCAAACTGGCTGCGCAAGAAGATATCCGATTCGTATCCTGCTGCGCACGATGTGACCTGCATGCATGAGTTTGTCGCTTCTGTCTCGCGGCTGAAAAAAGAGACTGGGATTCGGGGAATCGACGTTGCCAAAAAGTTGCTGGAATTCGGATTTCATGCTCCCACCGTTTACTTTCCTCTCGTCGTCGAAGAGGCGTTGATGTTCGAACCCACAGAAACCGAATCACTCCAGACCTTACAGGCCCTTGCGAGCGCTCTTGAAAGCATTGCTCAGCTTTCTCGAACGCCGGACGGACAATTCGAGGTTCACCAAGCACCGACTCAAACGCCTGTAACCCGGCTTGATGAGACAAGAGCCGCAAGAACTCTGATCCCGACCTTTGACGCCTCGGATGCCATGGCCAAAGACTGATCCGCCTGTTCATCTGCGAGCCGTTGACTATGCGGACTGGATGCCATGTGGGCGGCACAGGCCGCTGGTTCAGGCAAATTCCAGAGATTTGCAAGGTCTTTTGGACTACGGCTCAGTAAGACAATTGACGAAATATCTCAGTGACCCTTTTTGCCGTGTCCAAATTGGGCGGGCTGGGGCACCGTAGCAGCGGTGGTGGTCGGAGCGGACGTAGTTGTCGGCGGCAGGGTGGTGGTGGTCGTGACGACCCGTGAGAAGGGCGCAGGCGGGTTCGGACCAGCCTTAGGAAACGAGCCATTTCTCAGCAACAAGAAACTCACTAAAAGGAAAGTCGCGATCGCTGCCGTTATCATTACCACTGGAGCTCTATGCCAGCCGTGAGAGCTATCTGGCGATTTCCCGGTGATCGCCCTTGCAACTCGTTGCCACCCGCCAATCAATGCGCCGGCAAGAAGTGCTACAGCCATTCTCGGGGAAGATTTGGCCTCGAGGGTCTTGGTGTCTGAATAATTCGTATTTGCTTGGTTATTCCAGTGCGCGCCCGCTAGCGGAGCGGTGGCAGCTATTGGTGAGGCAAACGTCTCGTCCCCAGCGGCTGCAGAGCTCGAACTGAATAAGAAAGCGCCGAGATTCTGGGTTGACAAAAGAGCGGTATCGTCAGCATTGCGCTCGAAATCAAGTGCAGCAGACATGTGCTTTGCGCTGGTATAGCGCGCCTCCGGCGACCGAGCTAGAGAGCGGACAATTACTCTGGCGAGCTCTTCCGGGATTTCGGGATTGACCACCTCGGGGGATGGGAAAATTCCCGACCTCACTGCGAGCATGATCGCGATCGGCGAGTCTCCTTTGAACGGCCGCTCGCCAGTGACCATTTCATAAAGAATCACCCCGACAGCGAACAGATCCGAACTGGGAGTTACCGGCTTACTGTCGACTCTTTCTGGCGAAAGATACGCAGGCGTGCCAATAACTTGGCTAGTGAGGGTTAGATCTTGGGTACCTGCGCCTTCGTATATGCTAGCGATGCCAAAATCGCCCAGCTTGACCTCGCCGGTGTCCGCAATGAGGATATTACTGGGCTTGATATCCCTGTGCACAATGCCATTGGCATGCGCAAATGCCAGCGCCTCCAGTATCTGGCGGGTAATGAATACGGACTCGGCAATTGGGATAGGCCCAAGTTTCATTCGAGTTGATAGAGTCCCTCCAGAAACCAGCTCCATTACTATAAAAGGCTGGCTGTTGGACTCGCCGACATCAAAGATGGTCACAACATTCGAATGCTGGGACAATCTCCCAGCAGCTCGCGCCTCTCTTTCGAACCTGGCACGCAGTACCTGATCGTCGGCGACGCTGTCCTTCAATACCTTGATCGCGACCTCACGATCAAGCTTTAGATCATGGGCTCTGTAGACATAGCCCATGGCACCATTGCCAATTTTGGATAACAACTTATAGCGGTCGTTGATGATCTTTTCGGTGATGGCAGAATCCTCGAAGTCCGTAGGCCGATCATCCATAACAAGTCATTCTATCCCCAAAGACAACTCCACAGCCGTCGCAAAGAGGCGCGCGAAGCTCTCCGCCAAAGTCATCGGATTTCCAGCATGAGAAAAGGCCTGGCAACCCAATCTGAAGGCATGGCCCAAAGGCCACAGGCTGCGCAGTTATATGCATTTCTTTCCGCATATATCAGCTCGTCACATCCGTGATCGATATTGGCCCAACGAAAGCTGCGTCTTCATTTCGCCTTGTTAGAGACCGAGACTCTTTCTAGGCGTTACAATATTCGATCAGCCAAAATCGAGTATTTGAAATAGAATTTGTTCTCATACGGTCTTGAAGATCCTGCAATTGATATGATTTTCCAGGTAGCTACCTGGAAAATGTGGCTCCCAGGTTGACGCAGGCGTGAATGGCAGCGGCAGACCGAGGGAGACTGACGCCTTAGGCGAGATCCAGAGACTTGCAGCACTGTAATCACTAAGGAGACAAGATGGCTGACAAATACCACCAAATTGCTGAAGAGTTACGCGGTCCGGCTAGAGAGCTTAGATCTGAAATTCCCGACGTGCTAAAAGGGTACTCGCAGCTGCACGCTGCGACTATGGCCGAAGGCGTTTTATCAAAAAAAATCAAGGAGCTTATGGCCCTGGCAATTTCGGTGGTAAACAGATGTGACGGTTGCATTTCAAGTCATGCAAGAGCCGCAGCAATCCAGGGCGCATCAAGAGACGAAGTTGCGGAGGCACTGGGCGTCGCAATCATGCTCAGCGGCGGTCCGGGAACCGTATATGCGCCCAGGGCATTTGAGGCTTTTTTGGAGTACCAAGAATCGCAGTAGGGCGGCAGCTTTTATTGCGATCATCGTTTTGCAGCAAACTTGTGGTGCATTTCCGCAGTAGACGTGAACATTTTAAACACACGAGTCCGCGCAAATGCAAAATCGATAAAACTGAGCATAGAGAAGGCCCAACAGGCGGGAGAAGGGCGTAGCTGTCCATGGACGAAAAGGTATCCGATCACAATATGTTGCGGCCTGGGATTCGTCTAGTTCTCCCAAGCCAGACCGTGGGGTTTTTTAAGTCGCTGCCAAAACATTCCTTAGGCCGGGATATTCGCAGCACATTTCTGGCATTGACTCTCATCCTGATGGTTATGGGTGGAGTGGGGATCGGAGCGCTGATCTACTCGAACTCTTCAAATTCTGACTTGGTGAACCGCCTGCAACCCCTTATATCACGAAACAACAGCATGCTAATAGAGGTGCTGGAAATGGATTCCACCGCAACGAACTACATGCGAACCGGCGACGCCTCCTATCTGACAATTTTCCGCCATGACCAGTCTTCCTACAATGACAATTTAAATTCGGCTCAAGCGCTTGAGAATCAAGACGAGAGAGAATCTGGAGTCCTGCAAAAAGAGAATTCCGCAGCCCAAACCCTCTTTAAGTTATATTCCACCTCGGCGTTGGCTGTAAAACCAAGTCAACTGTCCACAAGCGTGATTAACCACATTCAGGCAACAATCAATCCCGCCCTCAACAACTTCGAATCGGACTATAGCACAACAAAGCTGGTACTTTCCCAGGAACTCGCACAAGACCAGAACCGCCTGCACACCATAGCAGTTCTCACAATATCTGCATCAGTCCTGATCTTCTTGGCTGGACTTGTACTTGGGCTTCGCCGTGCAAACTCGACCAGGCTTAAAATGGAATCGCTGCTTGCGCGGCTAACCGAAACGCTTTCCAAGCTTCAGGCAGGTGAAACGGACGTGAGGGCACCAATCGGCGACCTTGCCGAAGAAAATGTTCTTGCGACGTCAATCAACAGTATGGCACAGGAGAAGGAGTCTTTAATCTCCCAGCTAGCCAGCCAATATGCAAAGGAAAAGGAGCTTCGCGAAGGACTTGAGCTGGAACGCTCTTTGCGCGAAGAACTTGCGAGCGCGCTTCACAGCAATCTTGACGTCGCTGCGGCATTTCAACAGACGGTGAGCGGCATGGGTCCTGCACTGAAGGCTGACCGCACAGTGGTTCGAGCCATTGAACACGGTCTGCCTGGACATGTTATCTGCGAATGGTACTCTAGTACTGGACTTTCATCGAACGCAAGGATCGGCAGTTCGACGCTCGGCAGAGAACGAACAGCTGTATTCATACAGCAAGGCGCCATTCGCGACAGTCTGCAGAAAGGGTCGGTGATCGCGGTCAACGACGTTGCAAATGACGACCGCCTGTCGGATCAGACCCGGTCCAGTGTGCTGCGCACCGGCCTCGGCGCATTCCTGGCTGCTCCCGTTCTTGGAAGCCAGGGTCCTGAAGCCGTTCTTGTGGCCGCAATGGACGGCAAATCCCGAATATGGTCCGAAAGGGACATTCAGGTCGCAAAAACCATGGCAAGCGGGTTAGCCGCAACGTTGACCGCCGTAAGGCTTTACGAGCAAGAGCGAGCAAGCTTAATTGCACTGCAGCAGCTCGACGAGTCCAAGGAATTCTTCCTAGCATCGGTTTCCCACGAACTTCGCACTCCGCTCACGAGCATCATCGGATATCTTGAATTATTACAAGACGACCTAGACGAAGGTAAGATTGCACGGAATTATTCACGCATGCTTGACGCAATCGACAGAAATGCCAAACGCCTCTTGGATTTGATCGACAATATCCTCACGACATCGAGAATCGAGTCGGGGGATCTTCAGCTGACGAAATCCCGCACCCACATAACTCCTATTCTGATGCGGGTAGCAGAGACTGTAATGCCGCAAATGAAGGCTAAAAATATCGATTTCAAGATCAACATCCTAAGCAGGCTTCCAGATATCAACTTGGATGTTCACCTGATAGAGCGGGCGCTTTTGAATCTTCTTTCAAACGCGATGAAGTTCACTCCGATAGACGGCACAATTTCGTTAACGGCGGACATCGAGGAAGACTCTTTGGTTATTACTGTCGCGGACAGCGGCGTGGGAATCCCGGAAAACGAGATTCAAAACCTGTTTACGAAGTTCTACAGAACATCCATCGCGCGTGAAAATGCGGTGCAGGGAACCGGCCTTGGTTTGATCATCATCAAAGCTGTAGTGGAACAGCATGGCGGGACAATAAACGTGACCCCCGAGGTAGGTAAAGGCACAGCTTTCAAGATTAATCTGCCTTTTGCGCAAGCCGAGCCTGAATTTGACGATTCCGGCTCCAGTGAAATCGAAATTGGAACCTGAAAACAAGGGGTGATTATGCCGCTAGTAACAAAATGTGATTGGATTTAAGATGAAAAACGTTAAGGTTTCCGACATCCCAACATACGGAGCTTTAGTGCGCTATAACTCTGGAAAATCATTTTCAGGACAATAGAGGACCGTGAATGACGAAGATACTAATAGCCGACGACGACCAGGATATTGTCGAACTGGTAAATTACAAGCTGACCCAGTCCGGATACGAGGTGACGGCCGTAGCGGACGGTAAAGCAGCGCTGGAAATGGCCAGAGAAGTACACCCCGACCTGATGATACTCGACGTGATGATGCCATTTCACTCTGGAATAGATGTGACCCTGGAAGCCAGAAAGGACCCCGAACTAAGCAAGGTGCCAATAATTTTGCTTACGGCCAAGTCAATGGAGCAGGATACCGAGCGCGGATTTGCCGCCGGAGCCACAGACTATATGACAAAGCCATTTAGCCCAAGGGAACTTCTTAGTAGAGTCCAAGCTGTGCTTGCAAGAGACGTCTAGAGACCATGCGCTTCGCCCTCGTCGCAAGTGTTCTGCTGTTGTCCGTGCTGATTTTACTCATGCTCATAGCGACTGGCATTATCCGGTTGGTGAGGACGCGCAGCGAGAAGCGGTCTCTTGCTAATCGAGCCCAGCTCCGGCTCCTTTTCGTGAAATTCGTCAGCGAGGACTTAGACCCTGCCGAACTGCGTCAGCTGAAAACATCCAGATTGACTGAGCTCGATGAGCTTTCAGAGGCAATGCTGTCCAAGGTGAAGGGTCGCGCCAAAGATATTCTGGTGTCATTTCTGGAGTCCCGGGGAACAGTCGAGCAGGCAATCAGGCGAACCACTAGAAGTGGCTACCTTGGCCGCTGTAGAGCCGCCGCATTTCTAGGCCATGTTGGCTCGCCACAGGCTAGAAAGCCCCTTGAAGCTATGCTGCGCGACCGCAAGAGAGACGTAAGGACCACCGCCGCGAGAAGCCTGGGCCAGCTGGGAGACACTAAATCTGTTCCTTTGTTACTGTCAGGGTTGGACAACGGGCGGCGGCTACTGCCGTTTAGCACGGTCTTGGTAGCCCTGATGCGAATCGGCTCGTCAGGTCAGGATCTTGTGGGCGACGCTTTGCGGGCGGCAGGGGAGCGACAGAGGGCGGCAGCAGCGGAATTCCTGGGATTGATGGGTTCGATCAAGTTCACGGCCACTCTGAGCGACCTGCTTTCAAACGATCCGTCTCTCGACGTCAGAATACGGTGCGCCAGAGCATTGGGCCGGATTGGCAGTCCAAATGCAATTGCAACATTGACAAGATGCATCGAGAGGGACAATCCGATAGGTCTTAGGGCCGTGAGCTGCGGAGCGCTCGCCGCGATTGGAGGGAGAGAAGTGGCAGCGACGATTTGCCAGCTCATCGATGAAGACGACTATCAAATTTCCCTTGCTGCGGCAAAGGCGGTTTCCCAAATGGGACCGGCCGGAACTGAGTATTTGAACCAAATCGCGAATTCCGGTTCGCCAGGCTCGCCCTATGCCAAAGAGGTTCTCGCCCGCAGGGCAGCAAGAATGGCTGGTAAAGTTAGGCATCCATCCGAGAGCTGAAGGTGATCCAGGCAACGCTGATGTTAACGCTTTCCGAAATTTTCAGGAGACTCAGCTGGATCGGCTTAGGTTATTTCCTAGCGCTCAATTCCATTTATCTAATCCTGATTACAGTCGCCGCGGTCAACCTAGGGGATTACTTCCGCAGGAAGCCCTTTTCCGGATTTCAGGATGCGCTCAAGAGTCCCGTTACCCTGCCGGTGTCCGTTCTAATTCCTGCCCACAACGAGGAAACGGGAATAGTTGAAAGCGCGAGGGCGGTATTGTCACTTGACTATCCTCAGCTGGAACTGGTCATCGTGGACGACGGGTCCACAGATCTGACCTTCGAAAGGCTCCGCGATGCTTTCGACCTCGTAGAAATACCAATGCTAGTGCCGGAGCTAGTGCCCACCATCGGCCACATCGACTCGGTCCATATAGCCAGAGGACTCGACGATGTAACGGTAATACGAAAGCAGTCCATCGGCCAAAAGACGGACGCACTGAACGCGGCAATCAACATCGCCAAATATCCGCTCCTATGCATTGTCGATGCAGATGCCGTTCTCGACGAAGACGCCTTGATTAAAGTAACAATGCCATTTGTCGACGATCCCCAACGGGTAGTAGCAACCGGGGGAGCAATACGGCCCTCCAATGGGTGCACTGCGTATAGGGGACGCATAACCGAGGTCGGAATGCCAAAGAATTGGCTTGCTCGGATACAGGTGGTCGAGTATTTGCGCGCATTTTTACTCGGCCGGACCGGGTGGTCCAAGTTGGGAGCTCTGCTGATCATATCCGGTGCTTTTGGAGTCTTTCGCAGAGACCTCATCATAGATATCGGGGGCTACAACCAGGGATCCATTGGAGAAGATGCGGATCTAGTAGCCAGGCTCCACAAACACATGAAAACTAACAAGACTCCTTACCGAATAGTGTTTGTGTCCGAGCCGGTCTGCTGGACTGAAGTACCGGAGAACATCACCATCCTCAGACGCCAACGCCGAAGATGGTCGAGAGGGCTGCTTGAAACAATATGGAGCAACCCGACCCTGCTCATGAACCCGCGATACGGAACACTCGGTCTTCTTGCGCTTCCTTATTTCGTCCTCTTTGAAATCCTGGGACCGATAGTCGAACTCACGGGCTTCGTTACCTTGATAGTGGCCCTGGCATTCCACTTTGTCAATTTCTACTTCGCAGGCCTGTTCTTCACTGCGGCAATCTTTTATGGAATCCTGCTTTCCATACTGTCCCTTTTCATTGAAGAGGTGTCATATCATCGCTACGATAAGTGGCGCTTTCTTTTCCAGACAATCATCTCAGCGCTCGTTGAGAACTTCGGATACAGGCAAATGCACGCGTATTGGCGCCTCGAAGGAGTGATCCAGGCACTGCGCAGATCAGACCGCAGCTGGGGGTCGATGCCACGCAAAGGGTTCATTCCAAGCGAAACACCGTAATTGGAAATCGACTCAACTGATTACGAGCATCTCACGGCAGCAATTCCACCAGCTGAGCAATCAATCCCAATATTCGAGGCCTCATCTTTCGGCAGGGTAGTACTCATCACGGAACCTCTAGCTACCGTATATCGTAACTTGACATAATATCTATTTTCGGCGCAGCCTGTTATCCAATTCCTGCCTGGGTATTTGGTCATCACCTTGGAGTCGTGACCGACTGGAATGGCACCTCTTAGTGCTTGCTCGACTCGCTATAGACAGTTTCGGCTGAATGGTTCAGAGAAAACGCGTTGAACATCGCGCCAGAAACAGCAAACAGCAACAACCCTCCGGCAATGTCAATCCAGAAATGATTCGCGGTGACAATGACAACAAATGTCGTCACAAAAGGATCCGCAATCAACGCACGACGCGCCCACTTATTTTTGACGACTGGAGCCAGCGCCCAAGCGCACCAAATAGCCCAGGCAAAATGCAAACTCGGCATAGCTGCATACAGATTCCCGGCGTCAGCCATCAGGGTCGCGTCTAGCGATCCGGCACCACCTATGACTGATTGCGTGTTGATGAAATGATATTGAAGCGGAAGCAAATGAGGAGGAGCTACAGGAAAAATCGCAAATATCACCAACGCGATGACGTTCATAACCGCCATTACATTGCGCCACACAAGATAACGCTCCGGAAATTTCCTGAACAATGTCACTAGCACAAACACTGGGAGAAGGAAATGAACGGTGACATAGAA
>DAHVKW010000019.1 GCA_027320695.1 Actinomycetota bacterium | reverse complement strand
AGCCGATTCACCTGCGGCCGCCTCTATCGACAACTACCATTAAATGCCGCTCAGCGCTTCTTCTCGCCCTGTATGAAAAATAGCCCTCCCCGCAGGCGGTGCAGTCGTCTGAAGCGTCGATCCTCGAAACCCCTTCGATTTTCAGAGACTGCTTTATCGACTCGAGAAGATCCAGACTCACCGTATCCCAGGAGGTACGCCCTACAACGGTGGAGCCAAGGTCCTCCGAAATCTTATCCAGCTCTTGACCAACGAACTCATAACATTCCGACTTTATCGAGGGGGCGACATAAGCGCTTATTTCGGTTGCGCCAAGTGAACGCATCGTCCTTACAGTCTGGGGCAAGATTCCCTTGTATATCCCCTTCCAACCAGCATGGACTGCTGCGAAGACCCCTTCCCTGCTAGCTAGTGCAACCGGCGCGCAGTCAGCCACCAGAATTCCAAGACCTACATCCGCGTCACGAGTTACAAGCGCATCGCCATCCGGCAATTCACCATCAGCTCCCCCAGCGCTATTGCAGTCCACAATATTCACAATTTCCGAATGAAATTGACGAGCCGTTGCGAGGCAAATTTGTCTGCCAAGCCTGCTAATCAATTCGCCTTCAACTATCCCTTCAGACACGAGGGCTTTGGCGTCTCCGTCATCTTTGGCAGTAAAGTACACTTCGACGCCATTCTCAAATTGGTACAGCAAACGCAATCCGGACTCCCATCCAATTCCTATAACCCGACCCAGACAGAGCTGTCTGCCTAGCGCAGGAAGGATGGCAAATCGAAATCGTCGTCCAAAGAGTCTTCTTCGTTCAAGGACGCGAACGCGGCAGACGAGCTCACGGAGCTAGGCTCCGGCTTAGGCTTTGAAGTGCGGAATTTGGGGATCTGAGCGTTTGAGAGTTCCCGGTTCTTCCAATCATCGAAGCCTGCCGCGATGACCGTCACGCGCACTTCGTCTCCCATGGATTCGTCGATGACCGAACCAAAGATGATGTTTGCATCCGGATCCGCAGCGTTGTGAATCACCTGCGCCGCCTCTTGAACCTCAAACAGCCCCAGGTCCGCGCCACCCGCGATATTGAGCAGTATTCCTCTGGCGCCTTCAATGGATGCTTCCAGAAGCGGAGAGGTAATGGCGTTGCGGGCAGCGGTGAGCGCTCGGTTCTCGCCCGAAGCGGTACCGATTCCCATTATCGCGCTTCCAGCGCTCGACATGATCATCTTGACGTCAGCAAAGTCGGTGTTTATCAAACCGGGGGTCGTAATCAGATCGGTGATGCCCTGGACACCTTGGAGCAAGACCTCGTCTGCAATCTTGAACGCATTCAACATGGAAGTCTTTTCATTCGCAATCGTCAAAAGGCGGTCGTTGGGAATGATTATCAAAGTATCGACATGCTCTTTGAGCTTTGTCACGCCGTTCTCGGCCTGCAACGCCCTTCGACGGCCTTCAAAGGAGAACGGCCTTGTGACAACCCCAATCGAAAGAGCTCCCTGGCTCTTGGCCAGCTCAGCTATCAGAGGCGCAGCACCGGTTCCTGTGCCGCCGCCTTCGCCCGCGGTTATAAACACCATATCCGCGCCCTTGAGAGCCTCCACGATCTCTTCGCGGTGTTCTTCGGCCGCCAACCGGCCAACCTCAGGATCGCTCCCTGCGCCCAAACCTCTCGTGAGGCTTCGGCCTATGTCCAACTGCAGATCAGCATCGCTCATAAGGAGAGCCTGAGCGTCGGTATTCACTGCTATGAATTCAACGCCCTTCAGACCGGCGTCAATCATACGGTTTATCGCGTTGCAACCGCCACCCCCGACGCCAACAACCTTAATCACAGCAATGTAATTCTGCGTCTCGCCGACCATATACAGAACCGCCTTCCGAAGTTATTTAAATGCCTACTGAAATTTTCTTTCCCGACCAGCCCCTGACAGAGACAGCCCAGTCTCTTCAAGTAACCCCGTTTCCCCGAGTTAGCATTTGCTGTCAGCTAACCGCACGTCCCATGGGAACTAAGAACCTCATGACTCTCTATTTTTGCATCGAGAACTTAGGAAGAAGTTAGTACCTCGGGTCGTAGGATTTCTACTAAAAAGCCTCAAGAAATAGTTGAGGGTTTCTGTATATATCTCCTTCACCAGGACTATTGGATTTTAATAACAAACTAAATGCCGACTTCTTTTGTGGACGTCAACCAACGATCCACATTTGCGCCCACAGGCGCCCGAAATGCGAAATCCTCGCCGCAAAAAGCAGGCTTCGAGCCAACCAGCTTGCTACCAGTTGCTCAAAACCGGCTCCAATGGGGTCCTGAGATCGATGGTGCTGTAACTGGCCGTCGATGCTTGAGAAAGCAGCAGTTGGAGAGCCCTTAATTTTTGGGGCAGCTGTGCCGTCGAGCCAAACCTCACTGCTACTCCGCTCGAAAGCAACCCGTCGATCTCCCCAGAACTTGAAGTTGCAAGCTCTGAAAAGCCCGAAAAAGCAGCGGAATGCAAGGCTTGGCCAACTGCCAGCAAGGGGGTTAGCTTCGCGTTGACGTACGCGCCAACGGGTGTGGCCTGAGCCTCGCAATTTGCCGACTGCGCCAAAACCCTCGACGAGGTTATATCAGGCATCAAACAAAGCTTGATCAACTTTCCCGCGCCCGGTGCGACAGTAGTCAGGACTCGTCCAGTATTGTCGACCTCGAGATCCGTCTTGGAGCTTTGGGGTATCACGGCAAGAGCCGTTCGCTCACGGACCGTAATTTGGAGCGTTCCGGGCCACTGCTTGTGGACCTTGACCGGTCCGATCCAGGAGAGCTGCTCAATCCTTTGGGCAACGAGCGTCGGATTGACCTCGGTTAGCGGGGCGCCTATCGAAATCCCGCTCTGAGCCGCCACCAAGGAACTGGAATAGTGGGAACTCCCTATCACCTCGATCTGTCGAACCGAGAAAATCGAGGTCCGTAGAATTGCCCGCACGGCAAAGTACCCGCCCATCGCCACAAGGACTGCCGTGATTGCGTAAAGCCTTCTTCGGCCCTGCGAGCGCGCCACTTTATTGCGCCGTTCACGAATCCTTGGATCGATCCGCAACCTCTTATTGTGCTCTGCAGTCGCAGCCATCGGCGCTCACCCGCCTCTTAGATGGCTGGACCTGTCCGGATCAAAGCCGACCAGTCTTACCTCCGTGCGAAGGCGGATCCCCAACTCACTCTCCACCCGCTGCTGCACCAGCCAGATCAGATCGAAAACTTCATCCGCCGACCCGCCCGGAGTTGCCTGAATGAAGTTTGCGTGCTTCTGGGAAACCTCCGCGCTTTTGTATTTAAAGCCTTTAAGGCCTATCGACTCGATCAGGCGCGCGGCATGGTCGTTATCGGGATTGACAAACACTGAGCCGGCATTTTGTCCCCCCGGCTGATTATCACGGCGCCAATTGACTATGTCAGATATCGCCTTTTTCGAATCAGCCCGGTCTGCTGGCACCAAATCAAAACTCGCCAGAGCCACGATATCCCTGTCGCCGATGTTGGAAGACCGATACCTCATGCCAAGGTCGTCGGCTGATAAGCTGCGAAGCTCGTAACCATGGCCGTGATATCGGAAAACTCGGGCTTCTGAAAGCCACTTTCCAGTTTCCGAACCGTGTCCTCCGGCGTTCATCTTTACCGCTCCGCCAACCGTACCTGGAATGCCAACCGCCCACTCCATCCCGCCAAGGCCCACAGCCGCCAGCTGCCGCGCGGCAACTGGAAGTGAAACCGCGGCACCGAGAGTCACCCGGTTGCCTGCAACATCGATCTGCTCGAATTCCCCCGAGAGAACAAGAACGATCCCATCCCACCCGCGGTCGCTTACCAGCGTATTCGACCCGTTTCCCAGAACGTAAATAGGCCTGGAACCAACGCGGTCGAGAACTGCCGAAAGAGCGGCAAGCGTGCTGCAAGTTATCATCGCGGTACAGCGTCCTCCGACCCTGTACGTTGTCCTAGAGCCAAATTCGGCGTCATAGTCCACTGCAACGTCGGCCACATCCATGAGAACCGCCCGAAGGTCCGCTGGTGCGCCGGCGAAATCCTTCACCGGATTGGCTCCTCGGACAATTCCCCGTACAAAAGAGTAAGATCGCCTGCGCCTAGAGTCAGGCATATGTCACCTGGCTGCAAAATCGACTGGATAAACGACCCAACTTTATGCCTTTGCGGCAGATAGTAAACTTCCTTGTCTGGAAATTTAGATTCCGCCAGCGAGCTTATTAATTCGCCCGTAATCCCCGGAATTGGCATCTCGCCAGCCGAATAGACGTCTGTAATCACGATCACGTCGGCATTGGAAAAACTCGCCGCAAACTCGGAATATAAAGAAGCGGTTCGCGAATACCTGTGCGGCTGAAATACCGCCACTACCCGCTGGAATCCTTGAGATGCGGCGGTTTCCAGGACTACCTCAATCTCCCCGGGAAGATGGGCATAGTCGTCCACTAGAGTCGCTCCGTTATAGGTTCCCCGGTATTGGAACCTGCGCGCCACGCCCGTAAACTTCGATAGAGCGCTACAGACTGGCCCAACGTCTACGCCAAGCTGATCGGCCATTGCGATCACTGCGGCGGCATTTGATACATTGTGCCTGCCAGGGACAGCCAGTTCGACCGCCACCTCGCCAAGGCGCGAGTGCGAGACCTTGAAAGATGTCTTTTCCTTGGTCGCCACTACGTCGCTGATGCGGTAGTTTGAATTCTCTGAAAATCCGTAGCTTACGACACCGGCAATCCCGAGTAGGCCGCTAGCGTCTGGCGAATCGGCACACACGACTTTAGGGCCTTGGGCCTGAATCACGAACCTCTCGAATGCGTCGCATAGCGCTTGATAGCTGCCGTAGTACTCCAAATGATCCGGCTCAATGTTAGTAACGATCACCGCATGGCAACCCAGATGAAGAAAAGTCCCGTCGGACTCGTCCGCCTCAATAACCAGCTCCGGACCCTGATCCCAAAGCGCGTTGGTACCGATCTCGTTGAGCTCTCCGCCGATTATAAACGATGGCCTGCGTTCGGGGTTCATCAACGCGAGGGCGAGCATAGAAGTCGTGGTCGTCTTGCCGTGAGTTCCGGAAACTCCCAGAACCTTCTTTTCGGAAATGATCAGCGGAAGAAGCTCTGAGCGGGTAAGAACAGGAATCCCATGCTCGCGCGCCCAGCTCACTTCAGGATTTGATTTTGGAATCGCCGAAGAGATACCTACGAGGTCAGCACCGTCTACGTTGCTCGCGGAATGGCCAAGAAACAGCTTCACATCATGAGCACGCAGACGCTCGAAAGCCACCGATGCCTTGAGATCAGATCCTGACACTTGGTGGCCCTGTTGAGATAGGACCATGGCTATGGCTGACATGCCGGCTCCGCCGGCGCCTACGATGTGTACTCGCCTCGGCAAGACACCGCTAGTCATTCGCGTCCCTCCTTTCCCAATAGGGCGAGCACGAGCTCGCTGATCTGAGGCGCGCCGTCACCCTTGAAACTCTCGGCCGATCGCTTTGACATTTCGGCTAACGCGCTCCGATCTTTGAATAAAGCCTCTACCTCAAATGCCACCCGCTCTTTGGTGAGCTCATCGTCCAAAATCACTCTCGCGGCCCCCTGTTTCTCTAACAACTCAGCATTCTTGTCCTGGTGGCCACCGGGAGCGTTGGGAAGCGGAACCAAAACTGACGCCTTGCCAAAATAACCCAGCTCGGCAATAGTGCCCGATCCAGCGCGTGAAACAACTAAATCGCAGTCGGCCAGCGCTTTGTATATCTGCGAATCAAATTCCGAGTAGATGTACCTGACTTTCGAACCCGATCCCGATAGCTGCCTCGCTCGGTCGCCGAACTTGGGAAAATCACGGGAACCGATCACATGATATACCACGATGTCCAGGTCATTGCGGGCCTGCCACCATTCGACCAAGTCGGTTACTGCTGAATTTACGCTAAATGATCCAAGCGAACCACCAAAGACGCAAACCAAAAACTCGCTTTTGCCGATACCCTGCACATTTCGAAATGACTCATCCTCAAGTCGGCAATCATGCCATTTGGAGATTTCAGGCCTTAACGGAACCCCAACCAGCTTTGCATCCCTCAGCCCCGAAGTTTCAGACGCCGCCAACACCTCCGTGGCAATTCTTGATGCCAACCTATTTGCCAGGCCGGCTACCGCGTTGGTCTCAACGACGACGCTGGGCATGCCGGCTATTTTGGCCGCAATAACCGGGGGAAATGAAAAGTAGCCGCCGAAGCTGACCAAAACCATGGGACGGGTCTTCCTGGCGACGACCACAAGATGGTAGGCGGCTCTGGCGAGAAGCCAAAGACCGTGCAGATTGGATATCGACAACTTACGAACAAGTCCCTTTAGGTTTAGCTGCATCAGCTCAAAGCCATATGGGGTCACCAGCTGCGATTCGAGGGGTCGGGTGGATCCTATGAAGCCAATGTCATCTCTTTGCAATCCGCCCCTGATTAAAGCCTCAGCCACACCCAAAGCAGGCAGCAAATGCCCAGCCGTTCCGCCGGCCGCGATCCAAACCTTCTTTTTGGATTGCCAAAACACTTTGTTGATCGGCATATGGGCAGCCTAATGGCTGTACCCCCGCTACACACCACCCGGCATGGGGGTCCGCGCCGGCCGGCTCGAGAAGTTGAGGGAGTGCGCGTCCGGAATCGCTTTTGCCACCAACGCATTTCATAGCAGGGGCGCTTCGATGTCCGAGGGGTTGCAGAGCCGCCAGCTCGTTTACGCATTGGAGACGGCCCATACCCGTGACAGGTCGCGTGTCCTTGCGCCAAGCACTCGACATGGATCACGCTGGTCCGACGGCGCACCCGTTAGCCAAAGCCGTTCAATCCTGACAGGGTCCGGACGAAAAAAACAAACCTTTCGCCAAGAAAGACCTAGCCGCTGCCCCTCAGCAACCTGGTCCGTGCCGCGCCCGCCGACTCTGCGTGTAATGAGAACTGCCGGGGTCCTTTGACGGTCGATCCCACAAGTTATTCGTCTAGGTCCATGTTAGATCTGGCACTATCGTCAGATTCATCCAGGTTGCCACGCTTACTCCAGATGAACTCTCAAGCTGTTGCTCGTCCTAAAGCCGTCCTGGCCAGTCTGGTCAGCCGCCCGGCTTTCCCAGACCCGGGAGACAGGAAATCTCTGAGTGACCTTCTTTGGCCGGTCTGTCTGGATATCGGGATAAATCCCTTCGCCACGGAATTCACGAGGCCCAGCGCAAAGAGTTCGACCACCAGTGAAGACCCTCCCGATGATATAAGAGGCAAAGGTACCCCGGTCACCGGGAGCAGCCCAATCACTGCGCCAACGTTGAGAATCATTTGAGCTGCAAGCCATGACCCGATACCTACGCAAAGCAGCGATCCAAATCTCGAAGTGCTCCTTTGTGATATCCGGAATATCGAAAAGACCAAGAACGCGAGCAGACCAAGCACTATCAGCGCTCCAATCACCCCCAACTCTTGCCCAATGACAGAAAATATGAAGTCAGTCTGAGGGTTAGGCAGAAAGCCCCATTTTGCCTGGCCCGCGCCGGGCCCAGCACCGGTTACATGCCCGGTGGCGAACGCAACCAGAGACTGGACTTCTTGGTAGGCAAAATCGGTTCTGTTTTGCCAAGGATGAAGAAAGGAAAGCAGCCTCTCTCTGCGATAGGTCTTCGCCATTGCCTCGTAAAGTCCGACGACGGTGATGACGGCTAAAGTCGGCAACAGATGCCGCATTCGAACCCCGGCGACGAAAAGGACGCCTAAGGCCGTAGCCCCGACAACCATGGCCGTGCCCATATCCGGCTCGACGAGAATCAAAACCGCAGCGATAACCGTAGCCAGAATGACTGGCTGGAATACCCTTCTCCAGTCAGCGATCTCATCGGCCCTAGCGGTGGCAACGCCGGCTGCAAAGATGGCGATAGCTAGTTTCGTAATCTCCGACGGCTGCAAACGGAACATTCCAACGCCCAACCACCTGGCCGATCCCCCCACGCTCACTCCAACGTGGGGAATGAGAACCGCGACCAAGGCAAATCCGCTGCCAAGTAGCAGAACGCCACGATACTTGATAAACAAATCCATTGACATGCTTGTGCCAAGGGCAAATGCGGCAAGCCCAACGAGCACCCACAACATCTGTTTCTCAAAAAGGGCAAATGCGTTGTGACCTGCCACCAAGGAAGGCACGAACGAGGTCGACAGCACCATCGAAACGCCAATCGCCGTCAATACTCCGATCAGGAGAACCAGCATATGACTCTCAGGTCCAAAGCCGTTTTCAGCGTTCAGAAGCCGGTATATTCTCCTAGAGATCCGGGAAACTGGCTTCCTGTTTGAATTGGGAATCTCAACGCCTAAGGTCATTTCCCGCCTCCTGCCGACTTCAGCGATTCAAATGCGTTCCTAAAATCTTCTCCACGTTCCTCGTAGGATCGATAACGGTCAAATGATGTGCATCCAGGAGAGAGCAAAACAACATCTCCCTCTGACGCCAATTCGCGTGCCTCCTCGACCGCCTCCGCCATCGACATCGCTTTTACGATTCTCAGTCCTGGAATGCCAGAAAACACCTCCAGCAAATCATCCGCGGCATCGCCCATGGCCACCAACGCTTTTAGTTTCGGGGCTACACCTGCAAGAGGAGACAGATCCAGGCCTTTATTCTTCCCGCCGGCTATCAGAATCACTGACTCAAAACCCGAAGCTGCGGCAACAACAGAAGCAGGCGTTGTGGCCTTGGAATCGTTGAAATACTTAACTCCGCCAATTGTGCCGACATATTCAACCCTGTGAGGCAACCCTGCGAACTCGCCAAGAACACCGGAAATCGTTTCAAGGTCCACGCCAACGCTGGACGCGGCCGCTGCGCTCGCCAGAGCGTTTTCAAGATCGTGAGGAAAAGTGCGCGCCATTTTTGAAAGCTGGATAAAAGGCTCGCCGTTCGCTGTGAGCGCGGCCAGTTCCGGACTGAACCCGAAATCGTAATCTCCCAGTCCAAATCCGATTCGCCTCACTCCCTCCGGCGTCGCTGCGTTGCTCACCACCGGATCAGCGGCGTTGAGCACGGCAGTGTCTCCCGCCTTCTGATTTTCAAGGATTCTTGCCTTCGAGGCCAGGTAATGGTCAATCCCCTGGTGCCAGTCAAGGTGATCCGGCGAGAAATTCGTCCAAACGGCGACCCTGGGACGAAAGCTGGATATCGTCGCCAGTTGAAATGAGGACGCTTCGACAACTAGATAGTCGAGGTCTTCCTCCAACATCGACACGACCGAAGTCCCTATGTTACCGACCGCCCGAGCTCTAATTCCGGCGGCTTCCAGCATGCGGGCGATAAGGGTGGTGACGGTCGTCTTCCCGTTGGTACCGGTCACGGCCACAATTGGCACGGCTGTGTGGCGATACGCCAGCTCCAGCTCGGAAATTGGCTCCTTGGCAAATTTAAAGACAGGGTGCGACCTGGGAACTCCAGGTGACACCAAGACCAGATCCGCATTTTCGACCTTGCTCTGAAAACTTTCGTCGACCGGCGAAATAGCTACCATCGACCCCGGCAAGACCTCCGCAGAAGCTTTGTCGTCATAGACGCGAACCGTCGCTCCGTTTCGTATCAAGAATTCAGCTGCTGCCCGCCCGGTAATTCCGTAGCCAATCACTACCGACTGTTGACCCGAGTACTGGAGCGGCCTCATTTGACCACCTGCCCTAGAGACAGAAAGTCTGCATAAAAAAGACCAAGTGCCAGCGCGGTAAACAGGCCTGCCAAAATCCAGAATCGTATGATTACGGTAGTCTCCGGCCAGCCCAGCAACTCGAAATGGTGGTGCAAAGGGGCCATTCGGAAAACACGGCGATGAAACATCCGAAAGCTTGCGACCTGGATAACAACTGACAACGTGATCACCACGAATAATCCGGCAATAATCGGAAGCAGCAAATCCAGCCGCATCTCGATACCAAGTGCACCAAGACCAGCGCCTATAGCCAGCGATCCCGTGTCGCCCATAAAAATACGGGCGGGAGGAGCATTCCACCATAGGAATCCCGCGCATGAACCCGTCATTGCCACGGCCACTATGGCCAAGTCAAGTCCGGAACCAACCCCATAGACCTGAACGTGCCTGAATTGCCAGTAACCGATAACCCCAAGAATTGAAAAAGCAAAAATGGAAGACCCTGCTGCCAGACCATCTAGACCATCTGAAAGATTAACCGCGTTTGAAGCGCCAATTATTACCAAGACAACAAAGATTACCCAGATGGGCGTGCTCAAATTTATGGCCAACGCCCCGGTTCGCACGAAAGTGATCGTATTGGAGAGATCTCCCACATAACGCGAACCCAGTGCAAAAAGGAGGGCCACCACTATCTGCCCTCCCAGCTTGCCGGACTTCGTAAGTCCCAGAGATCTATGATGGCGCACCTTGATCCAGTCATCGATGAAACCAATCATCCCGAAGCCGACCACAACCAAAATGACCATGACGCCGTCGGCGGTCCATGGAGCGCCGAGCCGGGCATGTGCGAGCAGGTATCCAATTACGAATGCGCCAACGATTGCCAAGCCACCCATTGTGGGCGTGCCGGCCTTCGCCACATGACGCTGCGGGCCGTCTTCGCGAATTTGCTGTCCGACACCTCTGAGACGCAGCGCCTTTATGAGCACCGGAGTGGCGACTGCCGCCACCACGAGGGCGAACCCTCCGGCCACAAAGATTGCGATCACTGCGGAAAACTCCGGTGACGCCGAAGTATCTCGCGAGACACCTCTTGATCCGAAAATGCGACCTCGTTTTGGCCAATTGTCTGATGAGTCTCATGGCCTTTGCCCGCGATTATGACGACATCATCCGCGCCAGCCATTGAAAAAGCCAGTTCTATCGCCTCGCGCCGATCCGGGTTGACAAGCACCTGTGATGATTCGCCTAGCACTGTCATCGCGTGCTTAGTCATTCCGGAAAGGATCTCCTGGATAATCACAACTGGATTTTCGCTCCTCGGATTATCCGATGTCAGAATCGTAACGTCGGCCAGGCTTTCTGCCACCTCGCCCATCAGGGGTCTCTTCCGCCGGTCTCGGTCACCACCGCATCCGAACACCACGATGACGCGGCCGCCTTCAGGAGTTATTACTCTCGCCGCATCGAGAGCGGATTCAAGGGCAACCGGAGTATGGGCAAAATCAACAAATACTTTGAATCGCTGTCCCTCGTCGATCTTCTCCAGGCGCCCAGGAACTCCGTGAAAAGTCTTCAAACCGTTTTGAATGGCTTCCGGCGAATATCCGAGCCTTTGGGCCGCCTTTACCGCGCTCATGGCGTTGTAAATATTATGCTTTCCAGCAATTGTCAATTCCACTGATATGCCGTCGAGCGTAAAACTTGAGCCTTCGGCGTACATTTGAAGGTTAACGGCATCATCGATTGAATAAGTCTCCATTGCGATCAGGGAATCCCTGATCAGCTTGGCACCCCAAGGGTCGTCGATATTGACTATGCCTATTCGGCACCTGCCCGCTTCAAACAGTTTCGACTTAGCCATGAAATAAGCATCCATGGTGTGGTGGTAATCCAGATGATCCTGGGTGAGGTTGGTAAAAATTCCAATGTCATAAATAATCTCGTCGACCCTGTGCTGATCGAGAGCGTGCGAGGAGACCTCCATAATGGCGATGTCGCTACGGTCCTCAATGGCGCGGTAAAGCGCACCTTGAATTACCGGAGATTCAGGCGTCGTTCTGTAGCCGCTAAGCGTCCCCATCACAAATGGAGAGTGGTCGGCAGCATTTGCAATCGATGCGAGCATAAATGCAGTAGTGGTTTTCCCGTTGGTGCCGGTGATTCCCACCATCGGAATACGGGCGGAAGGATTTCCGTACAAACAGCTGGCAAGTTTTGCCATCTGCACGCGCATCGACCCTGGACTCACCCTGACTTGAACAATCGGAAGTGGTACGAAACGTTCAACGACTACCGCCACCGCTCCTCTGGCAACGGCATCATGAATGAAGAGGTGCCCGTCGTAATGTTCGCCTGCAATGGCGCAGAATAGATCCCCAGGGCCCACATGACGCGAGTCGAATGAGATGCCGGTAACGATCACGCCTTGAGTGTCGCCGAGAATCGAAATGGTCTCAATTAACGAAACAAGCTCTGATAGCTCCATCATTGGATCTCTTGCACCGCCCCGGCCTCCGACGAGATTTCCGTATATCTCACGGCCCATCGCTCGCTGATATTCAGTCATGGTGAAACCGAACCTTTAGTCTTAGCTAATCTACCAGTGGTACTGCTCTGGGAATTCTGAAACTGCAAAACTGGCTGACTACCAGTAGGCAGGCCTACAGCGCCACTCGCCTCCAACATTGTCGAAGCACCTGCAGTTTGAGAACTCTTGCCAAAACCGGCGGGCATATAACCCGAAGTCGGTGCTATGTCCAACCTTCTCAGCGCGTAACCCATGATCTGCGAGAAAACTGGAGCTGCAGCTGATCCGCCGTACATGATGTCTGGACGTTCCAACACGACGATAGCTGAGAGCGGCGTTGATGTGCCCCGGGTAAAGCCGACGAATGTGGCCATGAATGCACCCGGCTGATATCCGGGCTTATTCGGATAAGGAATCTGAGCTGTTCCAGTTTTTCCAATGATGTCATAACCAGGCACCTGGGCTAATGGTGCGGTGCCATTAGGCGAGACCGTTTCCGACAGCAGGTTTTGCATCGTCGTTGCCAGGGAAACGGACAGTACCTGCCTCGATTTCACAGGCACGTCGTAAGACGGCTTGCCATCCTGAGGCACAACCCTGTCCACCAGATGCGGATCAACTAGAACTCCATCGTTGGCAATCGCATTGTATGAATCAAGAACCTGAAGAGCTGAAACCGCTTCATCTTGGCCAATTGGAACTGAACCGATGGCGGTTCCCGACCACTTTGCCGGATCTACCAGAAATCCGGATGTCTCTCCGGGAAATCCGAGCCCAGTGGGCCTACCCCAGCCAAAATTCAAAAACGAATTTGTGATTGAATACTTGTTGAGATGTTGGGCGACAATTATCGTTCCGATATTAGACGACTGTGCCAGAATCTGCTGCGGGGACAATACCTCGGTTCCATGAACCTCAGCATCATGAAACGTCGCCCCGTCAATCATCAAATATGGCGGCACTACCACCTTGCTCGACGGAGTTATCACACCGGCGTTAAGAGCCTCAGCAAACGTCGCAATTTTAGCCACCGATCCCGGTTCATACACATTTGTGACTGCCATGTTCGTGGGAGCTTGCGCAAACCCGGTTATAAGATTCGCATTGGCAGTAGAGCTGCCAGACTGCGCTTGTCCGACGGGCGATTTAGACGTCGTCCCATTGCCAGAGTTCGCTTGGCCGGTTGTTCCCACGAGATTTGCCATGGCGATAATCTGACCATTTTTAGGATTCATGATGATCGCGCTACCGGACAAGGCCTGCGTCTTCACGATTTCAGCCCCCAGGGCCTGTTCCGTATTGAATTGAATGGCCCTGTCTAGCCCTAGGACTAAGTTGTCACCGGGTCTCGGAGGTATTAAGTCGACTGCTCTTCCGGGAAGCGGCGACCCGGATTCAGAAACTGAGACCATCTTTTGACCAGCCTGACCGTCAAGGAGATTTTTGAACTGGTATTCGAGCCCTGAAAGCGGTACTCCGGTCGGTCCCAGCGACCCAATGACTGGCAATGCGAGGCTTCCGTTTGGATCAGACCGGGTCATTTCGGTGATTAATGATATTCCTGGAAGGCTCCCCTGCGAAATGAGCGACTGGATCTTGGACGACTGGTCGGAGCTCACAAGGTGCTGCACATAAGCAAACTGCCCCGGCTCAAGCAAAGCCATCCTGATCGTCGCCGGGGGCGTTCCAAGGATCTGCCCAAGAATGTCAGCCTCTTTGACCGGATCGACGACGACAGCCGGATCCGCCACCACCGTTTTCTTAGGAATCGAGACAGCAAGCTCATTGCCGTTTCGATCGAGAATCGCCCCGCGTGGAGCTTGTACCGCGATAGTCGCAGAGCCCTCCGCCTTGGCAAGCTGCACGTAGCGATGATCAGGATAAACGGTAACTCGGATCAGCTGATAAGCCAATGCAAGAACAAACAGGCCAATAAAGATCTTTGAAGCTAGTAAGCGCTTCACGCTCACCGGCGCAACCTGACCCCTGTTGGTTCTTTGATCCGACATATATGGTCCCTTTTCTAACCCTTCTTTGGGCTTGACGCAGGGGATTGGGACGAACTACCGGAAGAACTGGCGACCGGCGAAGTGGCGGAGCTCTTGGCTGGACCAGCGGCGCTGGCAGCCGTGGTGGCTGTTGACGAAACCACAATAGGTTTGGTCGGAGCGCCGCCGCCTGCTTCTCCCGGAGGAGCGAAAAGAGTGTTGGGTGCAGATATAACCTGCGGCGTAACTTGGGTGGATGAATTCTGGCTGCTTGGAGCATTGGGGGCAGCACCTAGATATCCAACCTGGGATGGGTAAATCATACCCAGGTGACTTTCTGCGTATGAAACGATGCGACCTGGAGATTCAAGACCCGATAGCTGCACCTGCAACCTCTGATGCTGAGTCTCAAGCGACGAAAGCTGCGAATTCAGGACGTTCAGCTTCAGTTGGGTTGCAGCCATTTCAGCCCTCATAACGACGGCGGCAAACAGAGCCAGAAATCCAATCAGGTAGGCCCGAAACATTTTGTTGGAGATTCTGAACCCGACCAGCTTCTTGGGTCTTTCGACAACTCTAAGCTTGGGACGCTCATAAGCAACCTTGTGCTTTGCGGCACCGCCCGTAGCGTGTGGGTTTCTGGATCCCGCACTCGCCCTAGCCATCGCCAAAGCTGTTTGCGTATTTACCTCCGGCCGGACATTTCTGAGTTTCATCTCTCGCTGAGTCTTAGCCATTTCCGGCTCCGTCCGACGAGTCATCGACTTCCAAGATCTCAATCGCCCTCAGGCGAGCGCTCCGCGCCCTCGGATTTTCCTCAATTTCACCCGCCGAAGGCGCCTTCGAACGAATGACGTAGCTAGCCTTTGGCACCGCCCCGCAAACACATCCGTACCGCGAGGGACAGGTGCATCCTCCGGTTACTTGTTCGCGGAAGAGCGACTTGACAATTGAATCTTCGCCGGAGTGGTACGACAATACGGCGATTCGTCCCCCGGGAAGCAACAATTTGAATGCCTTTCCAAGGGCCGTCTCCAGTTTTTCAAGCTCGTTATTGACTTTTATGCGCAGAGCTTGAAACACTCGCGTTGCCGGATGGCCGCCAGTCCGCCTCGCTGCCGCTGGTATCGCCGACTTGACAACCTCAGCTAATTGCGTGGTAGAGGAGTATGGCATTCCAGCCATAATCGCCTTGGCGATGCGGTAGGCAAATCTCGGCTCGCCATTCATACGCAACAGGCTGGTCAGCTCATCCAGGTCTACCTGGTCGAGAACTTCCGCCAATGTTTGGCCTCGGGTTGGATCCATCCTCATATCGAGCGGGCCCTCCAGGCGATACGAGAAACCCCTCTCTCCTCTTTCCAGCTGCGGCGAAGACACGCCGAGATCCAGAAGAAGCCCGACCGGGGAGCCGCAAAATCGATTGTCGCTCTGGCAGGCCTGCGCTAATGCGCCATCAAGATCGTCAAACTCTTTGTGAAGCGCTATGAACCTCTCCGAATATCGGGACAGGCGCCCGGACGCTGCTTCGACTGCGCTAGGATCCCGATCAAGCCCGAGAACGCGCCGTTGGGGTCCGCGCTCGAGCAGCCCCTGGCTGTGGCCACCGGCCCCGAGTGTTCCGTCCACAATCACCCCTGCCTCAAGCGGCGTAAAAACGCCCATCACCTCTTCGAACATGACAGGTCTGTGGATGAATTCGGCCGACGTCATGCTCGATTCCCCGCCTGCGCATTCCGCCAGCTGTCCGGACTCCACAGTTCAACGATTCCGAGCGCGCCATGCACCAATACTTCCCTATCCAATTCGGCGAATCTTCTCAAGGTTTGAGGAAGCGCAAACCGTCCAGCCTTATCGATTTCTAATTCAAATGCCTCAGATGCCCAGACCCTCATGTTGAAGCGAAGCAACGGGTCGGAAAGATCCTGACTCTGATATGAATTGGCGAAAGCAAAAAAATCCTCTTGGGTCCAAATTGCAAGGCAGGGATCTTCGTACTGCGATCGGGTGACGAAGCATTTGTCGTGCAGATGGGCCCTGAATTTAGCGGGCAACGTCAGGCGTCCCTTGACGTCAAGAGAATGCTCGTATGCACCAAAAAATTTTGCCTGTGCCTGTTGCGCTTGGGACATCGCGGTCATAGCCCTTTGTAAAACCTAAATACCCGAATTCACCACTTCGACCCACTTTAACCCACATCTCCCCACATATCAACTATTTAGTGCACAAAATTGACTTTTGAGGTGCAGAAATCTAATGCTTTGGCCCATTCCGGACTAAATGGGCTTAGATGTATTGGAATCAGCTTGTTAGAACCTGACACGCATGGATTAGCTAAGGTGCGCGAGGGCTTCCAAGAGGCGCTCTCTCAGTCCAGAAATGACTAGAGGACTCTCAAACTCAGCCAGCTTTTGAGATATTTCCGCCAGTCCGAGCGCGTAGCCGCGTCTAAGGGCGGCCAGCCTTTCACCTTGGATCAGCTCTTGCATTTCATCAAATGGATATTTCACGTAGACGGTGCACTGGAATACGGAGCCGAGTGAAGTCCTGCGCTGGGATATGCCGACAACTTTGGCTCCTTCGAAAGTTATCTCTCCTGGCCCCAGACCGGCAAAGCAAATCCTCTTCGCCAGCTCGCCGCCCAGTAACCTGCCGGTATGCATTTCAAGATCACCGATGCCTAGGACCGATAGTGCCTGTAGGAAAAGCCTGCCAATTACCTCAAAAGATTCACCCACGTCCGCGCTGAAATGCTTGTCGCCTTTGGGGATTGCGATATCTACCCAAAGCTGCCCGTTTGGCGATAGGAATACCGCCCCGCCACCAGACCTGCGAACGACCAATTCAGCACTCAGTCGGTTCAGTGACTCTTTGTCGACGTGATCTGGATTCTGGCTTGAGCCTAGAACCAAAGCGTTACCGGTTACATTTATGAACCGAGCAGTTCTTCGATCGGCATACAGCGCGGGATTTGCATGCATATTCAGCGCTGATCCGACTTCGTCCACTATCCGCCATGAGTCCACACACTCAGACTATCGACCTCGCCAGATTCCAAAACCCAATAATGCTAAGCCGACATTGGACTCGATCCCACATAGGGAACCCACTCCTCGTTCACAGCTCCCAGAAGATGTACCCAGGCCTTGCCTTTGGGCGCCATTGGCAGCTTCCGCAGTACAAAATTCGTATCGGAGAGAAACCGGTCCTCTTTTTTTGAGTTGCACAGCTTGCAGGAAGCCACTACGTTCTCCCAACAATGCTCGCCACCTTTCGAACGCGGTATCACGTGGTCAATGTTCTCCGCCGGCGCGCCACAGTATTGGCATAGGTAGTTATCCCGGGCAAATACCGACCTCTTGTTCAAAGCGACCCTGGTGGGATATGGAACCCTGACGAAATAGTTCAGACGTACTACGGACGGCGCAAAAAACCTGGCGCGCTCGGAATGGAATATGTCATGGCTTTCGTGCAGTGGAAGGGCCTTGCCGGCGAGAACAAGACCTAACGCTCGACGACTGGAGACAACACCAAGAGCTTCGTAGCTTACATTTAGCACGAGAGCCCTAGACACCAGCTACCTCAGATGCCCTAGCTGGTCTCGCGACGAACCGAGGCCCAAACAGTAAGTACCGAAGTGATCAGAAGTACGACAATCGTCAGAGGGCATAAGCCTCGCGGGCGCAATAGTCCGTGTTTCTCCGTCACCTATCCGATGATCGCTTGCCATACTGACCCTTAGCTTATCTTAGAATTCAGCGAATTTCCATACACCATTGAAGAAATTCGACAAGATCCCTGCTGGATGGCATGGCCTTAGCATCGCCGTAAATCGCCTCCATGCGAAACTCCCAAAAGTCACGAGAAGGAAGTGGGAGAAATGGAGCCTTTGCCCACCATTTCATCCGAGCGAACCGTTTCAGCTCAATGAAGCCAATCACCCAAAGGTCGTTATGCGGCAACAGCGACAGGCAAGACCGCAATAACCACAGCGCCATTCTGAATTTAGTCTTCATCCGCAACACCTCGGTTAACTCTCCATACCAAAATAGCGAGTATCGTGCGGGAGATGACTTGCCGAGTTCTTTATGAAGAAACTAGTTTGGGCTCTTTTGGAAGTCCCAGCACCATTTCTGCCAAGATGTTTCTCTGTATCTGGGAAGTTCCCGCGTATATGGTCCCAGCTCTGGAATTCAGAAATGCCATCACCCAGCTCATAGAGGAATTAGGCGCACCGGGATCGTCGGTACGAAAAGCAGTGGACGGAGATCGGCCCGAAGGGACAAGCGCCTGGGCGCCCAGGATATCAACGGCAAGTTCAGTGACGACCTTGTGGTATTCGGACCAGTACAACTTGGAAATTGAGCTCTCGGGACCGGGACTTTTGCCATTTAGGAATCCTGTTAGCGTACGAAGCCCAAGCAATCTCATGATTTCCACCTTGCCGTAGCACCATGCGAGCCGCTGGCGTATTAATGGATCCTTGCTCGCGCCGGTCTCTTTTGCGAGTTCCATTAGGCGGTCCAACTCCATGCGGAACCGTATTGGCAGAGTAGCGGCAGCTTCGCCACGCTCATATCCGAGAAGGGTCATAGCAACTGCCCAGCCATCTCCCGGTCTCCCAATAATGTTCTCTGCTGAGGTGGTGGCGTTGGTAAAGAAGACTTCGTTGAATTCCGACTCGCCCGACATCATTCGAATTGGTCGAACTTCCACGCCTGGCTGATCCATCGGCACCAATAGAAAAGAAATTCCTTTGTGCTTTTCCACCTGCGCGTTGGTTCGGGCAAGCACAAAAATCCAGTTAGCCAGATGTCCTCCGGAAGTCCAAATTTTTTGGCCGTTGAGCACCCAGACACCGCCGTCGAATTCCGCCTTGGTGCTCACATTCGCCAAATCGGAACCGGCGTCAGGTTCGGAATAACCTTGGCACCATCGGTCCTCTCCCGAAAGAATCCTCGGCAGAAAGTACTCCTTTTGCTGCTCTGTACCCCAGGCAATTAAAGTATTGCCGACCATTTGGATTCCAAACTGATCGTTGGATCCTCCCAATGGAACACCTGCCTGCGTGAACTCCTCGGAGAGCACTACCTGCTCAAGTTGAGACAGGCCTGCTCCTCCGTATCTTTTCGGCCAGGACAGAGCCAATAGATTGTTGTCATAGAGAATCTTTCTCCATTGGTTGGTGAACTCGGCCACCTTCGCCTTTTCCAAAGCTCCCGTACCACGCCAATCGGCGGGAAGATTCAATTTCAGAAACTCGCGCATTTCCAGGCGGAAATTCTGCGCTTGCGGCGAATATGTAATGTCCATTTGCAGTCCTTCGACGCGCCCTTCTCAACTAGCTAACTCTAAAAGCTCAGAAAAGACCTCTTTGGTTTGAAATCGCAACTGTCGCTGCGCCGATAATTGGGCCGTGCTCGCCAAGTCCCACAGGAGCGATCTTTGCGCTGCTTGAAAAGCTCAATTTAGCTCGGCCAGACAGCTCCTTCTGCGCAGCGCTAAAGAAGGGTTCCCCAAATCCAAGAGCAACGGAGCCGCCAACCACTATCAATTCAAGATCCAGCAGCGAAGCAACCGACGCCACTCCCCGACCTACATACTCTCCGCAAAGCACCTTAACTTCGTCGGTTGCCTGACGCGGGTCCTGGCCGTAGTATTTGGCGATGTTGAGACCAGATGCTTGGGCTTCCAGACATCCTCTTGCGCCGCAGCTACAAATGTTTCCATTTGGCTCGACATTGACATGACCAACATGTCCAGCATTCCCAAGCCGGCCACCCAAAAGTCTTCCGTCAAGAATAATTCCGCCCCCGATTCCAGTCGACACAACCATTGCCATGAAGTTTTTCACGTTCTTGCCGGCCCCAAATAGGCCCTCTCCAAGAGTGAGGGCCTTTCCATCGTTGTTCAGGTAAACCTCGAGTTCAAACTCGTCGCGGATGGATCTAGTCAGCGGAAAATCCCTCCAGCCGGGTATGTTCAGCGGAGAAACCAGCCCTCGGTCCAGGTCCATTGGCCCCCCGCAGCCTATGCCGACCGATGAGAATTCGTGAATATCCGCTTTGTCGGCGGCATCGTGCAGTACCCTCTTGGTGATTTCCCAAAGATCCGACCCCGATGCGCCTTTTGGCGTCGGAGAGGCAACATAAGAAATGACGTCGCCTTTTTCTGAAACGACGCCGCCCCCAAACTTCGTGCCGCCAATATCAAGCGCGAGAAAGTGATCCATGAGGCCAACTATAACAGCATGCCTATGCCTTGTATTAGCCAGTATCCGCCTAAGGACTCTGGCAGTGCTTACTTCAGGCTGGCCAGCTATGACCTCGCTTCGCGTGGAAGGGAGAAATTACTTGAAGCGCCGCTTCTGACCCAGATCGGGTCGACACGCATCATGCGCATCGTTTTTTGGTTCCGTTTCGACCAGAACTCGCATATCATCCTGGCAAGGCCAATGACAAAAGTGCGCAGTTGTAATTGGCGGTCTTTGC
>DAHVKW010000199.1 GCA_027320695.1 Actinomycetota bacterium | reverse complement strand
GAGATGGCTTCTGCTACCTCTGCGTGGTTAGAGACGAGCACTCTGCAAAGGTGCTTGGCTACTCGTTATCTACATCCATGGAGACAGAAATCGTGCTCGCGGCCCTCAAGGCAGCTATCGCTGCGAGGAAAGGACGCGTACAAGGTGTCGTGTTCCACGTCGATCGCGGATCTCAATTTGGGGATTACCGCGTCGTGGAGCTCTGCAATAGATTCAAGATCTCAAGGTCGATGGGAGCCACTGGGTCGTGCTACGACCACGCAAGTATCGAGTCGTTCTGGTCGATCTTCAAGCACGAGTACTTCTACCGTCACGTCTTTGCCAACTTGAGTGAACTAAATGCGGGAGTAGCTAGCTACATCCGCTTCTACAACACCGAAAGGCGTCAGACAAAGACCAACTACATGAGTCCAGACGATTTTGAGATAGCATTGTCCAAAACTAAGCGCAGCGCCTAATCACGTGTCCATTTTTTCTGGGTAACCTCAATATTTGTGACCGTGAGCCTGGATCCGGCGTTTGATACGAAGAAGCTAGGTGTTTTGGGATGTGGGCAGCATTCATCGCGAAGGCGCTCATAGGCTGCCAGTGCGCCA
>DAHVKW010000198.1 GCA_027320695.1 Actinomycetota bacterium | reverse complement strand
GGCCTCAGCCGATGGCGCGAGTCCCGGCAACGCGACAAACGCGATGGGGCGTGGCCCGGTGGGAGCCGCGCCCCCTGCGCCCTCGATGCGCTTTAGGAGCTGCTGACTATCCACGCGCAAGTGCTGCGCCGTCTGTGGCACCCCGTAGCGCTTGGCCATTCTGACGGCCGCCGCCCATAAGACCTTGGGGATACGCGCGCCCGGCCGACGACTCTCCCGCCAGCGCTGGAAGAGCGCTTGGGTCTGCTCTGGGGTCTCGTCGCCATCCCGTCCTGGTTCCGTCTCTCTCGTCTTGTTCATTCGCTGCGTTCCTTATCGGTTGGAGTACGCAGCGGACATTAGCAGGGGCAAAAAACCACTTCCTGCATGCTTGCCGGAAGGGCGCCCATCCATACCGTAAACACCAAAACAGCCTCTGGGGAGCTCACTCCGGCCGTTATCGCATTCCTTTCCGTCTACCTGCCAGTGGCATCTCACGCGCTCTCTTCGGACACCCTTGATGCCAGATAGGGGACTGGCGGCCCCTGAGATGGACCCCAACCCCTGGACAGAATCTCCCGATCCTTAGGTGGATTATCTGCCGGGTTGGTCAAGCGGCTAG
>DAHVKW010000197.1 GCA_027320695.1 Actinomycetota bacterium | reverse complement strand
AGGGTCGTCTACTCGGTGGACGGCACCCATCGCGTCGTTTTCCCGGAAAACGGCATCGTCTTCCGAGAAAACGCTAATATTACCCCTTCTTTATCTTGCGTTACATTTTTCGGTATTTTTTGGCATTTTCGTCTACCCGGTAGACGATTTTGAGAGGCCGCGTCTTCCCGGAAGACAGGTTTTCAGGCCGTGGCGTCTACCGGGTAGACGGTCGAAACGCATGTGTTCACTGAAAACTCCTGACTAGCGGATAGCGTAAGGTGAATTGTCTACCCGGTAGACGATTGGAAGCCTTATCCCCGAAATCCACGACCCAAGGTCCACGCAACGAAGGGGCCTCCCAGCCCCGGCGGTAGCGTGGATTGTGGTCGGCAAGCCGGAACGTGTACCGGCTGGTCAGGCTTAAGACTGAGCCATCCACAAGGCGGTGGGGTTTGGGGATAAGGTGGCTGGCGATCTGCGGGGCGAAAAACCTGATTCGTCTACCGGGTAGACGATGTCGAATGCCTTTCCAGCAGACCTCGTCCGATCTTGAGTGCGGAGTCGATATTTGGTGTCTCCCGCGTGAGGTAATAGACCATACTCTCGACCTCAAAGAGGAT
>DAHVKW010000196.1 GCA_027320695.1 Actinomycetota bacterium | reverse complement strand
CTCCCAAATGATCGACTGAAACATGGGATGAAGCAAGCCAAACGGCATGGCTGGGCTTTGGCCGTGATATTCATGGACATTTGGCAAATTCAAGGCCATAAACGACTCCTATGGCTACGACGCAGGCGATGCCTTTTTATTGGCGATTCCCAAGCGACTTAAAGAAACTCCACGCCCAGACGATACGGATAGCCGCCATGGTGGCGACGCATTTTTCTGCCTGCTTATGGGAATTAAAGAAGGTCAGGACGCAGCCATCGTTACCAAAAATATCATCAAAGCAGTTCAAGTTCCGTGTGTTGCCAGTGTCTGTGAATTGACGGTCAACACCAGTATTGGCATCTCAATCTATTTGAGAGATGGCGCCACGGTGAAGGCCTTGATAAAAAGTGCCCACGCCGCAATGTACCGGGCAAAGCAAAACAAGTCCGGTTATTCGTTTCGAGCGGCGCTCCATCGCAGCCAGCCTGAGCAGTCTGTGCTGGTCGGTGATTTGGTGAATGAAATGAGCCGTCCTGCCACCATGTTGAGAGATGGACCCCAACCCCTGGACAGAATCTCCCGATCCTTAGGTGGATTATCTGCCGGGTTGGTCAAGCGGCTAGAT
>DAHVKW010000195.1 GCA_027320695.1 Actinomycetota bacterium | reverse complement strand
ACATGGCATCTCAGCCGGGGTCGCGAAGTTTGGAGCTTTCCTCGGCGTCTACATCTTCCCGATTCTCAAGAGCCATCTTGGAGTTGGCGGAGCACTCGAATTCTCTTTCGGAATGTCGGTCCTCGGCTTCCTGGTCACTTTGGTGCTTCCGGAGCCAGCGCGGCGCTCTTTGGACGAATCATCACGCGAACTTGAGCTCGCCGCGACAAAGACACCCTCTTTGGCAAGATCTGCGGCACACTAGCCAACGCTCGTTTCGACTTCCAGCTGGCCTCGCATCCCATGGGGCCAGCTGGCCCATTTAAGGACTTGGACTACAGGACAGTCGTGTCCATTGCTTGGTCTAGGAACAAGGAATCGAGAAGCCTAGGCAAGGCCTGGTGCACAATTGAATGCACAGATCTGATGCATCCAAATTTCGAGAAAATTAAGAAAGTGTCGAAGGGGGGACTTGAACCCCCACGCCCTTACGGGCACTAGCCCCTCAAGCTAGCGCGTCTGCCTATTCCGCCACTTCGACTTCACAGTCTCAAATGAGATTATTTGAAAGCAAAAACAACTTAGCTGAAGTCGCAGCGACTTCATGCCACTATCCATTGTATCTCCTCG
>DAHVKW010000194.1 GCA_027320695.1 Actinomycetota bacterium | reverse complement strand
CTTGATGTGGTATGATTCGCGGGTATTCAGAGGAGTGAAATGCGTGTGCTGAAGAGCGCTTATGGAAGGTAACGGCATCCATGATGACAATAAGGGATTCCTGAGGTTGCCCAGAAAAAATGGACACGTGTTTAGGCGCTGCGCCTAGTTCGTGACAATGCTATCTCAAAGTCGTCTGGACTCATGTAGTTGGTCTTTATCTGACGCCTTTTGGTGTTGTAGAAGCGGATGTAGCTAGCTACTCCCACTTCCAGTTCACTCAAGTTGGCAAAGGTGTGGCGGTAGAAGTACTCGTGCTTGAAGATCGACCAGAACGATTCGATGCTTGCGTGGTCATAGCACGATCCAGTGGCACCCATCGACCTTGAGATCCCGAATCTACTGCAGAGCTCGACGACGCGGTAATCCCCAAATTGAGATCCCCGATCGACATGGAATATAACACCTTCTACCTGCCCTTTCCTTGCAGCAATGGCTGCTTTGAGGGCCGTGAGTACGATATCTGTCTCCATGGATGTAGACAACGAGTAGCCAAGCACCTTTGCACTGTGCTCATCTCTAACTGCGCAGAGATAGCAGAACCCATCTCCAGTGCGCAAGTACGTTATGTC
>DAHVKW010000193.1 GCA_027320695.1 Actinomycetota bacterium | reverse complement strand
AGCAGTTGTGGCGCATCACAATTATAGCCCAATATATATGCCTACATTTCTCATCCTTGTCGGCCATCAGGTCGTTGGCGAACCAGCTTAAATTGCCAGGACCTATTTTCAACCTTTTATCGAGACGCCCGCGAATAGCAAAGAAGTCGAGTTTCGAGAATTTGCGGTTGCCTGCAGCCGAGGAATGCACAACTCAAGTCTTGGGAACAATCCTTTGGAACACGATCGGACGGCCGCTAGGCGCCTTTCAACCTCTGGACGTTTTTCATCTCGCATAGGTCGCAGATCCCTAATTTGAAAATCCACCAACTGCAAGAACGGTCGCCGCCAGCATGCCAAGGACCTTGCGCAAAAATAAGTTCGAAAAGCATCGACTGTCTTTTGATAACGTTGCCCGGAATGGGGGATGGTAATCCTCCCAAAAGGCCGGTGAAACGATTTTCCCACCTTTGCTTTCAAGCGTTTGCAGAAACGCCAGACCTGAAAGTTTGATCTGGCTATCACTACGCGATCATGAAAGATAGGCCAGGCGACTGCTGCGAGGAATCATAAAAATTTCATCCTAGGTTTGCAATGAGGGCTCAAATTTTGTTGGTAGCATCGATTTGGAATATCGATTGGGAATTACGCATCA
>DAHVKW010000192.1 GCA_027320695.1 Actinomycetota bacterium | reverse complement strand
CCCCAGCTGGCCCTGGACCTCTGAGAGCCTTGCGATAGCCCGCCACAAGCCCAACTTCTACATAGACCTCTCGGGCTGGGCCCCCAAGTACTTCCCAGAAGAGGTGGTGCACCAAGTCAACTCCATGATCCCAGACAAGGCTCTGTTTGGCACAGACGCTCCTTCGCTGCCTCTTGACCGCTGGCTGAGCGATTTTGAGAATCTTCCTTTCAAGCCAGAGGTGAAGCAAAAGATCATGTTGGACAATGCCAAGAAGCTTCTAGGTCTTTCTTAGCAGACGATTCATTATTAGCAAGGAACCACAAATGCAGGCTTTACCACCACTACGGGGAGTCAGAGTTCTCGACTTTGGCCAGTACATCTCCGGACCTGTCACCGGCGTGCTCTTGGCAGAGATGGGTGCCGACGTGATCAAGATAGAACCCCCAGAGGGAGACCCCTTCCGCAAATGGGAGGAAGGGCTCAGCGCGACATTTGTCGCATTCAACCGTGGGAAACGAAGCGTCGTACTGGATCTCAAGCGCGAAGAGGACAAGCAGCGCCTATATGACCTCGTAAAAACAGTGGACGTGCTAATCGAGAACTACCGCCCCGGTGTCACCAAGAAGCTCGGAATGGACTACCCGGTGCTGAAAGAGCT
>DAHVKW010000191.1 GCA_027320695.1 Actinomycetota bacterium | reverse complement strand
CCCTTAATTTTTCATAAAATCACTGAAAATGGCACTCATCGTACAGAAATTCGGCGGCACCTCCGTGGGCGGCGTGGAACGCATCCGAGCCGTCGCGGAACGGGTCACCGCCAGTCATCGCGCCGGTCATCAGGTGGTAGTGGTGGTTTCCGCCATGTCGGGCGAGACGGATCGACTCCTGCAACTGGCGCACGCCCTGGCCGATGCCCCGGCGGAACGCGAACTGGACGCCCTGCTCAGCACCGGCGAGCAGGTAACCATCGCGCTGCTGAGCATGGCGCTGGAAAGTATCGGTCAACCCGCCATTTCGTTCACCGGCGGGCAGGTCGCCATCATGACCGATTCGGCCCATACCCGGGCGCGCATCGAGCATATTGACGATCACAAGATCCGGGCGGCGCTGGGTGCCGGCAAGATTGTGGTCGTCGCGGGCTTTCAGGGAGTCGATCCGCATGGCAATATCACCACCCTGGGTCGCGGCGGTTCCGACACCACCGCCGTGGCCCTGGCGGCGGCGCTGCATGCCGATGAGTGCGACATTTTCACCGATGTGGATGGCATTTACACCACCGATCCGCGGGTGGAATCCCGGGCGCGCCGCCTGGATCGCATCACTTTTGAAGAAATGCTGGAAATGGCCAGCCTCGG
>DAHVKW010000190.1 GCA_027320695.1 Actinomycetota bacterium | reverse complement strand
GGTGGATCTCCTGGAACGGCACCCGGATATCGGGGCGGGACCCCACCACCTGGACCTTGGTGCGCCTGGCCTGGACCATCTCTGTCCTCCTCCCTCCACCGGCATTACCCGGATCAGGTTCAACGGTCGGGGCCGCCCGGCGTGCGCCGCAGACCCCCTCTCAGCCCGGTCCGTCCGGGCTCCCGCGTCGGTCCACACCATACCCCCGGCCCGGCGCCGACCCGGTTATGACTACACTCTCCCGAGGCGATCGCCGGGCGGCGTGGCCGAGTGGTTTAGGCAAGGGCCTGCAAAGCCCTGTACAGCGGTTCGATTCCGCTCGCCGCCTCCTGAACAGCGCGTGGGGCCGGCCGGGATGCGGAGGCCGCACCCCGCTGGCTGGGCCTCAGAAGCTGAGGACGGTGTAGCCCAGGCGGGCGTACTCCTCGACCTCGGCGCCGGCGGCCAGCAGCTCGACCGGCCGGGAGCCCATCTCCTCGACCAGGCCGTACTGCTCCACGTTGGCCGAGCAGGCCCTCGGCAGCACCCCGGCCTCGCTCAGCGTCTTCAGCTGCTCGTCGGCAGCCCCGCTGGCGGCCAGCTTGACCCCCGGACCGAAGAACATCACCCGCACGTCCGCCCCTCGGTTGGCCTTCATGCGACCAGCCATGACCAGTCCGGGCAGGGCCCG
>DAHVKW010000018.1:11218-22559 GCA_027320695.1 Actinomycetota bacterium | reverse complement strand
CCCGAGATTATCAGGACTCAGCTAGGCGATCCCGCCATGCTCGTTTATTCGCGCGCAGGGTATGGAAGGTCGACGCCACTCGAGGGAGATCGGCCTGTCACCTACATGCACCATGAGGCGCTGGATATGCTGCCAAAGGTTTTGAGCGCGCTAAATGTCGAAAAGCCAATTTTGGTGGGACATAGTGACGGCGGATCTATCGCCCTGATTCATGCGGGAGCAGGTCACGATGTCAGCGCGCTCGTTCTGATTGCACCTCACGTAATAGTGGAAGATCGGTCAATCGAAGGAATCGCGGCTGCCAAAGAGACCTTTTTGAGCAGCAACCTTTTAGAGAAGATGAGTCGCTATCACATAAATGCGGAGTCAACCTTTTGGGTATTGAATAAGGTATGGCTTTCGCCGGAATTCAGGGAGTGGAACATCGAGGAGTATCTCCCCGCTATTGATATACCGATATTGGTGATTCAGGGGGATGTCGACGAATATGGAACTTTGGCGCAGCTGGACCTAATAGCCAGAAATGTCGCCGGGGAGGTTGAAAGGAAAGTCGTTGCTGGTGGGCATCACTCGCCCCATCTTGAGTTCACTGATGAGGTGGTTGAAGCGGTAGTGAAATTCCTGAACCAATTTATAGTTTTGTCGTGAGCTAAGGAGTTTGTCGGTGTCGACCGTAAAAACGCAATATCGCGATGGCGCCATCTTTGTTGGGCTGGATAGGCCCGAAAAGCGCAATGCTCTGGATGAGCAAATGGTAGCGGAGCTGCATGAGGTTCTTGACCTAGCCGTGCGGAGCGAACCCAAGATACTTGTTCTTTATTCGCTGGTCGAAAACATATTCGTGTCTGGCGCCGATATTAGCGAACTCCTGAACCGGGATGCGGACAGCGCAATGAGGTCTATCAATGCCAGCCTCTTCGAGAAGCTCGAACGCTTCAGGTGGCCGACCATCGCAGTGATTGACGGCTATGCGCTTGGCGGGGGCTGCGAACTAGCGATGGCGTGCGACTTTAGGATCGCTTCGCCTCGCGCTCGATTCGGCCAGCCAGAACTCGATCTCGGGATTCTGGCCGGAGCCGGCGGCAACTGGAGGTTGCCCCAGTTGGTGGGTATCGCCATGGCACGCCGGCTCCTCTATACGGGCGAGATAATCGATGCTGACAAGGCGCTCTCTGTCGGCCTAATCGACGAGATAGTTCCGGCCGACGAGTTGATGGATTCGGCGCAAAAGCTGGTTGACGCCATCAGCAGAAGATCTTGGAGAGCATTGGAGCTCACGAAATTGTCGCTCGGCGTAAACAGGCATCCCACGACCACTTTCGACATAATCGCCCAGGCGCTTCTATTCGAAAGCGAAGATAAGAGGACGAGGATGCAGGCATTCCTTGATCGAAAGTCAAAGAGAAACAAGTAGCAGGGGCGGCGCAGCTGACTATATTCAGACAGAGCTCGGAGAAACTTTTCATCCGATTACGGTAGAGTCAGTTGCGCTGTCCTCACTTCCTGGCCAGTGCCGCGGCCGATCTTTTAGTTGGCGCCAGATAAAGCTTTAGGTGGAATCATTGGTTATTGAACCTCTAGATGAAGTGCTAATGGCGAATGCGGAGTTCTATTCCTGCTTCGAGGCACGGAGCCTCGACCGCATGAGCGAGGTATGGGAACATTCAGATTTTATCAGGTGCACCCACCCGGGCTGGCCAACCCTGAAGGGATGGGGTGCCGTTTCAGCTTCTTTCTACAATCTTTTCCAAGCCCAGGCTGGGCTCCATTTTCTGCTATTGGATACCGAAGTGCGTTTGGAGGCCAATGTGGCGCTGGTTTTTTGCACCGAGAATATTGTGAGTCAAAGACCTGGTCCATTGGTGTCGAGCCTGAATATCTTTTGCCTGGACAGCATCGAATACCGGTGGCGACTTATTTCACACCAAGCGTCGATTTCCAGTGAATCTTTTGGCTGAGCATTAAATAAGACCCTACTGAGTGACGCTTCGCCTGCCTCCGCGGTTGCGCAGCGGCCCGCTAGCCTAACATTGTGGAAAATTTCATAACTTCGTCAGGATATCTCGCCATTTTGATACTGATGGTCGCCGAATCCGCCTGCATTCCCGTCCCTTCCGAGTTGATAATGACCTTTGGCGGCGTGCTTGCCGCGACGGGCAAGCTCAATTTGGCATTAGTTGTGGTAATGGGAGCCGTTGGCAACGTCATCGGAGCATACATAGCATGGGCGGTCGGCAGAACGGGCGGGAGAGCTCTGGTATTGAGGTATGGCAAGTATATATTTCTTAGGGCGCATGATCTGGAAAGGGCGGAGAAATGGTTTGCCAAAAGAGGCCAAGCCGCGGTTTTTTTCGGACGGCTTTTACCAGTCGTTCGCACCTTTATTTCACTTCCGGCTGGAGTCGCCGAAATGGAGCCGGTCCGGTTTGGAATCTATACCCTTCTGGGCTCGGTTCCTTTTGTGGGAATTCTGGCCGGGCTTGGATATGCGGCCGAGTCTAACTACAACAGTATCGTCAAGTATGTCCAGGATTTCGGCTATTTGATAGGCTTCGTAATTCTCATTGCGATCTTCGTATTTTTGTATCGAAGATTCCAAAACAAGCCTTCACAAATAAGCGACAGTGTTTAGAGATCTGCAGCTAGAATTCCTTGTCGGCGATTAGATGAGATTGCGGGGAGTGGCGCAGCGTGGTAGCGCACCTGCTTTGGGAGCAGGGGGTCGGGGGTTCAAGTCCCCCCTCCCCGACAAGCTTGTCTATTAGCAATCGCGCGGGTGTAGCTCAATGGTTAGAGTTCCAGCCTTCCAAGCTGGCTATGCGGGTTCGATTCCCGTCACCCGCTCTCAAAGCATCCGACCCACTTCAAAAGCTCGCGGTGGAATTGCCCTGGGAGCGCCTCGTCTTTTTGTAGCCGTTGAGTCAAAAAGAATCGTACCAGGCCATTCTCAGCAGCAGCCGATCTTAGTGGGTCCGTGCCACTCCAAGATCGCTTAGCGGCTCTGGGATCTGTGACCATTCGAATCCTTGCCGCCCCTGCAGAATGTTCTATAAACCCTCAGTGCCTGGTGACAGATCCTGCCTGCTTCCCGTGTTCAAAATTCATTTAAGCTCATAGAATACCATCATGGGTATTTTCGGTGAAGATAGTGATTTGCTTGAATTAGATAGCGCGGCCTCTTCCATAAATCTGGGGGAGGATAAGCGCCAGGACCTAAAGCGTCGGCTTGCACGCGTCGAAGGCCAAATCAGGGGCATTTCGAAGATGATCGACGACTCAAGGCAGTGCAAGGATATCGTGACGCAGATCTCCGCAGTGTCGAAGGCGCTCGAGCAGATTGGGTTTCGCCTCGTCGCGTCCCAGATCTCGTATTGCCTTGAGAATCCGGAAGAGGCTCGCAGGGGCGGATGCACCCTGACCGATGTTGAAAAGCTGTTCCTGAAGCTGAGATAGCCTGCCTGTTGGAGGCGACCGAGTCAGTCGTCAGATGATGCTGCCTCGGATGCCGCTTGAATTTACCACCGGAAGTCCATGTGCATGCCAAGCAGCCATGCCACCCTTCAAATTAATGGCGGCGTAGCCATGGCTGACCAGGAATGAGACAACTGTAGAGGATCTGCTTCCGCTTCTGCAGCAAACAACGACATCGCTGTCTTTGGGAACTTTGTGGAGCTCCTCTTGGATTCTTGACATCGGCAGGTGTGTGGCTCCAGGCGCGTGGCCGTGGTTCCACTCAGAAAGTTCACGAACGTCGATCAATACCGCTCCTTGATCAAGGAGTTCTTTGGCCTCAGGCGGAGCTACAGCTCTGGCGCTCTTCTTGAATAGCACGACAAGGTTCCTTTCCTAATGGTTTTCGCATGTCACTTGTTGGTAACAGCATACCCGATAGGGTATAAATGTATGTAAATTGGCAGCCTAAAGCTAGGTGCCGGCAGTCAAACCGATATATTTGCGTGCGCTGTCCCGCTCAAATGCTTTCTGTAGATGGGGACCGCGTCCACCGCCAGGGGGGCTATCATTCAGGCCAATTGCGACAAGCACCCGGCTTACGGGATCGGATCGATCGCGTACTGCGGCTGTCTTGGGTCGTCCCGCGTCGAAATTACTGAGTTTTTGATAATTCAGCCAAGAGATCAAAGGGATGTCGGCTAGGCCTAGATAAACCGTCTGTCGGGTAAGCTCATATACCCATATGCAGTCAACGATTACTCCAGCAGAAGGTACTAACGTCAAGATCATCATCGATATCGACGAGGCTGAGTTAGAACCTAGTTTAAATGCAGCTCTAACAAAGATTTCCAAGGATGTTCGCATTCCTGGTTTCCGCCAAGGCAAGGTGCCGCGCAAGGTTTTGGAAGCCAAACTCGGGCGTTCATATATTCGGGTGGAGGCGATCAACGAGGCCATACCCGGATTTCTAAGTGACGCCATCCTCTCGAACGATCTCGATGTCATTGCTACGCAGAACGTGAATATCAAATCTGGTGAAGAGAGCGGCCCCATAGTTCTTGAGGCTGACGTGGAACTTCGTCCCGAGGTGACAATTGTCGGGTACAAGGGAGTGAAGGTTGTCATACCGACTCCTGAGGTCACCGACCAAGATATTCAGGACCAGTTGAAGAGGCTGCGTGAACAGTTTGGCGAGCTTTCAGAAGTGGAGGATCCCGTAGTCCTTGACCATCAGGTGAGTATAGATGTGCGCGCCGAGAGAGGCGGAGAGCACATTCCAGAACTTGACGTGGAGGACTTTTTATATCGGGTTGGCGGCGACAACTTTATCCCAGGCCTAGACGATGCGCTTCTTGGGCACAAGGTTGGAGACGATCTAACGTTCGAGGCGGTTCCCGAGGGCGGCGAAGAGGGGCCTATCACCTGTTTCGTGAAGGTTAAGAAGGTAAACGAGCTAAAGTTGCCTGAACTTACCGATGAATGGGCGGCCGAGGCGTCTGAGTTTGAAACCCTTGAGGAACTTAAGAACTCTCTAAAGGAGCAACTCAAGACCACTAAAAAATCCCGTTCCAAGATGCTTTTCAAGGATCGCGCCCTGGCGGCTCTCATCGAGCTCATGGACCTGAAAGAGCTTCCTCAGTCGTTAGTCCAACAGGAATTTGATCATCTTCTAAGAGACTTTTCCAGCCGCCTCGAAGCGCAGGGGATCCAGCTCGAGCAATATCTAACAATAACTGGAACAACTTCAGATCAGCTGGTGAGCCAGATTCTCGCCGATGCCCAGAACCAGGCCAGGGTGGACCTGGTGCTTAGGGCCCTCGTAAGGGAAGAGGCGGTGCAAGTGGCCGCTGAAGACCTTGAGAAAGAGATCCGAGCCTACGCAGAGTCTGGTCAAATTGAATTTGATGCGTTCCGGGATCGAATTACTGAGAACGGGCAGATAAAAGTCATTGAATTGGAGATGGCCAAGGCGAAGGCTTTGGATCAGTTTCTGGAATTAGTTGAGATTGCGGACGAAGATGGCAATCCGGTCAGTCGTGAATTCATGGCGGAAACTGATGCGAAATTAGACGATGATTTGGTAGACGGCTCTGAGTCGGGTAAAGATGGAATAGAAGGATCTTCAGGGGGTGAGACAAATGACAGCGTATAACTATCTTGTTCCTACCGTTATTGAATCTTCAAGCAGGGGAGAGAGAGCTTACGACCTGTATTCCCGTCTGTTGCGGGAGAGAATCATTATTCTGGGTACGCCCATTGACGACTCAGTCGCAAATTTGATCTGTGCTCAGCTGCTGTTCCTGGAGTACGAGGACCCGGAAAAAGACGTGAGTCTGTACATCAATTCGCCAGGCGGCGAGATCACGGGTCTTTTTGCCATCTATGACACCTTGAAGGTTATCCGTCCTGATGTTTCTACGTTCTGTTTTGGACAGGCGGCATCTGCGGCAGCGGTTCTACTGGCTGCTGGCACCAAGGGCAAAAGGTTCGCTCTTCCGCATGCGAGAGTCCTGCTGCACCAGCCTTACGGCGGCGTAGGAGGCCAGGCAACCGATATAGAGCTGCAGGCCAAAGAGATACTTCGTATGCGGGACATGTTGAATGACATGCTTTCCGCAGATACCGGTCAACCGGTGTCTAGGATTCAAAAAGATACCGATAGGGATTTTGTTCTCGATGCCAAAGAAGCCCAAGCATATGGAATTATTGATGAAGTCATCACGACCGCTAGAGAACCGCGTGGATCATCAGCGGCTGTAGCTTAGTCCTTCAGATCTACACTTTAAATATCCAAGGAAGTTTAAAGGAGTTCTTCGGGAGAGGATCGAATAGCCATACTTCGGATACTGAACCCGAATATTGATTGTGTTAGAAGTACAAAAGGGGATGGCAGTGGCAAAGTTTGTTGAGGGACCAGAGGTCGTAAAGTGTAGTTTCTGCGGCAAGTCCCAAAAACAAGTGAAGAAGCTGATTGCAGGTCCTGGCGTGTACATCTGTGATGAATGCATCGATCTGTGCAATGACATCATCGAAGAGGAACTGGCAGAAAGCACCGAGGTGAAGTTCGACGATCTTCCGAAGCCTCGGGAAATCTTCGAGTTTTTGAATGGTTACGTGGTCGGGCAGGAGTCCGCAAAGAAGATTCTTGCCGTCGCGGTCTATAACCACTACAAGAGGATCCAAGCAGGTACTTCTCGGACAAGCGATGTCGAGCTAGCAAAGTCCAATATCATGCTGATTGGTCCAACCGGGTCGGGAAAGACGCTGCTGGCGCAAACTTTGGCAAAATTGCTTGAAGTTCCTTTTGCAATCGCCGATGCGACAGCCTTGACGGAGGCGGGATACGTCGGGGAGGACGTAGAGAATATCCTTTTGAAGCTCATTCAGGCGGCAGATTACGACGTGAAAAAGGCCGAGACCGGGATAATTTATATCGACGAGATAGATAAGATCGCGCGAAAGAGTGAGAACCCTTCGATAACAAGAGATGTCTCCGGAGAAGGCGTCCAGCAGGCTCTGCTTAAGATACTGGAAGGCACGACGGCATCGGTTCCGCCTCAAGGTGGTCGCAAGCACCCGCACCAGGAGTTCATCCAGATTGACACGACCAATGTCCTTTTCATCTGTGGTGGAGCATTTGCTGGTTTGGAGCGCATCATAGAATCTCGTATAGGTACGAAGTCAATCGGGTTCAAGGCGGAGCTTTCCGACCGGGCGGGCAAGGACGGCGAAATATTCACGCACGTGCTGCCAGAGGATCTGCTCAAGTTCGGATTGATCCCTGAGTTCATCGGTAGGCTTCCAGTAATTGGGGCGGTTGGCAATCTGGACCGGTCCGCGTTGATTGAGATACTGGTCGAGCCAAAGAACGCTTTGGTGAAGCAGTACCAGCGAACGTTCGAACTCGATGGCGTCGAGCTGGAAATCACTCAGGATGCATTGGAATCAATCGCCGATCTGGCATTGCTGCGCGGGACTGGCGCCCGAGGTCTGAGGGCAATCCTGGAGGAAGTGCTCCTCGAAGTAATGTACGATATTCCGTCGAGGTCTGACGTTCAGCGGTGTGTTGTTGATCGCAGCGTGGTGCTCGACAAGGTGGCTCCCACTCTTGTTCCAAGAGGTGCCGGACCCGATCGACCAGAGCGTACCCGCCGGGCTGCTTCGTAGCCCCTTTTGCGGGGCTAAATCAAGCTTGAGGAGTGCCTGATGAGCAGTTCTATATCACTTGGGAATGCTCTTAACTGGTTGGACAGTCACATCAACATCGAAAGAAACTCTCATGCGGACTTTCCTTCGCCGTCGATTGTGAAAGTCCAAGATACCCTGAAAATGATAGGCGAGCCGCATAAGACCTATCCCGTCATTCACGTTACCGGTACAAACGGCAAGGGGTCGACGTGCCGCATGATCACCGCGCTGCTTGTGGCGCACGGCCTTCGGGTCGGCACCTATGTGTCGCCGCACTTGGGCCGCATCAACGAGAGAATCCTCGTCGATTTCGAACCCATTTCCGATGAGGATCTCATTGACGAGATCTCAACCCTGAAAATCTTGGAGGAGTACTCCGGGGTAATCCTTAGTTGGTTCGAACTGGTCACAGTGGCCGCATTTTCTCATTTCGATACCGTCGGAATTGATGTAGCAGTGATTGAAGTGGGAATGGGCGGTACCTGGGATGCGACAAACGTCATCGACGGAGACGTAGCCGTAGTTACCAATGTATCTCTGGACCACGTGGAAATACTTGGGCCGGAACTCTCCGATATAGCAAACGAGAAGTCTGGGATAATCAAGCCACTTTCGTCAGTTGTTATTGGTGTGGATCAGAGGGACTTACTCGAGATATTTCTGTCCAAACCAAACGCTGGAACTTCCGTTTTAGGTGAGGATATTCAGCTCAGATCGAATACCCAGGCTATTGGGGGGCGGGTGATCTCGATAAGAACCAAGCACGCGACTTACGATGAAATCTTCCTGCCGTTATTTGGCCCCCATCAGGGAAACAACGCGGCCCTGGCAGTTAGCACGGTTGAAGAGTTTTTTGGGCGGGCACTGGACATCGATGTCGTAAGAGCTGCTTTCGAGCGCGTGAGTTCTCCAGGGAGAATGGAAGTCATCTCTAGGGCGCCCTTGGTCGTGCTGGACGCTGCCCACAATCCAGCTGGAATGCTGAGCGCCCGAGCCAGTCTCCAGAGCGATTTCGCCAGCGTGTCAAGATGGCATCTAGTCGTCTCGATGCTCAATGGTAGGGATCCAAAGGCAATGTTTCTCGCAATAAAAAACGATCGAATCAAAGAGTTGTCGGTTGCCAAGACAAGATCATTAAGGGCGATGGATGTGGAGGAAATGGCCCAGGCGGCGTCCGAAGCGAATCTTTCTTGCCAAAAATTCGAAACTGTTTCCGATGCGCTTCGAAGTGCCATAAAGAATTGTCAGCAAGATGAAGGCGTCTTAGTCTGCGGTTCTATCTATACGGTTGCCGAGGCCAGGGAAGAGGTGTTGAAGACTGAATGAACAAACATTAACATATAGTGAAATTCCGCGGTGAATCCATCGACTTTGACCGACTAGCCTTATCCGGCGTGAATAGCACTTTGGTTATATGCAAGCCCGATGCGGTCGAACGGGGTCTCGTTGGAGAGATACTGGGTCGCATCGAGCGAAAAGGTCTGAGAATTACACATCTCGAACTCAGGCAAATCGATGAAGAGACTGCAAAGCAGCATTACGCAGAGCACGCAAACAGACCTTTTTTCACAGATTTGGTTGAATTTATCACCCGATCGCCATCGGTGATTCTGGAAGTTTCGGGACCAGAGGATACGTGGGCAATCGTCCGTATGATCGTAGGCGCCACAGATCCGGCGAAGGCCGCTCCTGGCACGATAAGGGGCGACTTGGGAGTTTCGGTTGCTGAGAACTTGGTGCATGGTTCTGACTCGGCTGAAGCAGCTGTACGGGAATTGGGCATTTTCTTTCGAGAAATCATCTAGGTTCCCGACTAGACTTCGTTTACTTCTAGCTCATTAAGGTTGATTTCGCCGTCCAATCGGAGGTTTATCAATGGCAAAATCAAAATCGTTTTTAAATTTATTTCCAGCTAGAGACATGGCTGTAGACCTCGGCACAGCCAACACCCTGGTTTATGTGCGTGGTAGGGGAATTGTTCTCAACGAGCCATCGGTCGTGGCGATCAATACAAGGGATGGGCGCCCTCTAGCCGTCGGCGCTGAGGCGAAGCGGATGATAGGGCGAACGCCGTCAAATATCCAGGCTATTCGTCCATTGAAAGACGGTGTCATCGCAGATTTCGAGACCTGTGAGCGAATGTTGCGGTATTTCATCCAAAAGGTTCACAATAGCCGGTACGGCAAGCCGAGGATGGTTATTTGCGTTCCGTCCGGGATTACCGGCGTCGAGCAAAGAGCTGTCCAGGAAGCTGCGGAATATGCGGGTGCGCGCAAGCCGGCTTACATTATCGAGGAGCCTATGGCCGCGGCTATTGGTGCCGGTCTTCCAATACATGAACCTACCGGCAATATGGTAGTGGACATTGGTGGTGGAACAACTGAGGTCGCTGTCATATCTCTGGGTGGAATCGTCACCAGCCGGTCAATCCGAATTGGCGGTGATGAGCTGGACCAGGCCATAATTTCCTACATCAAGAAGGAATACAGCCTTGCTCTTGGCGAACGCACGGCCGAGGAGATCAAAATTGCTCTTGGCTCCGCCGTTGAGCTCGAGGAGGAGCTGCAGGCTGAGATCAGAGGCCGAGACCTTATAACAGGTCTTCCCAAGACGATATTGGTTTCCACAGAGGAGATTCGACGCGCAACTGATGAGCCTATAGCCGCCATTGTGGATGCGGTGAAGGTGACTCTGGACAATACTCCCCCGGAATTGTCCGCTGATATCATGGAGCAGGGCATTGTGCTCACCGGTGGAGGGGCGCTGCTTACCGGTATTGATAAGCGAATATTCCAGGAGACTGGAATGCCAATAATCGTGGCGGACAATCCGCTTGACTGTGTGGTGAATGGTTCTGGCCAAACACTTGAGGAGTTTGACGCTCTAAAACGGGTGCTGATTTCCTCCTCCAACCGGTAGTGTCCAGCAGAGACTACGGCCTAAGTGGGTTTTTCGTCAGGCCAAGAGCTACGCTGTTGGCTCTTGTACTTGTTTCCGTCACTCTTGTAACAGTCAGTTATCAGTCTCATGGAACCGGGCTCACGGGGACTTTCCAAAAGACGCTCAGAAGCGTTACGTCTCCGATTCGTTCGACAGCCAGTTCAGTGTTTCATCCAATTGAGGATGTGGTCAGCGGCGCATTTGATTATTCTTCCCTGAGGAAGAAAAATGCGCTGCTCCAGAGCCAAATTTCGGCTCTAAAAACCAAAGAGTCAATGTCAAATCAGCTTGAAAATGAGGTTCAGTCATTGACGGCTCTGGCAAATATTCCCTTTGCGCAGGGCTTGAAGACCGTCAGTGCAATTGTCGATGACTACTCTCCCTCAAATTCGCAAATGACATTGAATATCGACAAGGGATCTTCGCAAGGGGTTAAGGTAGGCGAGCCAGTCGTGGCTTCACTGGGACTTATCGGAAGGATAGTTTCGGTGACGCGGTCTAACTCCACGGTCTTGTTGATCTCCGATCCTTCGTCGTCGGTTGGCGTTGTGCTTGGAGCTTCAACTCAAGTTGGACTTGCGGTTGGAACCGGGTCCTACGGCTCGATCAAGGTTGACCTCGTTGACCCGGGAACATCACTCTACGTGGGCGACCCGGTTTACACCTCAGGAGTACAGGGAGGTATTTATCCGCCCAATCTTCCGGTTGGAAAAGTCTCCAAGTTTTCGTCACTGCCCGGCGCGCTGCAGGAACAGGTAGT
>DAHVKW010000018.1:0-11074 GCA_027320695.1 Actinomycetota bacterium | reverse complement strand
GAAGGGGTGCAGTTTTTCGGAGTCCACCTTGACCTTCCGTTGCTCCTGGTGATTTGCGCTGGCTTCAGCGACGGCAGAGAGACTGGGGCAATTGTCGGATTTGTCGTCGGATTGATTACGGACGGGTTCCTGCTCACTCCGCTTGGGCTTTCAGCATTGGTTTACAGCCTGATTGGATATATCGCAGGTCAAACCGAGAAGGGCTCTCTCATCGGCCCATCTACAATCAACGCTGCTTTAGCTTCGCTGCTAAGCGCATTTGGCGTCCTTGGATATGAGATAGCGTCGAGGCTGCTTGGATTTGGACGTTTGCTTCAAATACATTTAATCAAGGTTGTTTTGGTGGTTGCGGTAACAAACGCGATAATTTCGGTGGTCATGGTACCCGTTGCGAAATGGGCCTTCATATCCAAGGAATTAAGTTCTCGTCCGCCAGTGATCAGGCGTTAGAGTTGATGGAGTAGTCAGCGCTATTTGCGAGGAGTTTAGTTGGCAAAGCGCACGTTCAAAAGAGAGGTTTCAAAGGGTCGAAATGACAGGGTCAGAGTCAGGGTAATCGGCTTTGCAGTGGCTGCTATTTTCTCAGCCATGTTTGCGCGACTATATGCCTTGCAAGTTCTACAGAGTTCCACGTACCAAGCGGAAGCGGTGGCTAACCAGGTTCGCCAGGTAGTTGACGCCGCACCCCGTGGTTTGATCACAGACAGGAATGGAAATCTCCTGGTTGGCAACAAAGTCATTGAATCCGTAACGCTGTCTCCGCAAATTGCTTCCCAGCATCCGTCAGTTATCCCAAGGATCGCCAAGCTGCTTGGGATATCCGTCAGCTCTATCAAAAGTTCGCTTTCGAACCTCGAATACTCTCCGTATGAGCCTGTTCCGATCCAGCAGGGGGTTCCAAAAGACAAGATTATCTATATTTCCGAGCATCAGTCTGAATTCCCCGGCGTTTCGTACCAGCTGACCGCCCAACGCGTTTATCCGGAAGGAACCACCGCCGCACAGGTGCTCGGATACGTTGGACAAGTCTCCCAGTCGGATCTTAAAACGCTTTCAAAGCAGGGCTATCTTCCCGGTGACGCAATCGGCAAGTCCGGGGTTGAACTGAGCTATGAACAGTACTTGAGAGGGAAGCCCGGGTTATCGAATCTCGAGGTCAATGCGTTTGGGCAGGTGGTGGGCACGTTAAGTCAGACTTCCCCTGTTCCGGGAGATAATCTCGCGCTATCGCTCGATCTCAATTTGCAGCAGGTCGCTGACAATGCGCTTGCCTCTGAGATCAAGAACCTGTCGGGCAAATATGATCCATATTTTCATCTCTATTACCCGAAGCTGACGGGGGCGGTAGTAGTTGAGGATCCAAACAACGGCCAGATTCTGGCAATGTCTTCCTACCCCACCTATAATCCAAGCGTTTGGGTCGGGGGAATTTCCTCTTCCGAGTACAAGGCGCTAACATCGTCGAGTTCGCGCTATCCCTTGATAAACCGAGCCATTGCCGGAGAGTACACTCCCGGTTCGACGTTCAAGCTTGCCACTGCGACCGCGGCGCTCCAAACGGGCCTGATCAGTCCGAGCTACTACTACTACGACACGGGATTGTTCAACATTCCCAACTGTACTTCGGGCATGTGTTCTTTCCACAACGCCGGATTCGAGCACTTGGGCTTGCTCAATGTCACAAAGGCGCTGGCCGCTTCTGACGACGTGTTTTTCTACAATCTCGGCTACATGTTTTACGCCAACCAAAACAAGTACGGCCAGGACCCAATTCAGAATGCCGCGAACGCCTACGGATGGGGCAAGCTTACTGGGATTAATCTGCCAGGCGAGGTGCCAGGGCTAGTCGATTCCCCTGCGACCCGGACTTTACTCCACAAGAAGTACCCTGCTGCCTATCCTTACGATTCCTGGTACACGGCAGACCAGTTGGAAATGGCTTTCGGGCAAGGTGAGACCGCGATAACTCCTATTCAGATGGCGAATGCCTACTCGACTTTCGCAAACGGCGGCACGCGTTATCAGCCACAAATTGCAAGCGGCATAGTCAGCCAGTCAGGCAAGCTTGTAAAGAAGTTCGCTCCCGTTGTCGAGGGCCATGTAACGCTTTCTCCGGCTGACAGGGCCGCAATGCTTAGCGGTTTCGAGGGCGCTGTCAATAGTTCGAGCGGAACAGCCAGCGGTGCTTTTGCAAACTTCCCTTTCAGCCAGTTCCCTCTTGCCGGCAAGACAGGTACCGCTTCGATTGTCGGCCAGGAGCCAAACTCGTGGTTCGTAGGTTTTGGGCCTCTTCCGAAGTCGCAGTATGTAGTTGTCGCGGTGATCAAGAATGGTGGGTATGGCGCCAGTGCCGCGGCACCGGTGGTCAGGACGATCTTTGACTACCTGTTGAAGCATCCGGTTGGTTCCAGTACCTTTGGTACGGCACATCTGGCGCCCGGCGTTGCAAGTTCAACAAATCTTGGAGTTCCTCCTTCTGGAACTCCTACAACTGCTGCCGGATGAGCTGAAAAAGCCAGAAAGTTTTTGGAATTGCAGCTTCGATCGTATCTTTTAAATTTAAAATAATATTTTTGGTTGGCGCCGTTGACCTGCTAAGGCAGACACCTGGACCAAATTGCCGCTAAACTTGACTGCAGATGCTGTTCAACTGGCACGATTTCGGTTATTTATTTGGGGTGATTCTTCTTGCGACATGTACTTATGGTCGCGAGACAGGCCAATCTGACCGCGCAAATGAGCCAAGCACAGGATCAGAAGGATCTAATGAGCCAAATGCTGGCTCAACGTTTGAACCGGCAAGCACGTCATTACCTTACTGCGGGGATGAAAGTTTCACTTCAGGGTGCATAGGACCTTTTCCCGAGCGTGCTGCCGACAAATCAAGATTTAGAAGGGTGATGCCGCATGGCAGACAAGAATCCCTCGTACGATGCTACGAGGTCAACTCAGGGTTCATCCGAGGACCAGGGCAGAAATTCAGGTAATCAGAGGCAAAGGCGGCGCCGCTATAGCGGGCCAAACCGGAGGCCTGAAAGCCAGGCTGGCCAGGGAAATTCCGAAGGAGAAGCTACATTAAACGCTGCGGGGCCTTCCGGTGGCGGGCCTTCAGCGTCAAAAAAGAGCCGGTCTTCTAGGCGCTCATATGGCCAGTCGGCGCCAACGGATAAAAAACAGCAGGAAGAGGCCGTTGCTGAACCCGCCGTCGGCGAGACTACGTTAGCGGCTTCGGGCTATATAAACCGCCTGCGATCATCATTTGGCGGAGCGACACCTGGAAAGAAGGAAGTTAGCGCCGTATCCGAGAAGAAAAAGCGCTTGGGCATCCTTGGAACAAAGGAACGCGAAGAAATACTTTCCAAGGGTCCAGTCCAGTATCGAACTGACGAGATTTTATCTGAGCTGGCTGGAGCCGACACCAAGTCGCCGCGGCGTTCACACCAGAGGTTCGGCAGGCAGAGAAATGGCCGGCCCGTAGGGAGATATCTGATGTGTGTCCACGTCCAGGACGGCGTGACCCAGATTGCGATCCTTGAGGGAAGGACCCTAATAGAACACTACGTTTCTAAGTCGGACACGGATCCAAATGCCATTGACGGAAATATCTACTTGGGTAGGGTGACGAATGTCCTTCCAGGGATGGAGGCAGCCTTCGTGGACATCGGCACGCCCAAGAACGCTGTTTTGTACCGAGGCGATGTCAGGTATGAGCGTGAGGATTTGCTCGACGCGGATCAAAGGTCGGTAAGGATCGAACAGCTCCTTCGTCCAAAGCAGACCGTGGTGTGTCAGGTTACCAAGAATCCGATCGGGACCAAGGGAGCGAGGCTTACTCAGGAGGTATCGCTGCCGGGAAGATTTCTCGTTTTGATACCCAACTCAGACAGCTATGGAATCTCAAAGCGGCTTCCTGAAGACGAGCGCAAGCGGCTGAGGCGGATACTCGATGACATCAAGCCGTCCGGGTTTGGTCTGATTGTCCGCACGGCCGCCGATGGCGCCACTGCGGATGAGCTTCGCCGTGACACCGACCATCTCATCGGGATGTGGGAGAGGATCGAAGAGAGGGCCAGGGTCGCCCATGCTCCGGCTTTGCTATATCAAGAGCCGCAGGTGGCAGTCAGGGTTATTCGGGAAGAGTTCAATAGGAACTACCGGGGAGTGATCATTGACGACAAGGATCTTTACGAGGAGGTCTCCACGTACGTGTCGTCGATATCGCCGGAACTTGCCGACAGGGTGGAGTTCTACGACAAGGAACGCAGAGCGTTGCCTCTTTTCGAGCAGTTCCACGTGCACGAGCAGCTCCATAAAGCCCTAGGCAGGAAAGTATGGCTGCCGTCAGGCGGCTCTCTGATAATTGACCGGGCCGAGGCGTTGACCGTTATCGATGTGAACACAGGCAAGAATGTTGGCTCGCACTCGCTCGAGGAGACAATCCACAGAAACAACCTGGAGGCAGTGGAAGAAGTTGCCCGCCAGCTGAGGCTTCGTGACATTGGCGGCATCATCGTAATTGACCTTATAGACATGATGATAAAGGCCAACCAGGAAGATGTGATGCGCGTGTTCCGAGACGCTCTTGCTCGAGACAAAACCAAGACTCAGGTGTTCGACATGTCCGAACTTGGACTGGTGGAGATGACGCGGCAGAGGGTTTCCGAGGGGCTAGTTGAGTCTTTTTCCACAGTATGTCCAACTTGTGAAGGAAGAGGTCTTATTTTTGACCCATCTCTTCTTTAGTACGAGTACACTGTTACACCTATGTATGCGGTGATCAAAACAGGTGGCAAGCAGGAAAAGGTATCACAAGGCCAGGTACTAAACGTTGAATTGCTGAACGTCGAGGAAGGCAGCGACGTGGTTTTCAAGCCTATCCTCATTGTGGATGGCGAAAACGTGTTAGCCGAGGGTTCCGAACTCGATGCGGCGTCGGTTACTGGCAAGGTGCTCGGTTTGTCCAAGGGGCCGAAAGTTGTCGGTTTCAAATACAAATCAAAAGCTAGATACCGGCGTAAGTGGGGACACAGGCAAAAGTACTCAGTAATCGAAATTACCGGAATCAGCAAGTAGGTAGTTTCAAGGCTTTTGCGTGCCACTATGGCAATAATTTAAGATAAAACTCCAAGGAGAGTTTAAATGTCAAAGACAAAGGGTGGCGGCTCAACTAGAAACGGCCGCGATTCGCAGGCCCAGCGACTAGGTGTGAAGATCTTCGATGGCACCACCGTCAAGGCGGGCGCTATCATTGTCCGCCAGCGCGGCACCAAATTTCATCCTGGTACCAATGTGGGCAAGGGCGGTGACGACACGCTGTTCGCTACCTCGGAGGGAAAAGTGAAATTCGGAGCCAATCGTGGTCGTCGAGTAGTTAACGTCTTTGCTGAGGGCTCCAGCTAGATTATAATTTCATACCTAGCTATCTAGATCAGATGCCAAATAGGCCTCGGAATATCTGCTTTGCAGAACCACCGGGGTCTTTTGACTTTGAGGTTGTATGTCAACTTTTGTAGACGGTGCACAAATTCATGTAAAGGCAGGCAACGGCGGGGCCGGCTCAGTCTCATTTCGCCGCGAAGCTCATGTGGACAAAGGTGGTCCGGATGGCGGTGACGGCGGAAACGGGGGGGACATATGGCTTCTGGCTTCGACAAATGTGAGTTCGCTTTTACGATTTCGCGACTTTCCTCACAGGGCTGCTGAGAATGGCTCACATGGAGCGGGCAAAAAGAAGCATGGGATCACAGGGAAAGGCCTGATAGTCGAGGTACCGGTAGGCACGGTCGTAAAAGGTCCCGAAGACAATGTTGTTGCCGATCTTGACGAAGCGGGCAAGAAATGGTTGGCGGCAAAGGGCGGCCAAGGAGGCCGCGGAAACACCCGCTTCCTATCCAACTCGAAGAGAGCTCCTAGCTTTGCTGAACAAGGTGAGGTTGGGGAAGAGTTCTGGTACGACTTGGAACTCAAGCTCGCAGCCGACGTCGCAATAATCGGATTTCCGAACGTGGGAAAGTCAACGCTGATTTCCGTTATTTCTGCCGCAAAGCCAAAGATCGCCGATTATCCGTTTACCACATTGGTCCCGAATCTCGGTGTTGTCCATGTTGGCGACAGGCAGGATTTTTCGGAGTTTATCGTCGCCGACATCCCTGGCCTCATAGAAGGGGCAAGTGAGGGCAAGGGACTTGGACATGAGTTTCTAAGGCACATTGAGAGAGCGAAAGCGCTGCTTGTGCTCATTGATCCGTCCTCGGATGCTCCGTTGGCACCCGAAGCGCAGTTAACTGTGTTGATGGCTGAGCTTGGCGCGTACATGGCGGATCTTCTTGACCGGCCCAGGTTGACCGTAATTTCTAAAATGGATAGCGCTGATCCTTCGGTAATAGATGAGCTGCTGAGCCAGGGCACTGCTTCGATGGCGATATCGTCTGCAACTGGGCAGGGTATCAGACAGCTGTTAAGCGAGTTGGAGGTGTTAGTCAGAGCGGGCCGCAAGGTTGAAGAGGTTGGCGAAGACGAGATCGTTATACATAGGCCGATGCCCCAGAATTTTCAGGTTGTCAGAGATTCCGACGGCGTGTTTCGGGTCATAGGTAGATCTGTCGAGCGTACAGTTGCGATCTCCAGTATCACAACTCCCGAGGCGATCGACTATATTCAATCACGTTTGAAGAAACTGGGTGTCGACCGGGCTCTTAAACGCAGCGGTGCGCGCGAAGGCGACGAGGTCAGGATTGCCGGCTTCAGCTTCGACTACCAGGAGAGCATTTAGGAGGTTTCAGTTGCGGATAGTAGTGAAGCTTGGGTCCTCCTCTGTTACAGGCGCAGACGGAGCCATTTCCTACGACACCCTCCTATCAATTGCTTCGCAAATCGACACGATTAGGCGGAGCGGCCACTCTCCGGTGATAGTAAGTTCAGGGGCGATCGCGGCGGGACTTCACACCTTGGGAATCACAGACAGGAGGCCATCCGGCCTGAGCCTACTTCAAGCTATTTCGGCCGTCGGGCAGTCACGGTTGATGGATGCATATAACAGAGCACTCGGCGAATACGGTCTAATCGCCGGCCAGGTCTTATTGACCCCTTTGGATTTCATTAATCGCCAGCAGTATCTTCACGCAAGAGAAACTCTCGATACGCTGCTCGGGATTAATGTGATTCCGATAGTCAACGAAAATGACGCGGTCGCAGACGATGAAATCCGTTTCGGCGACAATGACCGAATGGCAGCGCTGGTGGCAAACCTAATTTCCGCTGATCTGCTGGTGCTGTTGACCGACCAAATAGGGGTATATACTTCCGATCCTCGGATTGACTCCGCTGCCTCGCTGGTCGAGGAGATTGACGAGTTTTCCGATGCCTTGAAAGAGGCAGCTGGCGGACCTGGAACCGACAGGGGATCTGGAGGCATGGCTTCCAAGCTGCAGGCAGCATCGATAGCCTCGTGGTCCGGGGTGGACGTGCTCATTGCAAGCGCAACTCGGGAGTCGGTGCTGGTGGAGGCATGCGACCGAAAGCCCGGGCTCGGGACGTACATAAACAAGAGGCAAATTCGTCTGAGCGCCCGCAAACTCTGGATTGCATTTGCAAATCCTGCGGTTGGACGGGTATACGTTGACAACGGTGCGCGCACTGCGATAATCGAACATTCCAAGTCGCTGCTAAGCGTAGGTGTGCACTCGTTCGAAGGCTCGTTTGTTGAAGACGAGCCCGTGGAAATTTGTGATTTGACGGGACACGTAATCGCCAAGGGGTTGGCGAGGGTTTCGGCGGAGGATTTGCCTTTGGCCTTGAAGTCGAATGTTTCTGGTACACCGGCCGCTTCAAGTATTCTGGTTCATAGGGATGATTTAGTGGTACTGGTTTAGTCGTCTGTTTAGGCCAAGTCGTTTCTTCGGACGATCCCAAAAGGTAGGTATACAATGTCAAGCACTGAGAACGGGGTCGGCAATAGTCCTGTGCCTGCTCTGTTAGAGCAGGCCAAAGAGGTGAAGGAGGCAGCTAGATTCCTAGCACTTGCCTCTACTGCTCAAAAGAACGAAGCTCTGGAGATCTCGGCCGGATTGCTGCTGGCAGGAACCGAGGGGATTCTCGCCGCCAACCAAATGGACATTCAAAATGCGAAGGCGGCGGGAACTTCCGCTACTGTCATTGATCGTTTGATGCTAAGTAAGTCCCGAATCGAGTCAATGGCCCAAGGTCTCAGGGATGTAATGGCCTTGGGCGATCCTGTCGGCGAGATCACGCAGGGCTGGGTTCGTCCCAATGGGCTGCAGATTCGCAAAGTTCGCGTACCTCTTGGAGTCATAGGGATCATTTACGAGAATCGCCCAAATGTAACTTCGGATGCCGCGGCGCTCTGTCTAAAAAGTGGCAACGCGGCCTTCCTTCGCGGTTCGTCGGCGGCTATCAACTCCAATCTCGAGATCGCGGACATTCTCCGGCAGGGTCTTGAAAAGGCCGGTCTTCCTTCGGGCGCGGTATCTCTGGTAAGGGACTTATCCAGGGAGTCCGCCGTGGAGTTCATGAAGCTGAGGGGATACATCGATTGTTTGATTCCGCGAGGCGGACCATCATTGGTGTCGACGATAATTGAAAACGCCACCGTGCCTTATGTTGTTGACGGAGACGGCAACTGCCATATCTACGTCGATGAATCTGCGAATTTGGATCAGGCGGTCGAGATAATCTTCAACGCCAAGGTTCAGAGGCCCTCTGTATGCAACGCAGTCGAGACCGTGCTAATTCATCAGAACGTGGCAGCAGAGCTGCTTCCGCGGATCGAGCGGCGCATGCCCAATGTTGAACTTCGTGCAGATCCATTGTCCCGGCAATTTCTCAAAACTTCGACGTTGGCGACCGAGAGCGACTATGAAACCGAATTCCTGGACCTGATTCTTGCCGTCAAGAGCGTAGGTGGCCTTGAAGAGGCGATCGAGCATATTACAAAGTACGGGTCGGGACATTCTGAGGCGATATTGACCAACGACTATATAGCGGCGAAGCGTTTTGTCGCGGAGGTCGACGCGGCGGCGGTGCTGGTGAATGCATCTACCAGATTTGTCGATGGCGGAGAGGTTGGTTTCGGAGCCGAGATCGGCATAAGCACTCAAAAATTGCACGCAAGGGGTCCCATGGGACTTAGCGAACTTACCACAGAGAAGTTTCTGATTGAAGGCAACGGCCAGGTTCGAAAGTGATAGGCGACAAGGACAAGGAGTTTCAGTTCTCGACTCCAGTCGAGGCTGGAGAGCTCTTGTCAGGTGTCGGCTATCTCCCTAGCGTGGAGATATCGTCGGTGCTGTTCTTGGCGGATCGGCTCAAGAAGCCGGTCCTGGTCGAAGGGCCGGCCGGAACCGGGAAGACTGAGCTTGCCAAGAGCACCGCGAAAGCACTAGGGGCCCGCCTCATACGTTTGCAATGTCATGAGGGTATAGATGAATCAAAGGCCCTCTACGAGTGGAACTACAAGAAGCAGCTCTTGCGCATTCAGTCGGATGGCAGCCCCAGCCCGTGGAGTGAGGTCGAATCGGATATCTTTTCAGAGGAATTTTTGCTCGAACGGCCTTTGCTCCAGGCTATACGTGCTGAAGATCCGGTTGTGCTGCTCATCGACGAAGTGGACCGCGTGGAGATCGAGACCGAGGCTCTACTACTAGAAGTGCTGAGCGATTATCAGGTTTCAATTCCGGAACTCGGAACGATGGAGGCGAAACAGATCCCTCTAGTTTTCTTGACGTCGAACAATACGAGGGAGCTCTCGGAAGCGCTGAAGCGCCGGTGCCTGTTCTTGTTTCTGGATTACCCGGAAAAGGATAGAGAAATGGAGATCGTGATTTCCAGGGTACCTGGAGTTTCAGTAACTCTTGCTGAGTCCATTGTGTCGTTCGTCGAATCGCTGAGGGAACTTGATTTGAAGAAGCGGCCGAGCATTTCCGAAACTCTTGATTGGGCAATGACCTTGGTGAGCCTCGGCCTAGATGCGGTCGACGAATCAGTTGCGAAATCGACCCTGAACGTGCTCCTTAAATACCGCTCGGACATCGCAAAGGCGAGCAAAGCGATCCTGTCTAGCTAGGAGCGGGATGAATGATAAAACGGGTTATTGAATTTGCCGAGGCGCTCCGCAGGTCAAATGTTCCGGTTTCGCTGCTCGAATCCATCGATGCCTGCAGGGCGCTGCTTTCATGCGACATCTCTGACCTCGGGGTTTTCAAGGCCTATTTATTTGCGACGATGATCAAAGACCAGAGCCATCAAAAGGTGTTCAATCAGCTTTTCGAAGTATTTTTTTCTCCGGGCACCTACGATCACGGCGATGGCGGACATCCTTTCGATGAAGCTAGCCCGGAGTCTTATGAGTCGTTTGACGACGATGTTGATGATGCGAAAATTCGAGAACTGATCAAAAACAGTTTGCTGAGCGGCGACGATCTCCAGTTGCAAAGTCTGATCGCATCCGCGGTTTCCAGATTCGCGGGCATAGAGCCGGGCCGACCAGTCGGTGGGGTATATTACGCCTTCAAAACCTTGAGACGGCTAGATATCGATGCCCTCAAGTCCTCTCTTTTCGGCGAGCGCATGGAGGATATCGATTTAAGTGATTCACTCGGACTAAAGCTCCTGAATCTGGATGTGAACCTTGCCCTGGACAAGGTCAGGAAAATGGTAGATGACGATATCCGGCGCCGAATTGTAAGCGATCGGGGAGCTGAAGCTGTAGCCAGGACGCTTCGTGCAACCTTGCCAGAAGATATCGACTTCATGCATGCGAATTCGGAGGATCTGCGGGAGATAGGCCGGGCGCTGGCACCGCTGGTGCACAAGCTTGCCACCAGACTCGGGCACCGCAGGCGCCGCGGCCACAGGGGATCCCTGGATTTTCGCAGAACGATCAGGCGTTCGATCGCGAATGGTGGCGTGCCCGCGGAGCTGATCTATCATAAGCCGGTTCCATTCAAGCCCGAGCTCGTCATTGTGGCAGATATTTCCGGATCTGTCGCTTCCTTTGCCCGCTTCACGTTGTCTATGGTCTATGCGCTTTCGGAACAGTTTTCAAAAGTTCGCAGCT
>DAHVKW010000189.1 GCA_027320695.1 Actinomycetota bacterium | reverse complement strand
CCGGCGGGATTATGCCCTGCGAGACCCAGGCGGCCGCCATAACGGACATCAAGACTGCGTCGGGCGCTGAAAAGCCTGTCGGGATGGGTATCGAGCAATACCGGCCCATGACCCAGAGGGCCTCGTGGGGTGCCGACAACGGCAAAGATGGCGGAAGGGTTGGGGCGCGCGCGGCGCGGTCGACCGGGATCGTCGGCGTTTCCGGCCAGTAACCCTGGGTTGCAGTCCGCAGATAGGATAGGCGCCCGCTCAAATAAAGGGGTTCGGCGAGCGCGTAGCGCTGGCCCGTGTTGGTTCCGCGTCCCACAACCAAAGGATCGCGCAGCGTCCATGGGCGATCAAAGGCCAAGCGGGGCGGGCCGGCCGGTAAACTTAGAGGGTTGATCATTCGGTAGTCTGCCCGAGGGCGTGGTGTTCGCCCGGGCCCTGCGCACCAATGAACGGACCCCGGAACTGGGGACAGGGCTGCGCGCGCACCTCAACGCCCAAGCCGCCGTCTTGATTCGCCTGGTGGAGAGTTATCCCGACACGCGCGACAGGCTGGCGGAAATCTCATAGGGGCCCGAAGCGCAAGTATGGGACAGACTTACCCGGGGCCTTTGGGTACGCCTCTCGTTACGCCACCTTGAGGGCCGGCTGATGGTGGAGCACCAGCAAATCCGCCTCTGTCA
>DAHVKW010000188.1 GCA_027320695.1 Actinomycetota bacterium | reverse complement strand
GCTTTGGCAAGCGGCGCAACTTATTGATAAATTAATAAGAAAATGAAGTGCTACGGTTTTGTAATCAGTGGGTCGGGGGTTCGATTCCTCTCGCCAGCACCAAATAAAACGGGCACTTAGGACGATTTCCTAGGTGCCTTTATTTTTTCCATCCAACCTATATCCAACCTCAGAGGGAAAAACGGGTTAGCCGGGCCTGTATCGTCTGGGATTCCGCTAATGAGGTTGTTTTGCAATCCTTCATGGGGTTGGTTTTGCAGACGTGAAAAGGGCGTTCATGGGGTTGTTTTGCAAAAGCGTTCAGCGCCCTTCATGGGGTTATGTTTCGGAGTCGAAAAAACGCCATTCATGGGGTTTCATTTTGCAAATCCCTTTTTTTTGTAGTAGCACCCTGCTACTAGGGTGCTACTTGCCATGAGCGCAAATCATGCGGGTAGTCATGGCGTGTTCAGGATGGCACTGTATGCCTTATGGGTGCTGGCTTTCGCTGTTTATTTTTATATTCCCAAGAAAGTCCCTCATGGTTTCAGCATCGCGGCATAGAGTTCCACGGCATCGCTGTCCGGTTCTGCGTCTGTGCAGGCATCAACCGCCTCCTGCGCCAGCTTGGACAGCCCACCCATAGAGCGCATGACTTCGGCGGGGTCCATGCCTGCATCGGTGACTGCCTGCGCGTATGCAACCCATAACGATCCGGCGCGTGTCCGGTGATAACTGGCAGCCGTCCAGAAGGTGTCCAGCTTTTCATCGTCTCGATCATCGTTGTGCAGCATCGTTGCCCAG
>DAHVKW010000187.1 GCA_027320695.1 Actinomycetota bacterium | reverse complement strand
TGCGCCTCTCCGAGCGCCGCGGACATGAGATCGCAGGCACTGTCGACTTGCGACGAGGAAACTATGAGCGGCGGGGCAAGACGAATGACGCTGTCGCCAATTGCATTCAATATCAGTCCCTTACCCAGCGCTATCTCGGCGGCCTGCTTTGCCACAGGTCGCATCAAATTCAATCCCAGAAGCAAGCCCGAGCCAGATATTCGCAAGATCTCCGGGTTACCGTCTAAATTTTTGACGATGCGCTCACCAAGTTCTTGGGCCCGGTTGGGCGCATCGATCTCGATCATTTCGCGAATTGTGGCAAGCGCCGCCGAAGCGGCCAGTGGCTGGCCGCCAAATGTCGATCCATGATCACCAGCGGTGAACGCTCGTGCCACGCTATCTCGTGCCCAGCAGGCGCCTATTGGCATCCCTGAACCGAGCGCCTTGGCGATAGTTACGATGTCCGGCAAGATTGAGTGGTGCTGAAAGCCAAACCAGGCGCCGGTTCGGCCGAGCCCGGTTTGCACCTCGTCCATGATAAGTAGCAGCCCGCGACTGGTACAAAGTTTACGAACTTCTTCTAAATAACCCGGAGATGGATCGACAACGCCGCGTTCTCCTTGGATCGGTTCCAGCATGACCGCAACGGTCTCGTCGGTTATCGCAGCCTCGATAGCGGAAACGTCGTCCCACTCCACGTGTGTGAATCCGGGCAATAACGGCTCGAACGAGGTCTGTTTCGATTTTTGTCCTGTTGCACTCAACGCACCCATAGTCCGTCCATGGAATGACCCCACTGTGGCAATAATATGATGACGCTTGCT
>DAHVKW010000186.1:281-835 GCA_027320695.1 Actinomycetota bacterium | reverse complement strand
AGCGCTTCGTGCATAGTGGTCCTTCAGCGGGAAACCGCTTTCATCAATCAAACATGCTCCGATTCTAGCAGGCAGCAGGGTATTGGGGTACCTATCAACGCATCCAACCCGCTCTACGAGTCGCCAGACCGTCTACCGGGTAGACGATCATACGCCGGGGCAGCATCGCGTGAGCCTCGGGAAGGGGCTGCGGACCCCTGATCTTGGAGGTTGCGGGTAGCGTCTACCGGGTAGACGATCGGCGCGGCCAGTTTTCCCGGAAAACGCCCGCATTACCCCTTCTTTATCTTGCGTTCCGCTTTTCTTTCGGTAGACGCTTTTTTTGGCGTTTTCGTCTACCGGGTAGACGATTTTTGGGGCCGGCGTTTTCCGGGATGACGCTTTTATTTGCCGATTCTGGGGCCATCGTCTACCCGGTAGACGGGTTGCAGAGGGGAAACTGGGGGTGTCGTCTACCCGGTAGACGACATTGGAGTAGCAAATCAGCGGGGGAGACAAGGGGCAATAACGGCATCGCAGGCTGCGCAAAGGGACCCCCTCCAGCTGGAACAGAG
>DAHVKW010000186.1:0-271 GCA_027320695.1 Actinomycetota bacterium | reverse complement strand
TACGGTATGGACGCGCATCCCGGCGATCCCTATCGACCGAGCAGCTTTGTAATATGGGGCATCATCAGATGACCGGGGATGCACCCTACCCTTTGGCGGCGGCACCGACTGATGCCCCCGACTTCACCGTCTACCGGGTAGACGCCTGCCGGGCGCAGATTGCCTCGGCCCTCGGCATCCATTGCTCAGACATCGCCGTGAAACGTGGTAAGGCCGCGCATGAGATTGACCATGGAAAGTTCAGATACAGAATCGAATACCTCACACGAGG
>DAHVKW010000185.1 GCA_027320695.1 Actinomycetota bacterium | reverse complement strand
CGTCGGAGGAGAAAACGAGGAAACAATGGCAAAAACCGAAGCTGATGGAGTTCCTCCGCAGCCTATAGCCGATAACTTATGTGGCGCAGAACCGCACTCCTTGCTCAGCCCATTGGGGTCTCGAGGTTCAGCGCCACATATCTTTGGACGCCACATACACGTAGGGCTTCACGAATTGTGGGGCCATGAGCTTCACCGTGTGTCCCAGGGCGGTCAATTGCCGGGCCCAGTAGTGGGCACTGCCACAGGCCTCCATGCCGATGAGGCAAGGTTCCAGGTTGGCAAAGAACGTCAACATCTGGGCGCGTTTGAGTTGCTTCTTTAGCGCTGTCTTGCCGTGGGCATTGACGCCGTGGATGGCAAAAACCGCCTTTGCCAGATCGATCCCAATCGTTGTAATCTTCATGGTCGTCTCCTCTCTATTGCAGGGGTTCACACCCTTCACTTTGGCACGCTTGATGCCGTTTAGGGAGGGGGCGACCATTCCATTACCTAAGGATCGGGAGATTCTGTCCAGGGGTTGGGGTCCATCTCTCCCGGTGCAAGGACGATGGTTGAAGCAGGTGGTGACGGGATACTTTGCCTACCACGCGGTGCCCACGAATGTACGGGCCCTCGGGGCGTTTCGCTACCACGTCATCGACCTCTGGCGACGCACGCTCCGGCGGCGCAGCCAGAAGGATCATATGACATGGGAGCGCATCGCAAAGATTGCCACCGCCTGGCTTCCACCACCCAAAATCCAGCACCCGTGGCCAGACCAACGCTTTGCCGTCAAACACCCCAGGTGGGAGCCCAGTGCCTAAATCGGGCTCGCTGGGATCTGTGCGGGGGGTGTCCG
>DAHVKW010000184.1 GCA_027320695.1 Actinomycetota bacterium | reverse complement strand
TCGACCGCTGGCACATACGCTGGCGAGGACCCGGTGCCTGGCTCTTATGGATCGGCCTGCATCTTTATCGCATCATGGGTATGCGCAACCGCGTCCTGACCCTTATTGACTGGGCGTCCGACTACGGAAGCCACGGCAATGCCATAGAAATCATCCGCAAGAGATAGCCCTGACAGCTGCCGACTCGTCCCCCAAACGTCCGGGCTCTTTCCGCCATTTCTCTCCTGTTTCCATAACCCTTGTGAGTCAAGGTGCGAGCGTCAGAACCCACCCCTAGATCAAGGCTATCCCTGCGGTGGCATTCGCGGCCACCTTGGCCGATCAAGGAGACGACCCGCTCCGGGACCCATTGGCCGGTGGCCCCCGCCTGTTGCCTCAGGGCCTCCCGTGTCGAGGTTGCGTTCGACATGAATGCTAGGCAGAGAAGAAACCCGCGCGCACAATCATGGCCGTCCTTACGCTCGCAAGCACCCACCTTCTTGCCTCTGATAGCCCGCTTTCGAGACCTTCAAGCAGCGCCATGCGGTTCAACTGCGTGTCCATGATTCCAGGGAAGGATCACGCCGCACCCCCTACGCCGGGCGACCGGCGCCCTTATTACCTGGGCCACCCACACCGCTATACCACGGCCTATGGTGGCCTTCGAAGTCTTATATGGCCTGCGGCTGAGATGGACCCCAACCCCTGGACAGAATCTCCCGATCCTTAGGTGGATTATCTGCCGGGTTGGTCAAGCGGCTAGATCCCAGGACGCTGTGGTGTAAGCCTCCCACGGTGTCCGTCGATCCAGTGCTTGATGAGGCCTCTCATGATTATAGAAATGGAAGTATTTTGCAAGAGAGGCCCGTGCTTCAGGTATCGATGCATAGGCCTTGAGATACACCTCCTCATACTTGACAGAGCG
>DAHVKW010000183.1 GCA_027320695.1 Actinomycetota bacterium | reverse complement strand
CTGCCAGGTCGAAACATAGGTGAAATCCGAGACCCAGAGCTGGTTCGGCCGATCCGCCTTGAACTGGCGGTTCACCCGATCCAGCGGGCACGGTTGTTTGGAGTCGGGTACCGTCGTGCGCACGCTTTTACCCCGCACCGCGCCGCGCAATCCTAGGCGGTTCATCAGGCGCTCGACGGTGCAGCGCGCGACCTCGGTGCCTTCGCGCTTCATCTGCCGCCAGACCTTGTCCGCGCCGTAGACCTGAAGATTGGCCTGCCAGACGCGTTCGATCTTGGGTATCAATACATCGTCGCGTTGCGCACGCGCACAACGCAGCGCGGGATTGCGCTGGCGTGTGGCATGAAGCCAGTAGCCCGACGGGGCGATCTGCAAGACACGGCAGATCGGCTCGACCCCGAAAGCATCACGATGCGTATCGACGAAGGTGTTCATGACTTCAGACGGCGGTCGAGCTCCGCCTGGGCAAAAAATGCGCTGGCCAGCTTCAGAATTTCGTTGGCACGGCGCAATTCCTTGACCTCACGCTCCAGCGCCTTGATACGTTCACACTCTTCGCTGGTGACGCCGTCGCGCAATCCGGTATCGACTTCATGCCGTTTAACCCATTCATGCAAGGTATGGGGCGAACAGCCGATCTTAGGAGCAATAGACTCCACCGCCGCCCAGGGCGAGGAATACTCGCCGCGGTGTTCCTGCACCATGCGCACCGCGCGTTCGCGAACTTCAGGGGAATATTTGGGTGTTTTAGCTTTGTTCATCATGGCTCCATTCTCTTGGAAAAAGGAGCCTCCTCAAAATCCGGGGCGGTTCAATGAGTGGCTTAGAATATGCCTGGCGATGGCCTGAGCAATGCCGGACTGAAGTCTCGCTATTGGTGTCGGATCATAATGCAGTGGCAGATCGTGTC
>DAHVKW010000182.1:254-912 GCA_027320695.1 Actinomycetota bacterium | reverse complement strand
GCCAGACCAAGGTCTACGAATACGCCGTACTGGTGACGGATATCCAAGAAGGCATTCTGAGTATCGCGCAGTTGTACCGCGACCGGGCCGATGCGGAAAACGGTTTTGACGAACTCAAGAACCAGTGGGGATGGGGCGGGTACACCACTCGTGATCTGGCCCGTTGTCGGCTCTCCGCGCGTGCCGTGGGGCTGGTCTACAACTGGTGGAGCTGGTATTCCCGACTGGCTTTTCCGGGGTCACGGAGAGAAGCCATCACCAGTCGTCCATTGCTGCTCTCCGCTATAGGTCGCAGTACGAAACACGCTGGACAGACTCATCTTTTTCTGACACCCATGCATGCCGCGCAGAAAAAGGTGGAGCGCGGAATTGAGAATATCCGTAGAGGGTTGCGGATAGTTCGGGAGACTGCGGAGCAGTTCCTGGAACACCAGCCCTGGGACCTCCTCGTGAGCTACATCGTTGCGCAAATTACGCGATCACCATGGTCACCGCCGGGGACTTTTCCGGCGCTTGCCGGACCTTAACTGCCGTTTTTAGGATTATCGGAGCGCAGTGATTGATCGCGGCTTCGGCAAAGGCAAGGAGAATGTCGCTCAGAACCTTCTCAGGGAAGCAATTTTAAGCCTGTTTGAACCAGTAATCGACCTTATCCCCG
>DAHVKW010000182.1:0-244 GCA_027320695.1 Actinomycetota bacterium | reverse complement strand
CCGGTGGTCTCGGCGGCGATTGGCCTATGGCCATGGTACGGAAACACAGAAAAGCATTTCATCCGTTGCGGCATGTTCTATTCCAGATTTTTCTGGACAAACGGTCGCCGCAACGGCGGCCGGCACCCTCCTTCGGCAAGGGACCGTGGCCCTGCTTCAATCGTCTGGCAGACCACTATGGGCAGAATGTGATCCACGAGATCGCTGTTCGCCATGATCAGGATCGGGTGATTGGTCGATTTTC
>DAHVKW010000181.1 GCA_027320695.1 Actinomycetota bacterium | reverse complement strand
CACCTGCCGCTGACGATCTGGTTCCTGGCTATCTATCTGATCAGCCAGGCCAAGACGGGCTTGTCCGCGCTCGCCCTGAAGCGGCAACTGGGCGTCAGCTACCCCACTGCCTGGCGCATCCACCATAAGCTGATGCAGGCCATGGCCGAACGCGAGGAGATCTACACGCTGCAAGGCCATGTGCAAGCCCTCCTTTAGAACTTATACCCTAACGGGACATAGTTTATGGGTGAGTGACTGGAAGGCCAGTAAGGATGCGCTTTTAAGCATCATAGCTTTGCGATGTAGAAATACATTGTAATGCATCGTAATTTCCTGGCGACGACGGCAATGTCGGCGCCTTTTTCATTACGTGCATGACGGGCCGGAGCTGGCCGGGTGCTGCCGGACGGGTATCAAAGCGGAAGCGGTCGCCCAGCGATGAGCCCTGATCGTCGGCAGAAGACTGATTGCAGACATTCGGCAGCGGAAAGCAAATGGCATCATCCGACCCAAAGCAGCTAACCAGTCTCGGCGGGACAGGACTGTCGCTGATCAGCATCACATCACGGCGTCTCGGTTATCTAATCATCTCCGCCCCATGAAGGGATAACGAATTCCTGCTGCCTATGACCGTCCGTGGCAGCGCTTGTACTTCTGCCCTGATCCGCAAAGGGCATGGGTCGTTGCGCCCCACCTTCACGCGACGCGAAGCATTGTTTAGCGACGCTTTCACCACCCTACCTCGCGGCGCGCCAATGCGACGAAGTCATCACCTTCTGATCCCAGAGGATCAGCCAGCAGCGGGCCCGCGCCGAAATCCACCTGGGCGGCCTCACCCGGGGCGAAGGTCAACCGGGAGGTGACGCGCGGCGGTGCGGCGGCACGAATCTGGCGAATCAGCCGCTCGACGGCGGAATAGCTGCCGCCGAAGCCGTACTGCCGCACCAGGGCCGCATGGATGTTGATCCCCTGGATACCTGGGCCA
>DAHVKW010000180.1 GCA_027320695.1 Actinomycetota bacterium | reverse complement strand
GTTTTGATGCCTGTTGCCACAGCCGCGTATTAGTATTTAATTGATAAATGTCACGAACCTCCTTGAGCCTCGTAAACGCGTGTGCCAGAGTTCGCACTGACGAGTTTAACGAGCCTTGGGAAGGGGACAGGCCACCGCAAGGGGCTCACAAGCTTTCAGGCGCAGAAGGGGGTTTTTGTAAATATGAAAGTCACATACAGGGGCTTAGCACTGGGATTGGGACTGGCGGTCATGACCGCTGCCTATGCCGCGAACCCGGCCGCGACGTCAAAGCCAGCATCATCGGCGAAGGCCGCCAAGACCGCGACACACAAGGCCAAGGCCGCCCCCGTCAAGGCCCGGCTTCTGACCGGGCGCACGCCGCCGCTCGTGGCCACGAACCTAAAGACCCCGGCGCTTGTCACCAGCACCTGTTCGGCCTGCCATGGGCTGACCGGCATCTCGCCTTTGGGCGAATTCCCGAACCTCGCCGGTCAGGGCGAGCCCTACCTCGTCAAACAGATCGAGGACTTCCGCAACCACACGCGCGCCGATCCCTTGGCCCAGTCCATCATGTGGGGCATGGCGGCGATCATCCCACGTAACAAGATCCGCGAGATCGCACTGTATTTCGCGAGCCAGAAGGGCGGCCCGGGCCAGCCCGCGAACCCGAAACTCGTGGCAGCCGGCCGCAAGCTCTACATGGGTGGTGTGATCAGTGCCCACCTGCCGGCGTGCATGGCCTGTCATGGCGCCACCGGCCGTGGGCTCCTGCCGTGGTTCCCGCGTTTGGCCGGCCAGCATCAGGCCTATGTCATCGCCCAGCTGCAGGCCTTCAAGGACAAGACCCGGACCAATGACCCGCACGCCATCATGCGTACCGTTGCCGGCAAATTGTCGACCGCGCAGATGACCGCGCTGGCGGCCTACGTCCATACCCTGTAGCGATAAGGAGTCCGTAATGGCCTACCCTTTGCCGACGGCCGATTGCCTGAAGGGCC
>DAHVKW010000017.1 GCA_027320695.1 Actinomycetota bacterium | reverse complement strand
TCTTGCTCCAGAGTGACTGACAGTTCGATTTTCTCGGAGTCGCTCGCCTCTAAGGAGTACTGTTCTACGACGCCGGCATCGCAAAGGTCACTGAGCCCCTGATTGAGCTCATCGAGGTCGTTTTTCCTTCCTCGAAGTTCGAGCATCTCGACCCTAGTTTTCATAGATCTCTTGGCTTCTGATTTCTGCTTTCTAATTCCAGCGAGGATATCTGAGATCGAGTCCAAAAGATGCTGGTTCGCAGCGCTTAGGTTCACCTCGTCTATTCCGAACAAGGCAAGTGCGCTTTGTCTGATTTCGAAGTCAAATTGTTCGGCTGATGGCCATGCGGTCAAATGGACGGAGCCGTCTTGGAACCAGGACCAAACCTCTTCTGAGACAAACGGCAGAAATGGCGAGAAAAGACGAAGCATAATCCTGGTGGCTGTCAGCAGGGATACTCTGGCTGACATGGTTGCCTGGAATTGAAGCGGGTCGGATTCGCGGCCAGTGCTGTTTTCCTCTCCGTATGCACGAAGTTTTACCAGTTCAAGATAGTTGTCGCAGAAGTCCCAAAAAAATCTTTCGCATGTTTCGAGCGCCTTGGTGTGGTCATAGGACTCGAGAGCAGCGGTCGCTTCCGTTATCACATTAGCCAGCCGGGCAAACATCGAGGCATCAACGGCAGCAATGGTCAAACTCGTTTTTGACCTGAATTTTTCGCCGGAATCGGTGCCGGCAATGCTTAGCGCAAACTTGGAGGCATTGAGCAGTTTGATGGCCATCCTTCTGCCTATCTTCATCTGCCCTTCGTCTGCAGCAGTGTCAACTCCAGGTCGACCGCTTGCCGCCCAATATCGCAAGGCATCGGCCCCATGTTTTTCAAGCAGTGGCATTGGAGTCACCACGTTGCCTTTGGACTTGGACATCTTTTTGCGGTCTGGGTCCAGCACGAAGCCAGATATGACGGTGTTCCTCCAGGGAATCTGATCATGCTCGAGTGCGGATCTCAGCACGGTGTAGAAGAGCCAGGTGCGGATGATGTCCTGGCCCTGCGGTCTTAGATCCATCGGGAACAGCGAGTTGAAGATTTTATCATCGTCCAGCCAGGAAGTCGCTATTTGTGGAGTCAGAGACGATGTCGCCCATGTATCCATAACGTCTGGATCACCGACGAAACCGCCGGGTTGGTTTCTTTGTTCCTCGCTAAATCCCTGCGGAGTGTCTTGCGACGGATCGACTGGCAGCTGGCCGATGTTTGGCAGGATCGGATTTTCAAAGTCGATCTCGCCGCGATGATCAAGACGATACCAAACGGGAATCGGAATACCAAAGAATCTTTGGCGTGACACATTCCAATCCGCATTGAGACCTTCAACCCAGGTTTCATAGCGGACCCGCATGTAAGACGGTACCCAGTTGAGTTCTTTGCCAAGTGAGATGAGCTTTTCCTTGTGGTCCAGTGTCCTTATGAACCATTGCCTGGATGCCACCACTTCGAGGGGCTTATCGCCTTTCTCGTAGAATTTCACTGGATGGGTGATCTTTCGTGGCTGCTCAACCAGATGACCCTGTTCGTCAAGCAGATTTACAATGATTTCTCTAGCTCGCCGGATCGGTTTCCCGGTTATTTGCGAGTAATTTGCCTTAGCAAGGTCGGTGTCACGTGACTCCCAGCCCCGAGATCCCCATTCTGGTTGCAATAAGCGTCCGTCGCGTCCTACGATCAAACGAAGATCCAGTCCAAGTTCCCTCCACCAGAGTACGTCGGTCAGGTCACCGAATGTACAGACCATTGCGATGCCTGAGCCCTTATCCGGTTCCGCAAGTTCATGGGCTACGACTGGAATTCGAGTTCCGAACAGGGGAGAGTAGACGAAGGTGCCAAAAAGGGGTTTGTATCTGTCGTCTTCTGGATTTGCCACCAAAGCTACAACTGCGGGAATGAGTTCCGGCCTCGTGGTTTCGATGACAACTTCCGAGTCGCCCTCTTCTCTATAGAAACGCACTTTGTGAAATGCGCCCTCAATCTCACGGTCCTCCAGTTCTGCCTGCGAGACGGCTGTGGCGAAGTCCACGTCCCAAAGAGTAGGTGCCTCTGCGCTGTAAATTTCATCCTTTTCTATTAGCTTTAAAAACGCCGCTTGGGATACTTTCTGAGCGCGCGGACCGACGGTGGTGTAGGTCAGATCCCAGTCGACTGAGAGACCAAGATGGCGCCATAGGTCTTCAAAGGCCTTTTCATCCTGAATCGTGAGTTGCTGGCAAAGTTCGACGAAGTTCTTACGTGAAATTGGCGTCTGATCTTTGCCAGTTTGGGATCCTGGCTTGAAATCGGGATTGTACAACATAGACGGATCACAACGGACTGCGTAATAATTCTGAACTCGGCGCTCAGTTGGAACGCCATTGTCGTCCCAGCCAATTGGATAGAACACTCTGAATCCCCGCATCCGCTTGAATCGGGCGATGACATCGGTGTGGGTGTATGAGAATACGTGACCTATGTGCAGGGAACCACTTACCGTGGGCGGCGGGGTGTCAATTGAGTAGATTTTCTCTCTTTCCGTGCCGTTGCGGTACGTGTAGGTGCCGTTTTCCTGCCAATTTTTTAGCCATTTTTCCTCTAATCCGTCAAGTGACGGTTTTTCGGGGACTGAATAACTCATCTATCAGGTACCGTACCTTTTGTGCTTCGTCTTTTTGATACTGCAATTGGAGATCTCGTTGAGATAACTCCAATGACTTCTGGCCAATTTTCAATGTACGTCTGCGGACCGACGGTATATGACGTCGCCCATCTTGGGCATGGTCGGTATGCCTTGGTCTTCGACGTGCTCCGCAGATATTTGGAGTGGCGTGGACTGAAAGTCAGGCACGTCTCGAACATTACGGATGTCGATGACAAGATTTTAGAGAGGGCGGAGGCTGAAAACTGTTCTCCGGCCGAGGTTGCATTGGAATTTGAAGAAAAATGGTTCTTAACCATGGACAAATTGGGGGTGCTCAGGCCTCATCACATTCCACATGCTACCGAGTACATACGTCAGATGATCAGCCTAATTGAGTCATTGATCAAAGCGGATGTCGCCTACGTCGGTGAGGATGGCATTTATTTCGATACGAGCAAGGTTTCCGACTACGGCTTGCTGGCACGTCAGAGCCTAGATTCTTTGAAGGCTGGCGCACGGATTGCGGAGAAGGAGTTCAAACGCTCGCCGACGGATTTTGTTCTGTGGAAGTTTTCCGAAGGCTCTTCCTGGGGCTGGGAGTCTCCTTGGGGTGATGGAAGGCCTGGCTGGCATACGGAGTGCGTGGTCATGTCCGTAGATCTCTTGGGCGAGGAGTTCGACCTCCACGGAGGGGGACTTGATCTATCTTTTCCTCACCATGAAAATGAGCGGGCGCAGGCGGCTGTGATGCATTACAAGTTTTCACGGCACTGGGTTCACAACGGTTTCGTGATGGTGGGAAGTGAAAAAATGTCAAAATCTTTGAGCAACTTCACCACACTTGACGAACTCTTGCACAGCACGGACCCTAGGGCTTATCGTTTGCTGGTAGTTCAGTCTCACTATCGGTCGCCACTTGAGGTGAATCCGCAGACGGTATCTGAGGCCTCAAGAGCTCTGGCGCGTCTCGATGCCACACAGCAGCGGGTAGGTGAAACAGGCGCCAATTTAGACGAGGCGGAACTCGATCAAACTGAGCTGGCAGCTTTCGCGGATGCGATGGATAATGATCTTGACACTCCGGCTGCGACTGCAAGACTGTTCGAGCTCAGATCGCGGATCAACCAACTGCTGGATGATGGGCGAGTGGCGGAGGCAGCTAATTCCTGCGTGACAATGGCGCACCTGTTGGAAGTACTGGGGCTTGACCTCAAGGGAATTTGGAATGGGGAAATAACGGCTGAAGTCCAGGGACTGCTAGATGAAAGGGCTGAGGCCCGCAGGGAGAAGAACTATGCCCTTTCGGATCGCATTAGGCAGGAAATTTCTGCTCTTGGTTATGCTGTCGAAGACACTTCCATCGGCCAGAAGATAAAGAAAATTTTCGAAATGCCTGAGTAGGGTTCGCAACCTCGAGCTGATTCATTAAGGTATTAATTTCAATGCAGGACGGTTTTTAAGGCAGTTTCACAAGTTTTCCCGACGCACAATAGTGTTTGTGAATCAGCTTGATCCGGTGTTCATTTTGGGCACTTCAGCTGGAGTGTTACCGCACTGCGCATATATTTATCGGTCCAATTACCGTCTTTGGTTGATAATTTAAAAAATAATTGTGGCTAAGTGTAATGGACGGGTGCTATCGTGAGAAATTAAGAAGGGGTAGCCGACCCATCTGAACGTTGTCTTTGAAAGACTTTTTTCGTGTGAATTTGGAAATTCCCTTCTTGCTAGTAGTTGCTTTTTTAGAAGGGAGATCGCCACAGTGGCGACCGGTACTGTAAAGTGGTTCAACTCAGAGAAGGGCTTCGGCTTCATCTCTCAGGATAATGGTGCAGACGTATTTGTACACTTTAGTGCTATTCAAATGAATGGTTACAGAGTTTTGGAAGAGGGGCAGGTTGTAGAGTTTGAGGTCCAAGAGGGCCCCAAAGGTCTCCAAGCTGTTGACGTGCGAGTTTCATAACCTTCACGATTACTTAAAATCTTTCGGCAAACCCGTGCGCGTTGAACTAAGAACATTGTGTTCTTAGTTCAACCATTTAATTGACCTATTTGTTACTCACTAGTAAGATGGTTGAAGCATTTAGGTTGAGAGGAAGTTTGTCGTGGGAGATTTTTCACTTCAGATCAATGAGGATCAGCTAAGCATCCAGAAGTGGGTGCACGAGTTTGCAGAAAAGGTAATTCGTCCCGCGGCATCCGAGTGGGATGAACGCGAGGAAACCCCGTGGCCGATAATTCAAGAGGCCGCCAAGATCGGGTTGTATTCTTTCGACTTCATAGCCAACGGATACGCTGACCAGACCGGCCTTACTCTTGCGCTGGTCAATGAAGAGATGGCTTGGGGCGATGCCGGAATAAATTTGGCCGTGTTTGGCTCGATACTTGCCGTGGTGGGCATAATGTCCAATGGGACTAATGAGCAGATTGGCGAGTGGGTACCTCAATGCTTTGGAACTCCCGATAAGCCTCAGTTGGCCGCTTTTGCGGTCAGCGAGCCCGATGCTGGGTCGGACGTTTCGTCGCTGCGTACGAAGGCGGTATACGATGCCGCATCCGACACTTGGACCTTGGACGGAACAAAGACATGGATCACAAATGGCGGAATCGCCGATGTTCATGTAGTGGTGGCGAGCGTCGATTCTTCTTTGGGTGCGCGAGGGCAGGCCTCATTTGTGATCGGACCGGGGACAGCGGGGCTATCGCAAGGGCAGAAGTTCAAGAAGCTTGGAATCAGGGCCTCGCATACCGCGGAGGTAGTTCTGGACAATTGCAAGGTTCCTGGTTCGGCACTCCTGGGTGGCAAGGAGGCGCTTGACGAAAGACTGGCAAGGGCCAGAGAAGGCAAGAAGTCCCAGACCCAAGCGGCCATGGCCACCTTTGAGGCTTCGCGTCCAATGGTGGGGGCCCAGGCGCTCGGTATCGCGAGGGCGGCCTACGAATTTGCACTCGACTATGCCAAGCAAAGGTCTCAGTTTGGCCGGCCCATAATCGAAAACCAATCGATTGCCTTCAAGCTTGCCGACATGGCGGTCAAGATTGATGCATCAAGACTTTTGGTGCACCGAGCGGCATGGATGGCGGCCAACAAGATTCCCTTCGATGCCGCACAGGGTTCGATGTCAAAGCTTTACGCAGGTGAAACGGCAGTGAAAGTTACCGAAGAGGCAATCCAGATACTTGGAGGCTATGGGTACGTACGCGAATATCCGGTCCAGCGGTGGTATCGGGATGCGAAAATCTACACGATTTTCGAGGGGACGTCTGAAATACAGAGGTTGATCATCGCTCGGGCCATTTCCAAAGTCCACATCCGCTAGTTTGGGCCCGATCAGTCGCGCCGTATTCCGCGCAGCCCTGCCCAGGCGAGGTCGGTGACTCGGCTGGCCCATAGTTGGGCGCCGCTTTCTTCGTAAGATATTGGTTTATGCTGCGGATGCTCGACTGGATCCAGTGTCGCTAGCCATCTTCTAACGGTTCCTTCTGCCAGCGAAATAACTCCGAGGGCCAGGAACGCCTTATGCGTCTCATCTAAATCAGCTTCGATTTTGGACGATACTAGATCGGCGATTTCGCTTTCAATTTTCTCGATAGCATCTTTGAATTCAGGGTCTCTGCGAGGCCCAGATCCGAATAGGAGCTCATAACCGGCACGCGATTCGCAGGCGAAGCGGAAGTATGCTTCAAATCCCAGTTCAACCCGCTTATGAAGGGTCTCCCCTTTTTCGGCAGCAAGACGAATGCTATTGCATAGCTCATCTCCCACCTCTCTAATCAAATCCGAATACAGTTGCCGCTTTGAAGAAAAGTGCCTGTAAATGACCGGCTTGGTTACTCCTGCCGCCGCACAGATTTCGTCCATTGACGTAGCGTGGTAACCGCTTTTGGAAAAGCACTGGAGGGCTTGGTTGATGAGCAACATTCTTCGTTCCGGCGCAGGAAGCCGAGACTGGCGGGTTGTGGTTTTAGGCTTTTTGACTTGATCTGCCCGACCAGCCAGCAGTGTTGTGGCCATACCTGGATCTTTCCGGAGTTTCACGAAATTCGTTTGGAGCCCTCTTCTGTTTATACCGCATTAGTTGAGGCTTGCGGTAGTAGGTTACCACGTATTCGCGCTGATTCGAATGTCATGGCTAACAAGGACCATCTGATATGTAAGATTGCAGAGTTGCTGCAGGAAGTCCAATTCAGGCGGCAGAATAATGGCTATGCTAAGTGGCTAGTCAAACCTTGATCCTAAGACGCAAAAGGTGGGAACCGTGGCGAACAAGCGAGCGCTAATTACTGGGATAACCGGACAGGATGGCTCGTACTTAGCCGAGTTCTTGCTCTCGAAAGGCTACGAGGTCTTTGGAATGATCCGTCGCTCGTCAACGGTTAATTTCGAGCGGATAGCGCATATACAGAACAGGGTGTCCTTGGTAACGGGCGATCTTCTAGACGAAGTTTCCATGATCAATGCGCTAAGGCAGTGCAGGCCTCAAGAAGTTTACAATCTGGCTGCCCAGTCATTCGTTCAGACCTCCTGGTCACAGCCGGTATTCACTGGTGAAACCACTGCACTCGGCGTTACGCGCCTCCTCGACGCAATTCGGATAGTCGATCCGGAAATCAGGTTTTACCAGGCTTCTTCTTCAGAAATGTTTGGAAGGGTCCTCGAAGTGCCGCAAAACGAGAAAACCCCTTTTTATCCAAGAAGTCCCTATGGAGTAGCAAAGGTATACGGGCACTGGATTACCGTGAACTATCGGGAGAGCCACGGGGTGCATGCTATCTCGGGGATACTTTTCAATCATGAATCGCCGAGAAGAGGTCTGGAGTTCGTGACCCGAAAGATCTCGAATGGGGTAGCGAGAATAAAGCTCGGTCTTGATGAAACCATTTCTCTGGGGAATCTGGATGCTCAGAGAGACTGGGGATTTGCAGGAGATTACGTGAAGGCGATGTGGATGATGCTCCAGCAGGACACAGCCGAGGATTTTGTGATTGCAACCGGGAAGACCCATTCGGTTCGTGAGTTTTGCGAGCTGGCATTTTCCGTGGTGGGACTTGATTGGAACAAGTACGTCGTCGTAAATGAAGCTTTCATGCGCCCAGCTGAAGTTGACTTCCTAGTAGGCGATGCCAGTAAGGCCCATTCGATGCTGGGCTGGACGGCCGAAGTCGAGTTTCCTGCCTTGGTTGAAATGATGGTCCGCCACGATCTGGAATTTTTGCAGTCTTGACTGAAAAAGGATAATTCTCAGTCTCGAATAGATTGATAGAGATGCGAGATCTGGTTAACTTCAAGAATGTGGTTGTCGTTTCGGGTAACTTTCCGATACTGACCGGCATTGATTTCGAAGCTGGTCCAGGTGAAGTTGTTTTAGTGAAAGGCCGCAACGGAGCTGGCAAGACTTCATTTCTTAGGGCCGTCGCCGGACTATTGCGCATCGCAAGAGGCAGCGCATCTGTCCTCGGCGTCGACCTCGTCTCCAATCCCGCCGATGCCAGACATCGCGTCGGTCTGCTGGGTCACGATAGCTTCCTGTATGAAGAACTAACTGCGAGAGAAAATGTCAGTTTTGTCCTGAGGGCCACCAGGTCGGATACGGCACGGGTTGAGTCGTCTCTCGCCGCCGTAGGGCTTGCCGGCCGATTATCCGAGCTGAAGGTCGCGGTAATGTCGGCAGGCCAAAGAAAGAAAGTGGCATTGGCAGCGCTTATGGCGAGAGAGCCTGAACTTTGGCTGCTGGATGAGCCTCATGCGTCGCTTGACTCATGGACCAGAGATGTTCTCGACTCGGCCCTTATTGCCGCGGTGGCTAATGGCTCTACCGTGCTCGTAGCTTCGCACGAACCCGACCATGGGGCGCTCATCCCGACCCGCACTGTCGAGATTGGCGGCGGGAAGGTGATCAACGACGTTCGAGAGTCTGGATCCGAAGACGGTGCGCCCAGCACCAAGTTGGGGACCGGCAATGTGGCGTGATGCCTTATTGATCGCCGGAAAGGATTTGAGAATCGAATTAAGGTCAAAGGTCACGTTCAACCAAATACTCCCGTTTGGATTCATAGTACTTATAGTTTTCGCCTTTGCCCTTGACACATCGCCGGATACGCTGCAAATGGTCGCTCCAGGGCTGTTCTGGCTTGCGGTTTTGATTTCCTCTATCTTGGGCGTCGATCGCGCCATTGCGATTGAAACACATGACAACGCCAGCGATGGGCTTTTAGTGTACGGGGTCGACCCGGGTGGAATTTTCCTGGGTAAGGTTGCTTCTGTATTTGTGCAACTATTTTTATTAGAGATAGTTCTGACTATTGCCATGATCGTTCTTTACGGGCCAAAGATAGGCGGCTGGCCCCTGGTTACTATTTCAGCGGTTTTCGCGACACTGGGAATCAGTGCGGCAGGTGTGCTCTATTCTCAATTGGCGAGCAGTTCAAAGGCCAAGCAGACTCTATTGCCACTTCTACTGGTGCCAGTGGCATCTCCGGTACTGCTGGCTGCTACGAAATCATGGCAGGATGCTTTCGCGGGCAGCGCTTGGTTGGTAGATCCCTGGTTGCGACTACTGATAGTTTTCGCTGTGGTCTATCTTGCATTAGGGACTGTTTTTTACAACAGTATTCTGGAGGGTTGATGGGATCCAAGAGATATCAAAGATTGCGAAGAGCAATGGGCATAGTGTCCGTGCTCTTAGTAGCCGTCACTGTGGTTCTGGGCCTTTGGGTAACACCCCCTGACGTGGTGCAGGGGCAATTGGTCAGATTGATCTATGTCCACCCACCAATGGCTTGGGTGGCTTACCTCGCCTATGGTGTCACGTCGCTGGCCAGCGTTCTTTATCTTTGGAGGCGGACACGGAACCTGCGATGGGATTTGCTGGCTGCCTCTTCTGCTGAAGTTGGCGTCATATTTACGGGTTTGACACTGATCACCGGCTCTATTTGGGGCAGGCCGGCTTGGGGGGTGTGGTGGACCTGGGATGCAAGGCTGACCACGACGGCATTGCTTTTCGTTCTTTACATCGGATATCTGGCATTGCGACGGATCCCTGCAGACAGCCATCAGCGTGCGGTGAGATCGGCGATTGCTGGACTAATCGCGTTCATTGACGTGCCAATCGTGCACCAATCGGTCGTATGGTGGAGAACGCTGCACCAAGGTGCCACAGTCTTGAACCCGAGTCTAAGTCCCAGAATTCACGGTGAGATGGCAAGTACATTGTTGCTAGGATTTATCGCCTTCACCTTCGTGTACGTGTGGATGCTTTTGCACCGTTACCAGATCGCCGCTTTAGAGCAGAACGTACTTGACGCGGAGTTGGAGAAGCTCATCCAGGAACGCCGGAACGAGCCTGGATTGGGATCCAGCCAAATTGAATCGAGTGGCGATGCCAATAACGTCGGCCAGCCTTCCAAGGTTTGAAAAGGGAATCGGAGGAATATTATGAACGGCTACGTTGAGGCAGGGTATTTAGCGGTGTTAGGTGGTTTGGGCGGCTACTCCGCACTGCTGCTAAACAAATCAAAGAAATTGAAAAGGTCGCTTCTGCCAGTTAAGGCTAAAGATGACCGGGACGAGTCCGGGCCGCAGCAATAGATGGTCCAGTCAGTGTCAGGCGGGACCGGCTCCGGTCAGCCAGCCAATTCAAATAAGGCTAAGCCGAGGGTGCTGCCCTCTAGACGAAGAGCGCGGAGGGCGTGGGCCGCTCTAGGCATCGTGATAGTTGCGATCGGGTTCTTGCTATATAAGGGATTAGGCAATTCGCTGGTGTATTTCCGAACTGCTGCTGGTGCCGTTCAGGATCGCGCTCAGCTCGGGAATAAGACATTCCGGCTCGAAGGCGTCGTCGTCCCAGGGAGCATTCACACTACTGGTACCGGGGTGGATTTTTCAGTCGAATCGAGCAACGTCTTTGTTCAGGTTCATGACATTGCAAATCCCCCTCAGCTGTTCCAGCCCAATATTCCCGTTGTCCTCGTCGGGCACTTTCAACAAAATATCTTTCTATCCAATCAGATAATGGTCAAGCACTCGGCTAGTTATGTCGCGGCTCATCCAGACAGAGTCGCTACGGTTAATGGAAAGAAGCTATGAACGCAGTTCTGGGTCAAACCGGAGTGCTGATCGGTTTTGTTGGAGCCGTGTTCACCATCTCGATTTTGGGGTACGGTCTTTTAAAGCACAAGTCAGGGGTAATCCGGCACGGGCGGAACTATAGTTTTGTAGTTTTAGCAGGGGCGATCCTAGCCACCTTTGCCATGGAACGCGGTCTTTTGACCCACGACTTCTCCCTAGCTTATGTGGCTTCCAATAACTCGAGGGAAACTCCTCTCCTTTTCACGGTCACAGGGATGTGGTCGGCCTTGCAGGGATCGATTCTTCTATGGGGACTGGTCCTGTCGTTGTACTTGGGCGGCTTGGTGATACGCACACGTCGGCGCCCGACTGACGAGCTGCCGGCTTGGGCACTTCTAATAACCAATGTGGTGGCGGCGTTCTTTTTTGCGCTGATGCTGGGTCCCGCGAACCCGTTTGTTCGAATCTCCGGGGTGGTGCCGGCAGATGGAATAGGGCCGAATCCACTGCTGCAGGACCATCCTCTAGTTGCCATCCATCCCCCTTTCCTCTATCTGGGATTCGTCGGTTTCACAATTCCGTTCGCATTCGCACTTGCCAGTCTGATCACAAATCGACTAGATGAGGACTGGGTCACGGAAACACGACGGTGGTCCCTCCTGGCTTGGGGTTTCCTTACCGTTGGTATCATTTTGGGTGCCTGGTGGTCGTATCAGGTGCTTGGATGGGGAGGCTATTGGGCATGGGATCCAGTCGAAAATGCCGCGCTTCTTCCATGGCTGGCCGGGACTGCATATCTGCATTCCTCAATTGCCCAGCAGCGCCGTGGAATCATGCGGGTTTGGAACATCTCTCTTATAGTTTCGGCATTTTCATTGACGATTTTGGGGACGTTCTTCACCCGTTCCGGAATTCTTCAATCGGTTCACAGTTTTTCTGATTCCACTCTCGGCCCTTTTCTCCTGGTCTTCTTTTTTGCAGCAGTTGGAATTTCACTGGCTCTCATTGCATGGCGGGGAGATGGACTGCGCTCGAGCCGGGTAATCGCGCCGGCAATATCGCGGGAGTCCGCCTTTTTTTTGAATAATGTCCTTTTCGTGCTCTTTGCCTTCGTGGTTCTCCTGGGAACGACTTTTCCCCTTCTTTTGCAGGCGATCAACGGAGCCCAGGTCACGGTGGGTGCTCCTTACTTCGATGCATTTATTGGTCCGATCGGCATTGCCATCTTATTTTTCATGGGGACCGCTCCGCTGCTTCCTTGGCAGAGAACCAATCGGAGTCTTGTTCAGCGTCGCCTTGTGTGGCCTTCCGTTGCAGCTGCTATTGCGGTTGTGGTGGAGGTAGTGGAACGGGTTCATAGCCCGGGTTTGATTTTTGCCTATCCCATGGCTGTATTTGCCGCCAGCGCCGCACTTCGCCAGGCAGATGTGCATACCATGTATGGAAGGAGGCACAAAAGAGGCATCCTGCGCCAGCTGTTTTCAAGGACAAACGGCGGGATGCTCGTGCATATGGCGGTCGCCATAATTGCTCTGGCCTTGGTGTCATCGACCTCGTACGGACAGCGCACTTCGCTGATACTCAAACCGGGACAGAGTTCGTCTTTCGACGGGCATGAATTTACATATCACGGGATACAGACTGTCGTGACGCCGGCGAAGACTTCGCTTGAGGCGCTCATTTCAGTGGACGGTTCGGCGAACTACACGCCTGAAGTGTCCCAATTTGGAAATAATTCCGAGGTCGTTGGGACACCGTCGGTGAGGCCAGGTCTTGTCGACGACGTGTATCTCACGCTCGATCTGCCGCCCAATACAAGCAGCGGACCCGCTACATTTGGCGTGGTCATTCAACCTCTGGTTTCCTGGATTTGGATCGCAGGTGCTTTGATGGCGGTGGGAGCAGCTGTTGCCGCCTTCGGAACGAAAGATATTTCCCCTCTGGAGTACGTCGAAGAGGAGCTCGCTCTGAAAAGGGAAGAACCAGAGCCGGAAATTCCCGTGGCGCCATAATGAAAGAAAAGAAAAGGTGACGGACCAGTTGCACGAGCAAAGTCGAAGCCCGAAAACCGGACCTAGGAAGACTGTGCGCATCATCGCTGCTGCAATGGGGGTGTTTCTTGTCGGCCTGGCGGTTCTGCTCGCGACCCGCAAGCCGGTAAGTATGCAGACCGTCGCCTCGCCGCTAATAAACAAAACCGCGCCAGCAATATCGGGGACTTCCTTGGATGGCAAAAAGAGTATCCTTGACTAGCTATGCGGGACGGTTCGTATTGGTGAACTTTTTCGCATCCTGGTGCACTCCGTGCCAGGATGAAGAGAAGGCGCTGGCGCAGTTTTCGAGCAGCACTCCGGGCGTTAGCGTTTTAGGCGTGGTTTTCGACGACGTCAATTCGTCTGCGGCAGGTTTTCTGCGCCGATACGGAGCAAATTACCAGGCGGTCAGCGATCCCAATGGACAGATTGCACTTTCATATGGCGTGTCGCAGCCGCCGCAGAGCTATTTGATTGCGCCCAACGGGGTTATTCTGACGGAAATTGTTGGACCGGTGAGTTTGGCCTCCTTGAACCAGCTGGTCTCAATAGCCAAAGCCAGAGGTTTTTAGTGCTTGGCTCTTCTTCTGATGCTGCAAGCGGCGAAGAGCGGCGGTAAAAGGTAAATGGCTGAAATTCATTCCGAAAGCGCACCTAAAGCGCTGATTCCCAGAATGAAGCTGTTGAAATGGCTGCTTATCGTAGCGGTGGCGGTCACTGCCGTTGGAATTTCCTACGCCCTGCTCTCTTCAAGGTCGCAACTTACATCCCAGCAGCGCGTGATACGAATTGAATCCGAGGTTAAATGCCCGAGCTGTGACGGGGTTTCCGCACTAGCGTCGAATACCGCTGGCGCATTTGCGGTTAGAAGTTTCGTCGAGAAGCAGGTCAAGGCGGGTGAAAGCGACTCCCAGATAATCAATGCATTGGAAGCAAGCTACGGCCCGTCAATTCTTATGTCTCCGCCAGCCGCTTACGGCGGAACTGTAATGGCGCTTCTTCCCTTCGCGTTCCTGGCGGTGATAATAGGGCTGACTGTATTTTTTGGCTTTCGCCGCTGGCGGAATAGTTCTGGCGTTTTCGACGACGAAGGACGGCAATCGGACCTGGAAATCCCGGTCGGAGATGACACTGCCGCCGGGACGGGCGTCGGCCAAATGCAAGGATCGCTGGGCGAAACGCCTCAAGATGAGTTGGCGAGCCAAAAGAGCCTTGGCCCAGTTCGGAGGAAGTGGCTTCTCTACATGGGCGCTTTGCTCGTATTGGCTGGAATAGGATCAGCGATCTGGATTATCCGGAACCATGACAACAACCAAAAGGAGCTTGCCGCCACGGCTGTACAGGCACAGAATGAAGCCCAAACGATTCTGAAGGCAAGAGTTCTCGCTAACCAGGGGCAAGATGTGCAGGCTCTTCAGCTGCTGTCATCTGTGCTTGAGGTCGACACGAATAAACCCGTCGCCTTGACCTACCAGGGGTGGTTATTGACACAGGCTGGCGAAAAGGACAGCAATTCAGCCTTGATAAATCAAGGCCAGCAGCTTCTCGAGAAAGCGGTGAAGCTCGATCCGGGATATCCTGACGCTCGAGTTTTTCTTGGCTACGTCTTGTTCCAGGATCGCCATAACGCGAATGGGGCAATATCTCAGTTTCACGCGTTCCTTGCGGATAAACCAAGCCAGTCTTTTATTGACGCAACCAAATCCGTGATCATTTCCGCTTACAAACAGGCTGGGCAACCTATTCCTTCGCAACTTAACTAGGCCATTTAGATTTCTTAGATTGTTAGGATTAGGTATGGGATTTTTTGATCGCAACAGGTATCAGCTTTTGCAGGCGGGCATTGATCCAAATCGTCTTCCACCTGGTCAATATCATACGGATAGATTCCCCGTATTGCATGCGGGCAGTGTTCCGAGATACCCGGATCTATCTTCATGGACTTTTTCGATTACCGGGCTTGTCGATAATCGACTTGTGCTGTCTTGGTCAGATATCCTTGAACTACCATCGGTCGAAGTCACTACTGACATCCACTGTGTCACGAAGTGGTCGAAGTTCGACACCAAGTGGAAAGGGGTGCCATTTTCAGTCATTTATGACATGGCCGGCGCGCACAGCGACGCCACTCACATAATGTGCCACTCCGAATACGGTTTCACCGCGAATCTCCCTCTTGAAGACCTTACGGGAGACAACGTTGCGCTCCTGGCTTACGAATATGACGGCAGGCCTCTAGAGCCAGACCATGGCTATCCTCTCAGATTCTTCGTGCCAAGGCTGTATTTCTGGAAATCTGCGAAGTGGCTCAGGGGGATCGAATTCATGAGTGGTGACGAGCCTGGATTCTGGGAGCAAAACGGCTATCACATGTATGGCGATCCCTGGAAGGAGCAAAGGTACTGGGACGACTGAACTGTCAGAAGGCTACGTCCTCCCTCGCCAAAGCGGAAAGGTATCCCCAACAGGCAAAGTGCTGCATGCCCTTGCCAAAGTCGACGGATCAGATGGAAACTGCGCAGTTCTGATCGCCGCGCGCTCTTGAGGACATCCTTATAGGCACTGGCCCTCCGTAGAGCGTCGACAGCATTCCCTTTACAATGCCCCTGTCCACTGCGCATAGCACGGGATGCATCAGCGCTACGGTGCCAAATGGACAACAGTCTGAAATCACCGTGTCGCGGTTTGGCCCGGCAGGCTCTGATCTCGCGGCGAAACCATGCGCAGTCAAGGCATCGGCTATCGCACGCATTGCTTGGTTCAGTGAGATTTGGCTGTCAGTCGGCTTCATCTGGGAAGCGAGAAGCTTTCCAAACTTCTCGCCGACTTCATTGGCCATGGATTCAATCTGGTCTTCAGGTAGACGCTCCAGAGCGCTCGTCAAAAGTAGAGCGAGCAGTTCATCCGTGTGAGGTGCGGTCTCAGCGGAATTTTGGTTCTTGGAGCCCTTATATTTCTTTGACGGCCTTCCCGCTCCGCTGGAGATCTTTCGGTCAACGAATACATCGAGATAGCCACCGGCTGCCAGTTTGTCTAGATGGTGCCTCGCGACGTTTGGATGGAGTCCGAACTCGGCTGCGGCCTCGGATGCCGTCACCCCATTTGATTCCCGGGTGAAAAGGTAGATGCTTCTCCTGGTTGGATCACCAAATGCCGAAACTATCGCAGCTACAGTCGCAGAAAACTGGTCGTCAGAAAGGCTTCGCGGCGAAGCCGGCAACATCTCGAACAGATGCTCGTCGGCGACGACATTGGCAGGGGCCCAAGTCGATGTACTTGCCCTATTTTTTGAACTACCTTCGTTTCGAGTTGTCACTAGTTCCGTTTGCCGCATAACATTTATTCTATAGCGGTAGGAGAATTTAGTGATACCTAATGGTTCCTGGAGTTTTGTGCGGCTAGAACCGTCAAATGGAGGTAAGTCGAGTGGCAGTCACCAAAAAAGAGGTTGAAGCGGCTTTATACGGAGTCCTGGAACCTGAAATTAGGAAACCGCTGGTGGAGTTGGGACTGGTTGGTGAGCCGATTAATGCGTGGGGTGGCAAGCTGGTCGTTCCGATCGGAGTCGTTGCAGATCCGCTGCCGTATGAGGAGGCTTTGAAATCAGTGGTCTTAGAGGCTCTGGCGAAGGCGAACCTGGCTAGCAAGATTGACGTGGAACTTAGGGGGCTATCCCAGCCAGACCTCCTTAGGCTTCGCAATTTGCTGAAACCGCCCAGTGATTCGGAAGCTCAGAAGGTAGCAAATCCAATCGGACATGAGCAGGGCCGCGTAAATCAGTTCATGGAGCCAGGCACTAAGACAAGGGTTCTTGGCATATCATCCGGGAAAGGCGGTGTCGGGAAGTCTTCGACCTCCGTCAACCTGGCGGTCGCGCTGGCAAAGAAAGGATATGAAGTTGGCATCCTAGATGCCGACGTCTACGGTTTTTCGGTGCCTAAGATGCTGGGAATTTCCCGCAATCCTTTGTTGATCGATGATCTGATGCTGCCTCCCGTGGCTTACGGGGTCAGATGCATTTCTGTCGGATTCTTTGTTTCCGATGAAACGCCGGTTATTTGGAGAGGTCCCATGCTTCACAAGGCGCTTGAGCAGTTCCTTGTTGACGTTTACTGGGGTGATCTCGATTTCCTCCTTCTGGATATGCCTCCTGGCACCGGGGATGTGGCGCTGTCGATGGGACAGTATCTTCCAAAGTCTGAGATTTTGGTTGTAACCACGCCTCAACCTGCTGCCCAGCGTGTTGCTCAGCGCAGCGCGTATGCTGCCAGACAGCTCAAACTTCCCTTGCGGGGCGTGATAGAGAACATGTCCTGGTTCGTTGGCGACGACGGGAAGAAATACTCCATATTCGGCGAGGGCGGTGGAAATGAGCTTGCCAGCAATCTCGGAGTCCCTCTCCTTGCACAAATCCCGCTAGTTCCCGACGTGCGCATTGGCGGTGACGAAGGCGTACCGATCACTGCCGGCGAGCCCGACTCTGAGGCCTCCATGGCATACGATGCGCTTGCGTCGGCTGTTGAAGCCTTGGGGCCTGCCAGGGTGTATAGGTCGGAGTTGAAGGTCAAGAGCTAGCTTGAGAACTGAAGTCCGTCTAGATTTTCTCAGGTATTAAATCGCTGCCGTCGCCACTGGGGTGGACCGGTACTTGTCGCGGCGTCGCTAACGGCGGAGTCGAGATGCAGGGCTTGGAGGTTCTCTTTGATCGGGGGAGCCTTCATTCTTTTGCCGGACCGGCAGTCTTCATTAGTCGCGCGGCGGCCCGGGAAGGGCAATGGCGGGCAAGGGACGAAACTGATTCGCCTGAGCTCTCCATGAGCCACGGTCCTTTTGGTTCAAGGAATCGCAGTGATGATCATCGGCGCAAATTTACGTTAGGCTTTAGGTCAGGTAACTTGTAGCGGAGGCAAATAGTGGACATTCGCATTGGCATCTCAGATTCGCCGCGAGAAATGGATCTTGAACTACCGGAAGGCACGACTCAGGAGCAATTCATCGAGTCACTCGAGGCTTCAATTTCTTCAGGTTCGTCGATCATTTGGATTCAGGACAAAAAGGGGCACAGGCTTGGAGTATTTGTGTCGAAGCTGGCGTATGTCGAGGTCGGTGCGACAAAGGAAGATCGGCGCGTGGGTTTTGGCGCACCGTAGGAGATTGTTGTGCCCCGCAATGGATCGTCGAACTCTTTAGGGCTGCTTGACCGGTCACTGGTATTCATAACTGGCAAGGGCGGAGTTGGAAAAACGTCAATTACTGCGGCTTTGGGTCTGCTTGCCGCCAAAGCGGGGAAGCGCACCCTTATCTGCGAAGTTGACGCGAAGGGGGATATCGCGCGCCATTTGGACTGCGAGCCATGCGGATTCGTGCCGACTGAGATTAGGGAAAATCTTTTTCTCATGTCGATGAACACGGAGGAGGCTCTACGGGAGTATCTGCGGATATATCTTAAAGTGCCTGTCGTCGCGAAGCTGGGTCCATTGGCGAAAACCTTTGATTTTATCGCCAATGCCGCTCCTGGCGTCCAGGAAATCCTAGTGGTCGGCAAGCTTTGCTATGAGGTCAGAGAAGCGAGATACGATCTCATTCTTGTAGATGCGACATCAACCGGTCATATTGTCTCCCAACTTGCCTCGCCAAAAGGGATTTCAGAGCTGGTCCGGTTGGGAATGGTGAAAGACCAGGTTGCATGGATGGAGGATATTCTTTACGACCCGTCCCAGACTTCGGTGATCATAGTAGCCACCCCAGCAGAAACTCCAGTGAATGAAGCCCTGGAGCTTGCCGACAGGATCGACAACGAGACCCACGTTCATTTAGGCGCCCTTATCGTCAACAAGGTGATGCCGGAGCTGTTTTCGCGATCCGAAGAGGAGTTCTTCATCTTGCTCCAGGAACCCAAGGCGATAAGCGTTCTCAACAAGGTGATTCCCGGCGGCATTGGACTTCTTTTGCGCGGGTCGAATGCCGCTCTGGAGATGCGCCGCTGCGCGGATCCGTATGTGGAGCGTCTTATGGCTGGCGCCGGTGCGGTTCCAACGGCATTGCTGCCTCTCATGTTTGGCGAAGGCTCGCGCATGAAGCTCGTGAGAGATCTCGGCGAAGCGCTCGCAGCGGAATGGGACGATTTCCTGTGGCAGGCATAGCCGAGCTGCTTTCGGATTCGCAGATCGTAATTGTCGCTGGCCCGGGCGGAGTCGGAAAGACTACCGTCGCAGCAGCGCTTGGTTTCACCGCGGCGGATCTGACCGGCAAAAAAGTTCTTGTAATCACAGTTGATCCCGCAAAGAGATTGGCCGACGCGCTTGGTTTGGTCGGACTGACTTCCAAGGGTTCGCAAGTATCGGCATCGGAGCTGGACGATGCGGCGGGTCATAAAGTTGCCGGCCGGCTTTTCGTGGCCATGCTGGATGCCAAGGCCTCATGGGACGAACTTATAAACCGTCACGCTCCGGATGTAGCCACAAGGCAGAAGATCCTTTCGAACCCAATCTACAAGAACATCTCTTCCCGATTCGTCCAGAGTCATGACTACATCGCGATGGAGACGCTTTACGAGCTTTATCGATCAAATCAATATGACTTGATCATTGTTGACACCCCTCCTTCCCGCCACGCGATAGATTTCTTGGATGCGCCAGGCAAGATGGCGGACTTTTTTTCCTCCAAGCTGCTCAGATGGCTCACCATTCCAGCGCGCAACAAGCTGCTAATGGGAGTATTCAAGCCTTTCTATCAGGTGGCTGACAAGATCCTGGGTGCTCAGTTTCTTTCCGACGTTGCGGAATTCTTTCTGCTATTCGAATCGATGTACCCGGGATTTGTCGAGCGTGCCAAGTCTGTGGCGGGAATCCTGGAGAATCATTCCACGTCGTTCGTTGTGGTCTCCTCCCCGGAGTCTGTGCCGATGAAAGAAGCCGAGTATTTCATTTCTGCGCTGGATGCCAGGCATCTAAGCCTCGGCCAGATGGTGGTGAATCGGGTATTGCCGTCGTATTTTCGTGATCCAGGAGCGGTTCTTCAAGCCAACAAGGTTCAAGATGGTTATGAACTCTTTGCTACTGAATTTATGAAAAAAGGAGCTTCTTTGGAATTCATCAAGACCAGCGAGTTTTCGCCAGTTCGAATGGGCGCGCTTGCGGAGAGGGTCTTTTTGGAGGTTGCTGATAGTTTTCTCAACTTTTCAAGCGTGGCGATCGAAGAGGCGTATGAGATCTCAAAACTGCCAATTGATGACGATCAGATTACCCTGGTGCCTCATTTGAATTTTGACGTGTCAAATCTAAAATCTCTGGGGAAAGTGGCAGGGTATCTTGCAATGGGCAGCGGATCCCCTACGATGTAATCGTGCTCGATTACCACCTTCACCTGTGGCCCCATGGTCAACGCGACATGAATCTAACGCTCGATGTGCTTCACGAATATTGCAAGCTGGCGGAGGAGAATGGGGTCAAAGAAATAGCTATCACTGAACACCTATTTCGCTTTGCACAGGTAGACCGCTTTATGGGTGGATTTTTCAAGCAGTATCCTGATAGCGCAGTTAGGGCGATAATGGAGTCGTACTGGGCGGATCATGCCCGCGCTGATCTCGACAGATATGTTGAAGTAGCACTTGCCGCCAAAGACGCCGGCTTTCCTATAGTTCTTGGGATGGAAGTCGACTATTACCCAGGCAGGATGAGCGAAGTGTCGGACTTCCTCGCCGGGTACCCTTTCGATGTGCTTCTTGGCTCGGTTCACTGGCTTGGAGCATGGCCCTTTGATCATATATCCGACCCGGTGATCATGGCCGAATGGGACAATTTTGGAGTGGAAAACGCGTGGGAGCAGTATACGACCGCGCTGGAGGAGTTGGCTGGATGCCAAAGCGTCGACGTACTGGCGCATCCCGATCTGGTTAAGGTGGCGGGGCACTTCCCAAGGGTGCCGGAAGAATTCTATGACCGAATGGCCGAGGCGGCACGCGACTCAGGAATTGCAGCCGAGGTGTCTTCGGCGGGATTGCGCAAGCCGGTGGGGGAGACTTATCCGGCTCCGTATTTGCTGCGCAAATTTTACCAGTACGGGGTGCCCATTACGACAGCCTCGGACTCTCATGGCTTGGCCGATGTGGCTTACAAGGCAGCGGAGATCAAGTCTTACGTTCAATCTGCTGGCTATACTTCGCTCTCAGGATTTAGGAGCAGGCAATCCTATCTTGTTGAGATTTAGGCAAGGGGCGGCAACTACGTGAAACGTGGTGGGTGAGTGTCAAGCTTTAGTTTGCTCGCGAAGAAGGCGAATCTCGATGACGCTGATGTTGAGCATTTGCAGCGCCTAATCAGTTCCTGGGGAATGCTTGCAGATCTGTGCTTTTCAGACTTAGTGCTTTACGCTCCCCTTAGGTCCGAAGAAAAGACCGAGGAAACAAAGTCTTCAGGGGTTCCAGAGTTCATTATTTTGGCTCAGGTTAGGCCGGCTACCGCCCAGACCTCAATTCCCGACGACCTTGTGGGCACTGGAGGCAGTCCAAATGAAGTTTCTTTCGTCGCCCAGGGGTATCTTTCGGAGATGCTTGTCTTTCGCGAGTCGATTAGTCCTGACGGCGGAGAGTGGATAGTATCGCAATGCATTCCTGTACGTAGAGCAGGAAGAGTAATCGCAATAATCGACCGGCGACATATCACGAGCGCCCGTCTAGTCCACGGTGAGCTTGAGCGAACCTACATCAGGCTTTTCGAACAGTTTGCAAAGATGATTTCGGACGGCGTGTTCCCGTTTGAAGGCATGGACATCGAAGAGGCACCAAGGGTTGGAGACGGAGTCCTTGTGCTCGATGCCGACAAGAGGATAATCTTCATGTCGCCAAATGCGGCCAGCGCAATGCATCGGTTGGGCCTTCATCTGATCAGAAAAGGCGACATTTTCGGGGAGACCGGCTTGCAGTTTTCCGCTCCCGATCGAGCTTTCGCCAGTCACAAGCCGGTAATTGAAGAAATAGAGCAGCGAGCGGACATAACTCTGATGATGCACGCAATTCCGCTTCTCGATGAAGGAGAAGTTACGGGCGTGCTCGTCCTCCTTAGGGATATTTCCGAGCTCAGGCGACGCGATCGCATGTTGCTGAGCAAGGATGCGACCATCAGGGAAGTACACCACAGGGTCAAAAACAATTTGCAGACGATCTCTTCGCTTCTGCGGCTTCAGGCACGCAGAGTCGGACCTTCCCAGGGGCAGGATGCCCTCAAGGAGGCGGAGCGGAGAATACGCTCTATTGCCGTAGTCCACGAGATTCTTTCGCGTGAGATAGGCGACCAGGTCTCATTTCCAGAGATTGTGTCCGCGATAGTAAAGCTTGCTCAAGAGTCGATAATGCCCAGCTACCCGGTAAAAATCGAGGTTACGGGGTCTGCCAGCGATCTCGACGCCCGAGTGGCCACTCCGCTGGCTTTGGTTTTGGCGGAGCTCCTGCAGAATTCGATCGACCATGCGTTTCGTGGCGGCATTGCCGAGGCGGATGGTCATACGGGACTAGTAAGTGTGTTTTTGGATCAAAAGGCAGGCACCTTGGAGATGATCGTTGCTGATAATGGAGTCGGATTCCCCGATGACTTTGACCCCGAAAAAACGTTGAGCCTTGGTTTGCTGATCGTCAACGATATCGTGGTTTCCCAACTTGGCGGAACTATGAGCATCAAAACTGACAATGGCGCAAAGATAGTGCTGACCATTCCGCTTTCATAGCATCAGCCGACGACGAAACACCGCGGGCCGTATCGCTGGTACCCAGCCGATATGAGCGAAAGTATGCATGCCTGATGCCGGGGCAAGCGAAAGAGCATAACCCCGCTAGTCGATTAAAGTTCAGCTAAAGCCTGTTTCGCTTCGGCAATCAAATGGGCGGGTTCGCGCGTATTTATCCAACTTGGACCAGTAGGCAGATTCACGATAAGCTTGACTGAAGGTTTTA
>DAHVKW010000179.1 GCA_027320695.1 Actinomycetota bacterium | reverse complement strand
TTGAAATGGGTTCGCGGCGCACCCATGAATATGCCGCAATAAGCGCGGCACGAAGTGCCTATATTGTTGGATTTGCCGCTACCTCTAATCTGAAGGCCGGTCAGATCTACGGGATCCCAATTGCCGGTACTGTGGCACACGCGTTCATATTGGCCCACGGCAGCGAGAAGAAAGCGTTTATGGCGCAGATCCGTGCGCAAGGGCCCGAAACAACAGTGCTTGTGGACACTTTCAATATAGAAAAGGCCATTAGAGAAGCAATTTCGGTTACCGGAAACTCCCTGGGAGCTGTTCGTATAGACTCAGGCGATCCTGCGAAAGAATCCCGAAAAGCGCGAGCCCTGCTTGATTCGCTCGGAGCAACAGGAACGCAGATCGTGATTTCCGGCGATCTCGATGAGTTCAGCATCAATGAACTCTCGCCAGAGCCAATAGACGCGTTCGGCGTGGGAACAAGACTGGTCACGGGTTCAGGAGCACCTACAGCCAACTTCGTTTACAAGCTAGTTGCAATCGACAAATCAAACGCGCAAAGCCCCAGCTTCACACCCGTGGCCAAACGTTCAGCAGCCAAGGCAACGCTGGGCGGCAGAAAGTTTCCTTGGCGCGTCATCGACTCGCGCAACAAGGCAGTCGTGGAATATTTGGAAATAATTAATTCACCGGAGAATCTGACGGAAATCCCGGAATTCGAGGCCAAAAAACTTCGCCCCCTGCAAAAACAGATAATTCACAACGGAGAGCCTCAAGCGAATCCTCGGCTCGATGAAATCAGAATCCTGCACAGAGACTCGCTAAGCGAGCTGGAGGAATCAGCCAGAGAAATAGCCTCAGGAGATCCCTGTTTGCGCACCATGCTGCTTGACACGAGTGGCAATCTAACCGATGCAACAACTTGACCCAGATTGAGCCAACTGAACCTCGCAGCGAATCGGAAATAACGGCCCGAAACAAGATAGCGGTTTTTTACCCGTAGGTCTTGTGCTCGATGCGCACCTGCGAAAACGGAGAGAACAGCCAGCTGACAGGCCACTCAACTAACCCAAAAACACGAATGGCGTCAGCGAGTGCCAAAAGCTAGAGAATCAGAACTTAGAAATGGCTAACCAGGCACTAGATTTCGTATAGATCGG
>DAHVKW010000178.1 GCA_027320695.1 Actinomycetota bacterium | reverse complement strand
CAACCATTTGCGTGCATTTTATCGCTGGAAGCAGGGCCTCGGAATCGACTACCAACCGACGCATCTTCCCTCCGACGACTTTGAGCGCATCGCCCACTCGGCGCAAGAAGACTGTCAGTAATCTGCACGAGGGTATTTTATGCCATGGCAATGCTCGAAATACCTCCCCGAGTTCCGGCCGCAATCTGGCCGCATTCCTCGTCGGGAGGTATTGACAGTACCCGCCCAACTCGTTGGACCAGCCCTTCCCACGACCTCTCCGGATCGCCCGGGGAGGCCATGCTTCCCCCATCAGGGCGGCTCACCTGCATGATGCCAAAGGAGTGCACTCATCCATGGCCTTGTTCATTACCGACGAATGCATCGACTGCGCCATCTGCGTGGCGGAATGCCCCAACAATGCCATCTTTTCCGGCGCGAAGCATTGCGAGATCGACCCGGACCGATGCACCAAATGCGAGGGATTTTTCGCCAAGCCCCAATGTCAGGAGGTCTGCCCGGTGGATTGCATCCTGCCCATTCCACCCAGTTCTCCATGGAGACCAGATTGATATTGTGCGCCGTGGTCAATCTGGACGTTCTTGCAATTACCTGTTTTATTTGGTGGGTTGTGAGGGGATCGAACCCACGACCCGCTGATTAAGAGTCTTGCGGTCTGGCATTTATGACGGTTTATCGACTCTCATGTATCTTTAGTTATCAGATAGTTATAAAGATACTACCCTTACCAAATTTGACGTATTTACCGTAATCTGGTTGGATATAGGTTGGATGATCCAACCGGAATCAGTAGGTCTGATCGTTCTGTTGATCGTGCTCGTAACATAATGTTTTTTAAAATGATAGACTGGATGCGCGATCGAATGACTGAAAATCACTGGTTCCAGATTTTGAAAGGAGACCACGATGACTGAAAAAGTGAACTTCACCAAGGCCAGTCTTTCGGCGCTGGAACCAATCCTCGGCAAGCGGCGCCGCGTCTATGACGAAAAACAGAAGGGCTTGGCCGTGTATGTTTCCCCAGCCGGGACCAAGACCTTCTATTGCATTCGCAAGGTAGACGGCAGGGTGGAGGAAATTCGCATAGGCGATGCCGCTACCGTGACCATTGAGACAGCTCGCACGACCGCCGCGGGGATTATCAACCAGATTGCCGCAGGGACTAACCCGGCTGAGCAACGGCGCA
>DAHVKW010000177.1 GCA_027320695.1 Actinomycetota bacterium | reverse complement strand
AAAAAAGGGAAGGTTGCGCCATTTGGGTTCACCGTAGGTGGCAGGATGACTCTGGTTTCCATGTTTAGCCAGCTCTACAGCGAGGATCCCAAACCGTGCAATCCTGTCTGGATCGTATGGAGTCCCTTTTTGTCTCGTATCCAGTGCCGCCGAGAAAGCCTTTACCTGCTGACTTCCTAGCGCTGAACCTATGAGCCGCTTTAGGTGTGCGACGTTTTCTCAAGGAGTGCTCGTGGCCGGGAAGCCAAATAAAGACCAGACGAGAGAGCGGCGTCCCCTTCCATCGCCTTTAACCCCGGACGTATGGCAACCTTCATCCCGGGCAGTTCAATGACCCGCCATTTGCTTTAGCTTGCAAGATATAGAACGCCGTTCGCAGGTCCGCCGGTTCGAGCGGAACGGTCGGTGATAACAGCTTGTGGTACAAGATATCCGACGATATCCCGCCAGTATCTGGCCACTGCTTTCTCGGGATCAACCGTTGAACGAACGTACACGCCCCTAGCTATCTTCACGATCGAATCTTGCTTGACGAGGCGTGAAAGTGTCGATCTCGGATGATCAGTTGCGAGTAGGATTACCTCAGACATTCTCGTTCCGTTCGCTGTCCTCGTTGTTTGCTTTATATAGCGAATCTGGAACATTCAAGGGAGTTAAGGTCTGAATCTGGAACATTCAAGGGTGTTAAGGTCTGAATCTGGAACATTCGGGGGTGCTGACGCCCTATAAGCCGCAACCGCTTTTACGGCCTTGGTCCAGAAACTCTAGATCCACATTGGTTACATAGCGCTTAGTCTTTGTCGCCAAAAGCTCTAAAACCGAAAACTCTGCGCAATGGCCATGAAGCCCTCGCCTGGTGGCATCGGTCAGTTGCACATGCATGATGCCCAAAGGAAGATCGACGTAACGAACCAAGAGACGTTCTTTGATAAATGCACGGGAACCGCAGTCTATTCATAACACATCTGAAACAATGCTCTCAATGGCGATCTCAGCGATTGGTCCAACAGGTCTGTAAAACAACACATTGGCGGCTTTGATGCCTACCGGCGCACGGCAAATATCGCTAGAATCGGTGAGGGCAGGGGCGCTATATTTTTCGTTTTTCACAATTCAAAAATACAAGCATCCCTGTCTCTTCAGGTTCTGCCATTCATCCAATACTGGAATTTACTGATTGGGTTAGACCCCGTAAATATCCGAAGAGCCGGATTAGCCACGTGCAAATGAAGCCCTGAATTGAGCATGACTTCTGGGGTTTGAGTCTCACGGTCACCGATATGGTG
>DAHVKW010000176.1 GCA_027320695.1 Actinomycetota bacterium | reverse complement strand
AGCTTCAAGCCAAGCTGGCTGCGAATGAATATTTGGCGGACGAGACTTTGTCGACGACCATCTTTTTATCGTTAGCCCTGGCAAGGCCACTTTTTCTTGAAGGAGAGGCCGGCGTAGGGAAGACTGAGGTAGCCAAGGCTTTGGCGCGTTGGCTTGGAACAGAATTGATACGCCTTCAGTGCTATGAGGGCATCGACGTATCCCAGGCACTTTACGAGTGGGATTATTCCAAGCAGCTTTTGCACCTTAGGGCTTCAGAGACGATCGCAGGAGCAGGTGAACGTCAGAACCTTGATGAACTCGAAAATGCGCTTTACGGAGAGAGGTTTCTTCTGAAAAGGCCGGTGCTTGCCGCTCTTTCCTCTTCCGGGGGCAAACCGCCGGTGCTGCTTATCGATGAGCTTGATAGGGCTGACGACGAATTCGAAGCATTTTTGCTTGAAGTGCTCTCCGAATACTCGGTTACAATTCCGGAAATCGGCCAAATCAGAGCGGAAGTTCCGCCTGTTGTGGTGATCACTTCCAACAGAACGCGTGATGTTCATGACGCGCTTAAAAGGCGCTGTCTCTATTGCTGGGTCGAGCATCCGACGTTTGAACGCGAAGTCGAAATAGTCAATCTGCGGGCTCCAGATGTTGGAGCCAATCTCGCGCGCCAGGTCGCTGCTATGGTGGAAAGGCTTCGCATCATGGGACTGGCGAAACCGCCGGGCGTGGCAGAGACCATCGACTGGGCGCAGTCTTTAGCCGTGCTTGGGGCCAAAGAACTCACCGACCAGTTGGTGGAGGAGACTCTTGGAAGCGTGTTGAAATACAAAGAAGACTCTGAGAGGGTCAGGTCCGGCTCAATAACGGATTTGGTCCGTTCTGCAGTTGAACGGTCGAGCTGAAGGTCCGACATTGGATGACTTTACCAGTTTGGCGGTGGGATTTACCAGGGTTCTGCGCGGGGCCGGAGTCAGCGTCCCCATCGATCGAGTGACCGCGTTCGCCAACGCGTTGGGGGTGCTTGGGATTGCGTCCAGAGATACTGTATGCAGATGCGCCATGGCTACCATGATCTCTCGGCCTGAAGACTTTGAGATCTTTGACGCGTGCTTTCATTCATGGTGGAGTTCTTACCAATTAGCTGTGCCTGCAAGTAGTCCCGAGCAGACCCGCATAGCCCTTGAGCTTGTCAGCGATGACATGCAAGAAACAGATTCTGAAAAGGAGTCCGAAGACTCGGAAGCAGATTTTACCGTTAGGCTTCGATTTTCAGCCAACGAGGTGTTTGCAAACAAGGACTTTGCAAAGTGCACGCAAGCTGAGCTTGACGAAGCTGCCAGGGCTATGGACCGGATTGCTCTTGTTGTTCCCAGGCGCCGTACCTCTAGGAAGGTCCCGTCAAAGGTACGCGGGGGCGCATTAGATATCAGGAGAAGCGTGAAAGACGCGATTGCTCACAATGGCGAGCCGGTTCGCGTTAGATTCCAAGCAGCTGGAACGAGACCCCGAAGGATTGTGCTTTTGTGCGATGTATCAGGATCGATGGAGCCCTACGCCAGAGCCTTGATCCGATTCATGCACTCGGCAGTGGCGGGAGGGATACGGGTTGAGGCGTTTACCTTTAGCAC
>DAHVKW010000175.1 GCA_027320695.1 Actinomycetota bacterium | reverse complement strand
GGACCAGGTGAATCGATTATATTCTAGCGCACGCACCACAAGTCAAAGGAAGCTCGATTCGAGGTCTTCTGCCGGCTCGTGACTTCCCAGGTTCGCTTCGGTCTGCCGCCGGGATCGTCCATGAAGGGGAGGTCGCCCGTCGATTCTGATTATCGCGCCTAAGATCAGTAAAGGCAGTCTACGCAGACCATGCGTATGTGACTAATTTGGGGAGCTCGAAAATCTTGGATTACGCAATACCGTTGCCCATGTTTCCTTTGTCGACCGTGGTGTTTCCGGTCACTGGAGTTCCTTTGCATGTCTTTGAGCCCAAGTACAAAAGCCTCATCAGCGATTTGTCCAAAGGGCCGCCATATTTTGGTGTTGTACTTATCACCAGGGGATCTGAGGTAGGTGGCGGAGATACCAGGTCGGACGTCGGAACTATCGCGCGGATTTCGGAGAAGGCGCAGCTGGGAGATGGCAGATGGCTGGTGCTTGCTGTCGGTGAAAAGAGAATCCGGATTCGCACTTGGCTGCCTGACGATCCATACCCATTGGCTTTGGTCGAAGAGATCACCGACGAAGCCTGGGGGCCAGAATCCACGGGGTGGGTCCGCTCCATAGAGAAGAAGCTAAGGTACAGTCTCTTGCTTCACGGTGAGATTTCGCTTAGTAACAGCGTTTCGCCCAATATTGTTTTGTCATCGGATCCAGTTGAGGCGCTATGGCAAATGTGCGCCCTTTCGCCGGTCTCCGTGCTGGATCAGCAGCGTCTGCTAATCGCTCGGGATCATCATTGCCGGGCAGTTCTGTTGGACAAGCTGCTTTTAGAGGCGATTTCATTGCTTGAGGCAAGGCTTACTTAATAGCTAAAGCTGGCCGAGATTCCGATTGCGGATGTCATCGAGTCGTAAAAGTGTAGCCTGTAGCTATTAGTGGGGGATACCAACCCCCAGATGATATCGAGGAGCACCGTGTCATTAAATTCAAAGGCGAATGCCAAAAGCCAAGCGTCAGAATTTATTGAACTTCTCATCGCCTATGTTAAGCAGGAGACCTGGGGACCCATCTCCCGGCTTGGAAGATATGTGCTATTCGGCTTGGCTGGGTCATTTCTGATAGCCACCGGCGTGGTATTTCTGATTGTAGGATTCTTGCGGCTATTGCAGACTGAGACCGGATCGGCATTTTCAGGTCATCTGAGCTGGTTGCCATACATTTTTTCGGCTTTGTTCGGGTTGATCGTGGTAGCGGTCGCAGTATTGGGAGTCGTGAAAAAGCGGGATACCCGTTCTATTTAGCCCCGGTTCGATCTGGTTGAAAGGCCAAGGAGAGAAAAGTGACTTTGAAGGACTCGAAGAAAATCACCAAGGAAGATCTTGAGGCCAAGCTGAGGGAGATTCATGGAGACGTTAACAAGGCCGTGGATGTCGCCAGGCCGGCCTTATCTGCAGCGGCAGTTGCTGTTGGCGTTGTGGTAATCGTCGTCACCTTTGCGATCGGCATGAAAATGGGCAGGAAGAAGAACGCCGTCATAGAAATCAAGCGAATCTAGCGATGGTATGGCGTCTTTTCCGCGGATTGCTTGTTCCTGGAAAATCAAGGTTGATTGCCAAGGCGAAAAGCGGGGATCCGCTTTCGATCGGAGTTGTCGCATTGTTTCTTTTATTCCGATTTGCGAAGAAGCGCTCTGCCGGTAAGGTTTACTCCACGAAACTGCCGCCAGGCGGGATGATAACAATTTCGAGCCTTCCAAAATCCCAAGCGAGAAAATAGGCACTGGTGAGGTCGCGGACCTGCTGGGCGAGTGTTGGGTTCACTGAAC
>DAHVKW010000174.1 GCA_027320695.1 Actinomycetota bacterium | reverse complement strand
CCTATCTTCGGCGAATAGGTGTGCAAAGAGTTCACTCGTCGTTATGACGAAGGCTCTCTAGAATCTCTTTGAACTCCCTCGAATACAGTGGGGGTATTAGGTGGGATTTTCTGGTGTTGCCAATTAGCGCGCTGTTGGTCCTTGAAATTATCGAAAGGGCCTGAGGATAGGTAAGTCCGGCGGATCTCACTTTTTGTTCAAGCATTCGCATTACGCAAAGTGAGATCATACACAAGACCACGTGTGCCTCTATTCTTTTGGATCGCTGGTGAAAGGCCGGGCGAACCTTGAGATCGGATTTTGTCATGCGGAAGGATCTCTCTACTGTGGGCAGAGAGTTGTAGTGAGAGATCACCTCTTCGGCTGAAAGGTCCTCGTTGTTGGTGAGGTACCCCTTGAGGCCGTCGAAGCGTGCAGCATCTTCTATAGCCTGCCACTTGATGGCGGGCTTGGTTCTCACCTTCAGATCCAAGAACTGGTGTCTTCTTATGGCTCTGTTCTCAGATATAAGTTTCTCAAGCCTTGCTACCGATGCCTGCCTCCTTCTGACATCGGCTCCAGCGCGCTTGTGCGAATAGGAAACTATGAGCCGGGACCTTCGGTACCTGATCTCGAAGATGGGATTTTTAGTGAAGTCACGGGAAAGCAGTTCATTTGTTGTAGCTAGGTCTAAGTTCTTTACCCTCGCAGAGATGATGTAGCACATGCCCAGTTCGCTAATGAGGGAGATATTGGACTGCGAAAGCATTCCGGCATCGGCAACCACTGTCATTTGTTCTGCACCAATTTGGGTTCTGACGAATTCGACTCCGTCAACCAGAGTTCTGCCTTCATATGTATGGCCAGGGTAGATCTGGTACGACAGCGGCATGCCGAGTTCGTTGACGCACAAGCCCAACACGATTTGAGGAAGATCGGCTCGATGGTCTTTTGAGTACCCTCTCTTTCTGAGACCCGTCCAACCTTCGGTGTCGGGATCTTCTCTGTCGATTTCGAAATAAAGAGTCGTGACGTCATAGAGCAAGAAGCTCATAGCCCCTGGGTATGACTTCGATACTGCATTTTGAATGGATGAAGAGATCTGTTTTCTAGCTTTGAAAACGACGTCTAGAAATCTATAAATCTGATCCAAACTGTAAGCAGAGCCAAGTGACTCTTCCATCCAATAAGCAGTCTCCCTTTTCGATGCAGGATGCATGATTCTGGCAATGGTGAGAAGCCGAAGCAGCGGCGTCAATCTGCCGATCGAGATAGTTAGAGAGTCGAATATATCGCCCAGTACTAGCTCTGCACCATGATGGTGTATTCCAAGTGCAAAGATTCCGTTAGTCGAACTGTGCTCAAGATCCAGGCTGAGTTGACCTGGTTTAACTAGCCTAGAACGATCTACGACAGCGATACTCTTCAAAATCTCGAGTTCGGTGTCATTTCTGGCGGTGCCAACGTGCTTGACCACTTTGTTGATCCAGCGACCCTCGATCTTTTGCCGTCTTAGGATTCTTACCCGTTTAGCTCCCTTGTAGTTCGAGATTTCGATATACACGAACAAAATACTATAGGTGTGCAAAATGCACACCTAACATAAGACATCACAGAGCTATAGCCAGCACTTATGTGTTATAGGACTTACTCTAGATGTTTGATTCGTCAAAAATCGCCGAAGATAGGATTGAATTGCGAGTTTAGGCATTTGCTGGATGCGCCTGCAGCGTGCACAAGCTAGGTAACTTGCGGCGGCCAAACGATACGATCATGCCCGGTCGACCCCGTCGACGCAGCTGCAGCACGGTATCTTATCGAGGCTGATGCGGGCCTTTATCCTCCTATCTTCGGCGAATAGGTGTGCAAAGAGTTCACTCGTCGTTATGACGAAGGCTCTCTAGAATCTCTTTGAACTCC
>DAHVKW010000173.1 GCA_027320695.1 Actinomycetota bacterium | reverse complement strand
GGGACGGCGTGATTCCCTGATGAACTGTCATTCGAAATCCAGCCTCAGTGTTCATGCGCATTCTTGGATTGTTAAGCCGAACCCGGGAGGAGGCGTGTTCTTCGAAGGCTTTTCGCATGCACTCAATACCTTCAGAAAAATCGACCAATCCGTAATGATCGTTTGGTCGCAGAATCAACACGCCCACGAAAATCCCCCTTTTGTTTCGCGCTGCCGGGACTCTACATTATCGATCGGAACCCCGCTACCGAGAAATGTAAAAGCACGTACCCACAAGTAAGAAAACTTTCGTCAGAGTAATCGAGCAGGCAGACGGTGTCAAGTGAAATTAACGATTCTGTTTTGAGTTCAGAGCGGGATAAATGAGGCAAGTTTAGGTCTGAGGTGCGCTTATTGGTCTGAAGGTAGGATCTAACCGAAGCAAAACAAGACAGAAATTAATTTTTTGCGGCTCACTGCCAAGATCGATGACCGCGTGTTGAAGAGTCCCAAAATGATCCCTCCAACAATTTGGCATCGAAATGGAGTCCCCAAAGCAGACCGGCGCTTCTCGCAATAATTGATCAATCTGCGAAACAAACCCCGTCCGTGAGGGCGGGAATGATAGTGCTAGCGGCGTAACCGTTACGGGGTTTATCGCATTACGACTGTCACTCCCACCTGCGTAGGCCCAAGCTCGGGAGCCCCGGCGAAACCCAGAGAAAGCGCAGGTTGCAGCGTAAGGCCTCCAGGCGGAAGAAGGACTGGAATCACAGGACTCAGCTCCTCGACCGGGACGGATTGTGCCGTCTTTTGCCCGGCGAACACCAAGCAGCTTGGCTTTGGGTGCCCGGCGGGCAAACACGGCCCAATTTCTGAACACAGCTACCGCGAGGATCCAGCTCTAGGGAATGCTAATCAATGTCGTTCGTCATGAGGCGTCATCCAGATAAACGACTTTGTTGTATCCCAGCATCTTGAAAATGCGGTTCTGAGCCGAAAGCATGTGCAGCGGCTGGCTGCCCGTCGAGAAATGCTGCGCCACGGTGTTTTGGGGCACGTACAAAGTATCTCCGGCCTTTATATCGTGCCTTGTAGGTTCGTTGGCGATTCTCGCATAGTACTTCTCGGCTATGTCGGCGCCAACCTCCCAGTGCAGAGAATAGCCCTCGCCGGAAATTACATAAAGAACCTCATCAGCCATGTGCCAGCGCCTGCCGGAACGGCCGCCGCTAGGAATCTCCAATTCAAACGCGTCCACACTGAAGTCCCTGAGATCGGACTTCTCCGGCGAAGATAGGACTTTCACCCTTCCCAAGGGGCTGTCCTGCCAAGCGTTGTCGTCCGCGTGCACCACTTTCTTCCTGTTGAGCACGTCCGGGGTCCAGATTTATCCCCATTCCACCCGCTCTCCGAAACGGCTGGGATCGTCGATTTGGCTCTTGCTCCCTTGCTGGACGAGACCCAGGTACATCCAAGCACTCTTGACCTTGGTCACAAGCGCGATGGCGGTTTCATCGTAGGGATTGAAATGCTGGTGGACAGAGTCGGCATGCACAAAGACGAGGTCGCCCTTGGACCAGTCGTATCGCTGGTCGTCATGAATCTCGTAACCTCTGCCCTCGAGAATATAAAACGCGGCCTCATTTTGATGTCCATGACCATTGTTGGAAGAATGCGGCGGCAGCTCGACAAAATGCACCTGAAGCGTCTGGGTCAGAAATGGTTCATCACCCGGGGCGACCCGCCAATAGTTGTGCGTGTCCCCGCCGATGTCACCATATCCAATCGACATGTCGGTGACCACGACATCTTTGCCACGCACTCGTGGAGCCTGGAGCTGTTGCTCCCGAAACTCCTTCAAGGTGTAGCTCGCAGACGTCATACCGTTGCCGCTGAGTAATCTATAGCGATCATCAAGCGACGTCCCCTTGCAGGGTTTTGATTCTCGCCTCACCGCAAT
>DAHVKW010000172.1 GCA_027320695.1 Actinomycetota bacterium | reverse complement strand
AACTCAACTCACAAGGACCTTCCTCGTGTCCACCACGCGCTGAGACTTTCCACCCTCTGAACGCGGCAACCTGTCCGGCTCAAGCAAAATCACCCGAGCTGAAATCCCAATATTGTCGCGAATGGACCGCTGAGCTTCATCTCTAATGCTGCGCAGCAAATGATCTGCCTCGACCGCCTCGTCAGAGAGAAATTCGGTGGCTACCTCTTCAAAGGCTTCTTTTGACAACTCCGCCTCAACATCCAGTTGATCCAAAGTTCCTGAGCGGTCCACCAAAAGCCTGTAAAACGGGGACAATCCCCTTACGCCGCCGATTGCCGCCTCGATCTGACTTGGGTAAACGTTTATCCCCTTGACAATCAGCATGTCATCGGTTCTTCCCTTGACCATTGCCATTTTCGCTAATGTGCGTCCGCAACTGCATTCGCCACGTTCAATGCTCGTGACATCTCCCGTCCAGTATCGAATGAGGGGAAGCGCCTCCTTGGTGAGAGTGGTAATCACCAGCACTCCCTCTTCTCCGTCAGGCAGCGGCGTGCCCGAATCAGGATCGACAATCTCAGCCAAGAAATGATCTTCGTTGATGTGAGACCCATGACGTTCCTCTGTGCATTCGAAAGACACACCAGGGCCAATGATCTCTGAAAGCCCGTAAATGTTGACGCTCCTCAATCCGAGACGAGAATCGATCTCAGCTCGCATCGTTTCAGTCCAAGGTTCTGCTCCCACAAGCGCAAACTTAAGAGGAATGTCTTTGGAATCAATCCCTTGTCTGGCAAACTCCCGGGCAATTGTAAGCGCGTAACTAGGTGTGCAGCACAGTACCTCGGTGCCAAAGTCCATAATCAACCTGACCTGGCGTTCAGTCATCCCAGTCGAAGCTGGAACCACCACCATTCCCAGAGTTTCCCCTCCCTGATGGATGCCAAGTCCACCAGTAAAAAGTCCGTACCCGTAGGCGTTGTGCAGCAGCATTCCAGGCTCAGCACCGCCACCAGCAAGGGCTCTGGCGCACACCTTTCCGAATATATCCAAATCGCCGGCCGTATAGCCCACGACCGTCGGCTTTCCCGTCGTGCCCGAAGACGCATGGATTCTCAGCAGGTTGCTTTTGTCCTTTGTAAACAGACCAAAAGGGTAGGTATCCCGCAAGTCGGATTTCCTAGTAAACGGCAACTTCCACAAATCCGCGATTCCAGTGATATCGCTGGGTTCGATCCCAACCCCCTGGAGCCGGTCCCTCATATAAGGAACGCTTTCGTAAACTCTCGATACCATTTCCCGCAACCGAGCAGACTGCACTTCCTCAAGCGCATTGCGCTCCATCATTTCTATTTCAGGCTCAAATATCACCTTCGTACCCCCTATTCAATACTTGTGAAGCTCTAAGAAACGCTCTACCTTCCATCAATTTCCGTGCGGTTCTCGTATATGCTGCTTTCTCGACAACGGGATTTCCCGTCTCGTCGATAGATACCTTCGCCGCTACCACGTTTCGACCGGTTGGATGGCCAATCCGAACCTGATCAGAAATGGAAGGACTCATCTGATAGGCGACAGTTCCTGGAAGTCGAGCGGCCACTGCGACCGTCACGCTGGCCGTGCCTGGGAAAGCCTTATGCAAAACTAGAGGCTGCCCTCCTATAACCTCAGCGACAAAGTCGATATCATCGCTTTTTACACCTTGGTCGCCAACGACGGTTTGGTAGTTGTGGGCATGATCCAGCAACACAGGAATTGGCACTAACCCTCCTTCTGGAATGCCAAGCATTCTTGCTACTGCACGCTGCAGCGCATCTGATTTGGCTATTTGAACTTCGGAGGGAAAACAAGGAATTTCCCCCGGGTTAAATCCAGCATCAGATGCTCTGACTAATACGCATAAGTTAGCAATATCTACGATTGAAACTGAAATCGTACCGATGAGAGGTACGTCAATCACGTCTAGAACTGAACCGGTTGGCAACAACTTGCCGGTAACAGATCCTATGGTTTCCCGATAAT
>DAHVKW010000171.1 GCA_027320695.1 Actinomycetota bacterium | reverse complement strand
CAGGCTATTTGCGTTTCGCCAGCCGAGCTATCGGCGCTATTCCACGAGCGCCCCTCGGGAGATGGGGCAAGTTCGGCCAGGAGAGCAGCTATTCGATCAACTCCCACGCCGGTCGACGCTGAAACGCAGACCACGGGAAACACTGTCCCTTCTGCCACCCCTTTGGCCAGCGCGGCCTCAAGCTCCATTGAGGAGGGGGTCTCTCCGTCAAGATAGCGCTCCATGAGCGCGTCATCGCCGACAACAATTCCTTCGACTAACTGCTCGCGCACTCTGTGTTCGAACTCTGATATTGACTCCGGTATGGGCCCCTCGCTCGGCTTTCCGTTCTCATAGGTGATGGCGGTGTCAGTGAGCAGATCCGCGATGCCCTTGAAGCCGCTTTCTTCTCCAATCGGAAGTTCCAAGGGGGCGATTCCTGCTCCGAAGCGCTCAATCAGTTCATTGAGAACCCGATCGAAGCTTGCGCGGTCACGGTCCAGCTTATTGACGATTACAAGTCGGGGAAGGGAAAGTTCTGAAGCTAGTTCCCATGCTGCGATGGTCTGGGCCTCGATTCCTTCAACGGCGCTCACCACAATCGCAACTAGGTCTGCCGCGAAGCACCCGGCCTTCAACTCATGCATAAAGTCCGCGTATCCCGGAGCATCAATAAGATTTACCTTGACCGGACCAACTTCGAAAGGTGCTAGAGAAAGTGACAGCGACATATGACGGCGTATCTCCTCGAGTTCGAAGTCGCAGACGCTGGTCCCGTCATCAACCTTTCCCTTACGCGTGACGGCACCAGTAGCCGCAAGGAGTGCCTCCGCCAAAGAAGTCTTGCCGGTGGTATTGTGCCCGGCAAGGACTACGTTACGGATGTTGGAAGGTGCGTGAGTTGGCATATTGCTTTCTCCCTTATTATCTATCGCATTGCTGGTGCCATTTCGAAAATGATGCTGTCTCAGCTGATGCACGTCCAACCCGGATGTAGCGGCACATTTCTGTCCGCCCAAGAGTTTTCCCCTGGGAGAGGCACCATCTAGGATCCGTTTTTGGAGCGAGGGTGCCACTAGGAGGGAATATTCGGCTCGATGCGGGAATCAAAAGGTATGCGACGTCACCGGGAATTGCTCTCTGAGGGTTCTCGGCGCCAGTCTCCCACCTACCTGTCGGTTCGCGCTCGCTCATGGTCGCGCTCCACTGTTTCGCGAGACTTCAGCGGCACATGCTTTGCCGCCTGTCAAACCACTCGCCTGCTTGGTTGGGTGCACAAGACCTACATTAGATGATAACCGGACGGTGCGTTGCATGAATTTGCCAGGTATTTGTCTTTCAATATGCTCTTGATTACCAAATTCTGACGACGATGATTCTCAACGAGCGCGCAAGCGGACAGGGGATACATTGAGCGATCGTATGCGTCGATATGGCGGATAGTTGCATGACATGATGACTTGGGCAAATCGATCATTGTCACGGGTGGCGAAGCTGTAAGTTGGGGCCGACTTGGATCTCGGCGTTCCCCGTTCATCCCTGCCGCCAAGGCGCCTCCTGCGGATTTTCCCGGCCTAGACGAAGCGAGACCTTGAACGGCAGACCTGCTTGCGCCAATGGCTGCGCAAGGGCTCGTAGTGGGAGCTGAATAGTTGGAATTCTGCGTCAGTGGCCAGTGACGCAGAATTGGCGCTCGGCAGGATCGGTCTCAGACACGCCATTTTTCTTTGCGTCGCAGGCGAGCGATTAAGGTGATGGTAGTTTCGTGGCGTCGAGGAGATTGGGTGCTCCCACCTCGCCAAGCGGTTGTCCAATGTCCGCTTGGACGCCCGGGTTGACAGTGAGGTAAAACCAGTAATCGTGAGTTTTGGTATTATTGTTTGTCCGTCCAGGCAATTCGGCTAAACTGAACCTTCGCAATCACGCAAACGACTACCAATGAGAGGGGAACCGTGGACGCCATAGTCGATGAAGGACTTGCCAATAAGTTTGCCACCGAAAAAGACTCGCCATACACCCGATGGGTCGCATCAGAGGGACTTGAAATCATCAACGGTCTCTACGTGCCCGACCTTCGCGCACTTGATTTGAAACCGTGGGATCGACGCGGTGGATATGGAATCTTTATCAATCACGATGCTTCTAGAACTTCCAATGATTGCTATGTTTGCATGATCCCCGCCGGG
>DAHVKW010000170.1 GCA_027320695.1 Actinomycetota bacterium | reverse complement strand
GCGACAAGGAGAAGAGCGACCGCGAGGCAGAGCTTGAGAGATTGGAGTTGGCGCTGCGGGCCAAATCCGAAAACGCCGAAAGTCCAGACTGGCAAAGAACCTACCAGCTTTGCAGCGATCTGATTAGTTTTCATGTCCGGGAAGACAAGCCGATCTGGTGGAGATATTTCAATCTGATCTCCCCTGAGAGAGATGTTTCAGACTACCTGTCCGATCCGGGCTGTATAGGCGGACTTGTCAAAAAGTCCCAGAGGCAAGACGACAAAGGCGATGTTTTTGTAACATATGGCTTTGACCCACGCCAATCGTTCAAGTTTAATGATGAGAAGCTTCTCGATCCCGACCTCGAGTGGGAGAACCAGCTCAATCCTGACTCCAGGCTGAGCAAAGTTGCAGTGGGAGCTCCTACCAATATCGATTACGCGCGTGGTCTGATCGAGATCAAGAGAAACTCCAAGTATCCGTCTGAACGCGATCCGCAAAACCTGGTTGGTTTCAATTATGTATTCACTGAGGTCATCGACAAGGCGATACAGAGGTTTGCCGCGAGACTGATTGAAGCCGAATATCCCTCGGAATTAGCCGACGTGGGTGTGGAGGTCCTTAGAAAAGACAAGCCTAGGTTCGCTTTCAACGGGCAAAGCTTCGTCGGGGTCACTCCTGTGGTCAAGGCTATTGGTCCCATGGATACCGACGATGCGATCACCGAGACGGCAATAAGGATTTCTGAGCTACTCGACCACTCGTATCTTGTCATCCAGGGTCCTCCCGGAGCCGGCAAAACGTTCCTGAGCGCCAAGATGATCTCCAATCTGGTTAGAAAGGGGAAGAAGGTCTTTGTTACCGCGCTTAGCCACTCCGCGATAGATAATCTGCTCGAGGCAGCGATTCCGATGCTGACCGAAGGCGGCCTCCTTTTGCGCGTGGACGGTGCCAAGGCCAAGAAAATGGCAGGGGTCAAATATATTAAGTCCGCCGATGTGGCCTCTTATCTACAGTTCGAGGGCGGCATGGCCATCGGGGCCACGATTTGGAACGGGGCCAGGGAAGAGCTTGCCAAAGGCTTTGACTATGCCTTTGTGGACGAGGCCGGCCAATTTTCTCTCGCGAACGCCATAGCACTTTCGACTAACTGCACCAACCTGGTCCTGACCGGCGATCCTCAGCAGCTTGCGCAACCGGTGACCGGTTCCCATCCAGTTGGGGTGGCGGGTTCAGTTCTTGAGCACCTTGTTGGCGGGCGGGACGTGGTCGACGATGACTACGGCCTGTTTTTGCCGAGCACCTTTAGGATGCATCCGCTGCTCACCAACGTGGTATCAGCAATCTCGTATGACTCGAAGCTATCTTCCGCCAGTAATCTCGAGCGGCTCGAGCTGCTGGACGCTTCGCCTTTGCCCAGGCATGGACTGGTTTATATTCCAGTCGAACATCAGGGCAACATCTATCGTTCCCAAGAAGAGGTGGATGCGGCCAAACGGGTTGCAAAGTTTTTGCTGCAGCGAAGCTGGATAGACAAGCATGGCAGGCATTTAGAGATCACGGCGGATCAGATAATGGTTGTGGCGCCGTACAATGCCCAGACCAACGCTCTTCGGTCTGCGCTTGACGGGCTTGCCAGCGTAGGTACCGTCGACAAATTCCAGGGACGGGAAGCCCCGTTCGTGATCGTGTCTTTATCGGCTTCCGATGGCGAGTCTTCGAGCCGGGGGGTCGATTTCCTGTTTTCAACCAATCGGCTGAACGTGGCGATATCGAGAGCCAAGGTAATGAGCATCATCCTGGCAAGCCCAGCTTTGTTGGAAACCAAGCCCGGCACCATCGATCAGCTCGAGCTTCTTGGAGCCGTTGCCAAGGTGATAAAAGCCTCCGAAAAGGTTGAGCTGAGCAAGCTTTGCTAGGCCATTTCGGGGCTGAAGGTGCCGAGGATCTCTTCGAGTGCCTGGGCAGCCGAGAGCACCTGCAGGTCCCCAAGGTGAGGTCCCACGATTTGAAGACCCACTGGCATTCCAGATCGGCTAATCCCTGCGCAGATCGAAGCTGCCGGGGAGCGGGTCATGTTGAACGGGTAGGTCAGCCTGACCCAGTCTTCGACTTCTTGGACGTGCAGGATCCGAACGTCATCCGGGCAATGGAGCGGCAGCTGCAGCGCTTCGCCGAGAGCGTGAATGACACGACG
>DAHVKW010000016.1 GCA_027320695.1 Actinomycetota bacterium | reverse complement strand
TATTGGAAGAATCAAGCTTGAAGACGCGGAAACCCGTATCCCCTTGCCAGTCTGGATGGTCAGATTTAATCTTGGCTGCCGCACGTCGTACCCGCGCATCCGAGATATTTACAACGGGGCGGCCCGGGGCGGGTGGTGTAAATCGTCTCCGTGAGGGTGAGCGCTTCGAGAATCATCCGGACTGCCGGGCGGTGCGCCGTCGGCACGGCGAGATAGCGGTGCGTGGCGTTGCGCCACATCACTGGGATCCCCCGGCCATGGTGCAAAATGATCTGCCCCGTAGGCGCTGGGCCACCCGGCCGCGATACGCGGTCGGAAAGGGCACCGGTGCCTGGCGGACCCGCCTTTCGAGACAGCGAAACAGCAAGAGCGCCAGGAGCATGACGTAGCCCAACGCCTGGATCCGCTCCGGCTTCTGGAGGAAGACCGCGTCCACAAACGCGGGGATGTCATGCCTGCACTCGGTAGGCACCTACTCAACTGATGGGTGTTTAAGTTCCGCTGTCACGACAGGAGTGGTGAGATCTCTGCTGCCTGCAATTGTGGTCATGTGCAGTCGGACACAAAGCTGGGCCGAATTGCCAAATCTCGCTGATTTGACAAGGAAGTTTCGGGTTGAGTGGGCCGGTGTGCTTCTAGCGACTGGGGCGGAGTGGAAGGTTGAGCGTAAGAGGTGACTCGGGGAGGGGGCTCTATTCATGGAGCAAATCAGATTTGTTGACACCACAATAAGGGACGGACATCAAAGCCTTTGGGCCATGAACATGCGAACGAGTCATATGCTTACCGTCCTTCCTTACCTTGATTCGGCTGGTTTTGAAAGCATTGAGTTTTTTGCCAAAGGCGCGGGCCTCAAAAAGCTGCTGCGGCATCTCCACGAGAATCCATGGGACTGGATCAAAGGTGGCGTTGCGGTTGCGAAAAAGACCCCACTTCGTTGGCACGGCCCGATAAAGGGCAGGACGATGAGTGGGTATGTTCCGATAGAAATTGGAGAACTTTTGATAAAGAAGGCTGTTGATCTCGGTATTGTTTACACCCGGGTGGGCGACATCTGGAATGATTTCAATGAGCTTGAAGATGAGCTGGTGAGATTCGATCGCCTGGGCATGACGGCGGTGGTCAACATCATCTACTCGATCTATCCCAGACACACTGATGAGTATTTTGTGGCCAAGACCAGAGAAGCTGCCTCTCTCCGCCCCTACAGGCTGTGCTTCAAAGATGTCGGAGGCCTTCTCACACCGGATCGTATCCGCACGCTGATGCCGAAGCTCATAGAGGCAGCGCCGGGAGTGAAATGGGAGTTCCATGGCCATTGCAACAACGGTTTCGGACCGCTGAATGCGCTTGAGTTTGTGAAGCTTGGGATAACGGTCATTCACACTGCAATTCCCCCACTTGCAAACGCGAATTCTCAGCCGTCAATATATAACGTTGCTGAGAACTTGCGAGCTCTAGGGTTTGAACCGGAGATTCACGAAGAGGTTCTGCTGCCAGCTACTGAATACCTCACTCGTGTAGCCAAACAAGAGAAGTTTCAGATTGGAATTCCTTATGAGTACGACGAGAGGCTCTACAACCATCAGGTTCCAGGCGGAATGATTTCCAACCTGATTTATCAGCTGTCCTTGGTTGGGATGGAGCACCGAATAGGTGAAGTCTTGGAAGAGATTCCGCAGGTGAGGGCTGAGCTCGGTCATCCAATAATGGTAACGCCGCTTTCTCAGATTGTCGGGAGCCAGGCCGCGATAAACGTGATTGTTGGGGAGCGGTACGGCCAGGTTTCAGACGCCACAATTGAGTATGCTCTGGGCCGTCACGGAAGCGAGGCGTTGGCGGCAATGGACCAAAATACCAGGAGCAAGATTCTCGATCGACCGCGGGCGAAAGAGCTGGCAGCCCTTGAGCCGTGGGAACCAACCCTTGGAGAGCTCAGGCAAAAGTATGGCAAAGGGATATCTGACGAGGATTTGATTCTCCGCTCAGTGGTAGGAGACGATGCACTTGACGTTGTTGGAAGGGCCTCCAATACGGAACCAGTCAGAATGGCCCATCGTCCGGTTTCGAAGGTCGTTAGAGACCTCGTGTCACGAGATGGCCATCGTTCCTTTTCCTGGGATGGAGACGGGTTTTCAGTTACGATCGTGAAATCCTCTTAGGCAAGAAACCTACACTCTTGCAGTTGGATCTTGATTTGGATCGGTCAGTCCCACTGGCGCCTGTCTGACAACTCCCTTTTATCGCGATGGCGAAACCAACGCCGCCATTTGCTTGCGATCCCATTGAGTTTTCGCATTGATGCAAAGAGGATCATCTCGTCGGGTTCTCAGGGTTGGGCAATTCAAAGGACCCGGATGGTGTGCTAGAGCCTTCTCGCCGCAGTTCATTGACAAGTACGATCTTCGGACTCGTCGACCAGTGATCGTCTGCTTTCACTTTGGGCTGAAATATAGCACCAATGCCAAGCATGGCAGTTCCCAATACAAAGCCAACCGAACGTAGTACAAGATACATCAGCGAGATCACCGAAGTTGGTTCAGTACAGGCCGTCTTTGATTGCTCAGATCGAATGTAAATAAGCTTCACCTTTACGAGTGCTCGTAATTAGTAGTCTAAAAAAGAACTCGTGTAGCGCAGACCGATGACCCTTGCGTGGACACCCACGGAGAATCCGTCGGCAAAGAAGAACGCCGCATCAACCTATGCGGCAAGATGCGATGTTGCCATCCAGAGTTGGTCCTTGCCGGACATTGAGGTGAAAAAGCCCGTGGCTCGTCTTATCGTTCTAGTTGGCGCTGCCACGGTCTAATGCCTTCGTCATGGAAGCGATACATCAAGAATTTGTAACAGTGTTGCTGAGCGGTTCGCGTTGAATTGTTGGTGATGGTGTCAGCTCTTCTCGGCTTTGAAGGAGATAATAATGCCAAATGTTATAATGACATCTAGAATTAAGTGTTCACATAATAGGACACTGGACACGCGAGGAGCTTTTCCACCATGTTCGCATCGTTCGACCGTCCGGTACGCTGCAAGGACGGGCACCTTTTCACGACTATCTGGGTCCCGCTCGGTTCGCTGAAGGCCATCCGTTGGTTCAACCAGCGGTACCAGTACTGTCCTGCTGGTCACCATTGGTCCTGGGTCACTCCTATCAATGTTGCGACTGCCAGCGAGACAGAACTGGCGCAAGCAGCCGCCGTGCATGATATTCCCGTTCCATAAAGGGTTCTGCCAGGTGCTGTTGAGAATTGACACGACGTTAGCTGAACCATTGTATGGTCAGATTGCTAGCCAGCTCACCCATGCTATAGCTAGGGGCGAAATCGAACCGGGAAGTCGGCTTCCCTCGGCGAAGGAACTCGCCTCTGCTGTCAATGTAAATCTGCACACGGTGCTGCATGCGTATGCAGTGCTGCGCGATGCGGGTCTAGTCGAGCTAAGGCCTCGCCGAGGTGCAGTGGTTTTGCCGTCAGGACCCATGGCAGCCCGCTTGATGGAACAGGTTCGACAGCTTGTAGAGGCTGCACGCGGTCAGGGATTCTCACAGCCCGAGCTGATTGATCTGGTGAGGAACGAATGGTAGCAAGGCGCACTCGACTTCTTGCCTACCTGTTGGGTGGAGTGGCGCCCTTATGTCTGGCCGGGCTTGCATTGGGTGTCCCCGTCATGTATTGGTCAAATCTGCCTTCACGAATTGCTGATCACTGGAATCTATCGGGAAGGCCTAATGGGTCGCAGCCCAAGATAGTGGCCTTGGGGATAGCGCTGGCACTCGTGGTCGTAGGCGCAAGCGCTCTGATCACTTGGATGACACTGATGCTCAAGTTGAGTCGAAACCCTAGCACGGCAGAGCCAGTCCGCTCACCGGTTCGCTCAATGGCTGGGTTGCTTGCAACGGGCCTTATGTTGTCGGGGGCTGGGACGGCAATCTCTCTAAGCATGACGCTTTCCAACCTGGACGTTAACAGCTGGCAGACCGCCCACCAAGACCCATTGGGGTTCATACCACTTATTGCCGGACCATTGGCGCTGGCTGCCGTCGGAGTTGGTCTTGTGCGGCGGAATATCACGTCAGTCTCTTCCAGCGGTGCTGCCTTGAGCGACTTTCCTCGACTCGGCTTAACAGACAGCGAGGAGGCCCTTTGGCTCAGCGGTGCGAGATGCACATGGGCGGCTCCTTCGTCCTTGGTCGGGTTAGTGGGAGCGGGCGTGCTGTGGCTTCTTGGAGGGCACGTATTGGCAGTGTCCATTGTCGCAGTGTCACTAGGATTTCTCGAACTCAGCTCGGTCAGAGTTGCTGCAAGCGCGGTAGGAGTCATGGTGCGATATGGTCCATTTGCCTGGCCAGTCACCAGGATACCCCTAAAGCGAATCGCTCGTGCCGAGCCACTGGATCTGGCGCCGCTAAGTTGGGGATATCGAGGAAGCCTGAGCATGTTTGGCACGGCAGCGGTAATGGTGCGAAGAGGACCGACCCTTAGGCTCCATCTCAAGGACAACAAGACGTTCCTCGTCACTGTGGACGATGCCGTGACCGGAGCAGCTCTCATTAACGACCAAGTGCAAAGACAATCTCGAATCAGTTGATTTTCACCGACGGTGGTGAAGAACGGAATAGGGCGTCTGGAATTTTGCTCGGACTTTCTAGTGGAAGAAATGGGGTTATTATGGCCACCTGTTGCGTGGAGTTTCAAAGTCAGGAACTCTTGCTGAAAGGCTGCTGATAGGGAGTTGGCTTATTGAGTGGAAAGATCAACGATCTGATGAGAAGACCTAGCCATCTTGCGCTGCTTTCCGTGTTCCTGGTTTGCCTGGCAGTCTCAGGCTGTGGAGCTACCCAGGCTGCAAAGCCGACTACTACAACCTCGGATTTCCCTGCTCCTTCTACAACTCAGGTCACTTCACCCACGGTTACCTCGACTTCGCTGCCGTCCATTCTCGCGGGAGCGTCCCTCGTGGATTTGAGTTGGGTAAGCGCAAATCAAGGATGGGCACTTGTGGAATGTAACATCGGAACTTGCTTTCGTATCGCGCACACTTTGGATGGGGGAACAAATTGGCAAATGCTGCCAGATCCACCAGCCAGTTCCCAGAATGGCCATGTTGACTGCTCTAAGACCGCATGTGTAGCCAAAGTCCGCTTTGCAAGCCCGAGCGTGGGTTACTTGTTTGATCCCTCCCTTGAAATGACGACCAATGGCGGAAAGACATGGATCCTCCAGCACGGTCTGGCTACAGAGACTCTCCATGTGGTCGGCGGTGAAGTGTATCGCGTTGCTTATACCAACACCGGCTGTCCAGGACCTTGTCAGCCTACACTTCAGCGGTCATCGGCAGGCTCTAGCACATGGAAGACTCTCATCGGAGCCCTTCAATATCCTGATCGAAGCGGCTCTGCACAGATCGCAAGTTCCGGTTCCAATCTATTGGTAGCCATGTACGGAAGCCCGGCAGGGCCGGTTTCGGCACAAGCAATCGTCTACCGATCGGGTGACGGTGGTGCGACCTGGAGCAAAATGACTGATCCATGTTCTGGCAAAGGACCTGGAGGCGCGAATCAGGAGGAGGACTTAATCCGTCTTACCGCTGCGCCAGGAGGTTATTTCGCAGGGTTGTGTAGTCCACATACCGGCTTCGCCACCTTCCTCGTGAGTTCAACAGATGGGGGACTGCACTGGAACGTGGCAGGAACACTCCCAGGGTCTCAGGGATTGTCTATTCTTTCTGCTGCTACACCTACGACTCTTGCGGTAGCGACCGGCTCAGCATTTGGCAAAGGGCCCTTTACGGCGACCCTGCTCATGTCCACTGATGGTGGGAAGAACTGGTCTGTCGCGGCAAGTGACTCTCAGACCCTGATTGCACCTGCAGCAATTCCGGCATGGTTGGGATTTGAGACTGCGAGGGTCGGCCGGTGGATCAGCGGCCCGAACAGTATCTGGGCCACAAGCGACGGTGGGTTTCAGTGGAAGCGCTCCAAGCTCGGATAGCACGATCATGAGTTTGCGTGCAGATGGTTGGGCAAATCGAGCAATGTACGTATCGATTTAGGCAACTGTGACGACAAATTCAAGTTCTCCGTCCTTGACGAATTCCGTATTGAGAGAGCCGTGCTCTTCAATCAATGGGTCGCAAGTCTCAACTCCTAGACTCTGGTCAGTCTGATAGCGGAGGCTGGGATCAGAAATTTCCTAGCATGGCTCTTATTCCATCTTGTCGAAGTGCTCGACTATGCTTGCGGAGTCAAGACGCTTCTTGTGTGAGATTGGAACTAGCAGAAGCTTTAGATCTCCGAGATTTTATCTTCCAACAAATGGACCAGCTTGGTATGGGACCACTCCCACCTTGTGAACACTCCCTTATATCTTTCAGTCGACGCGCCTTGAAAAATAGGCCAAAACGCTCTTGAAAATAGGGCCACCCTCCAAGGTGGAGGAAGATCAATTTGCAATAATGGGGCACCATCAGACACGTACATTGGGCCGAAGGCGAGCCGAACCGATCGATCGCTAAACGGTTAGGAATCTCGAGAGACATGGTCTCTAAGATGGTCAGCTTTCCGGTGCTGGTGTTGGTGCTCTCGCACTTGAGATTCATGCTTGTGCAACATCACATCTCCTACGGTCCACTGTGGTATTCTGAGTCGGATGCGTGAGGTAGAGCTTGTGTTTGCTGTCGGGTGGGCGGCGTTTTGGCTTCTCTGGCTAATGGCAGCCTTTTCTATGAGGCGGGGTCATGTTCCGTGGTCTCGCGGTCTGGGCATCAGGGCGGTGATTGTCGTTGTCGCGATACTCTTGGTGCGAACTCATTTTTTTAGAGGGGGCAGTCACGGTGTCAACACTGATCCCTGGCGTGCCGGTTTGGGACTTTTCCTCTTTGCTCTTGGGCTTGGGTTCGCAATTTGGGCCCGGATCCACATAGGGAGTAACTGGGGTACCCCTATGACGCAGAAGTATCATCCTGAACTCGTGACAAGTGGCCCTTACCATCTTGTTCGTCATCCGATTTACTCCGGAATTCTGGTTGCGGGCATTGGAACGGCAGTGGCGTTGAACTGGTTATGGATACCTGTCGTAGCCCTGGCCGCGGTCTACTTCATCTACAGTGCAACTGTCGAAGAGCGCTATATGACTGGCCAGTTTCCTGAAAGTTACCCCAAGTACAAAGGCTCGACGAAAATGCTGCTGCCGTTCATCTTGTAGGTTGATTGGGTCTACTGGCAATTATCGTTGGTTGTGTAACCAGGTAAAACTGATGTTAGTACCTGCGATGCTGATCTGAAAATACTCCGTTGAATCGCTGTCGACCTCCTGACTCCGAAGGATGCTCACGGCAATCTTGGAGTCAGTTGGCTCTGGGAAGTCCAAAGCCGCATCCAGGCGCCACTAAACGCAGAGTTCTATCCAAATGCAGTCGTGTTTCTTTCGCTCAATTCATGAAAGGGGAACCTCGATTTCCAAGACAATAAGATTGGTAGATACAACTTTGCGTGATGGCTCGCAGAGTCTGTGGGCGCTGAGAATGCGTGCTGGGATGATGCTTCCTGCCATGGCTGATCTTGATTCAGCAGGATTTGAGGCCATTGAGTTTGTCGTGCCTTCTGCTCAGTTCGCACGCGCCGTACGAGATCTCAAAGAAGATCCCTGGGTTTGGATCCGTAAAGGCGCTGCCCTGGCAAAGAGAACACCTCTCAGACTCCACGGGAGCATCGGACCATATTTTGCTAACGTACCGCTTTGTATCCAAGAGTTGTTCCTTGACAAGCTCAGAGAGGTTGGAATTTCAACGACGCGCACTTCAGATCCTTGGAATGATTTCGACAACAGTGTGGAGGAGTTCGACCTGCTGAGGCGCAAAGATTTTGGAGGAGTGATCAATTTGATCTACTCCGTATCTCCGAGACACACCGCTGACTACTATGCAGCTAGAACTCGTCAGGCACTGAAGCTGAGACCGATGGCGATCTGTTTCAAGGATGTAGGTGGCCTCCTCACGCCTGACGCGGCGCGCGAGCTTATCCCGGTAGTCCTTAGGGAAGCTGGAGATGTGGATGTCGAATTTCACGCACACTGCAACAACGGACTTGCCCCATTTACGGTCATGATCGCTGCGGAGAGTGGAATCAAGACCATACACACGGCTATCCCACCACTGGCAAACGGTTCTTCACAGCCGTCAGTATTCAACGTGGTCGAGAATCTGAGAAGCAAAGGTTTCAACGTGGACCTGGACCTGGCTCCGCTGGAAAGGGTGAGAGATCATTTCTATTCGGCTGCAAAAGATGAAGGATTGCCTCAAGGCATACCCAACGAATTTGACCAGGGCCTCTATCGGCACCAGGTGCCAGGTGGAATGATATCAAACATGGTGTTCCAGTTGGAGAAGCTGGGTATGGGAGATCGAATTAATGAAGTTCTAGAAGAGACTGCCAGGGTGAGAGAGGAACTCGGATATCCCATCATGGTGACGCCGCTTTCTCAGATCGTTGGCACGCAAGCCGCGATTAATGTCGTGACGGGCCAACGCTATGGAATTGTCAGCGATGAGGTCATCGAATACGCGATGGGCTACCGAGGGCGCGAAGCAACGGATGTGATGGACCAGAACATACGAGATGTCATCTTAGGCCGGAGCCGAGCAGACGAAGTCCGTGCTAGACACTCAGCAGGTCGAGGAGGCGCTACTCTCGAGGAGGTGCGGAGGCAGTACGGTGGCAAGTGCTCTGACGACGAACTGATTGTGCGCGTATTTGCAGGAGTAGGGGATACTGAGCTCGATCTCGACCATGGAGAGCATGTCCCTCAGAGTTACGACGAGTACAAGGCCTCCCGACGCTCAGTGAAGGACTTGGTGCACGAGTTAGTCAATTCAGATCATGGTATGAACTATTTTCGTTATCACGCCCCTCACGAGAAGTTGCTGATTGCCGGAAAGCTCAAATGATCGTAAAGGAGTTCAAGACATAATTCAAGACGGAAATTTCAGAAAGCTAGTATCTGAATTTCTACTAGATGGCTTGTGAACTGCTCGTATGCGGTGGAGGTGATGGGACTCGTACCCACCACCTCTTGACTTCCAGGCAGATAAGTGCTCGTCCAGGTCGTGTTCCAAACGGTAGCGTGTCCCGGAAAGTATACGTCCAGAGTGGGCGCCATTACTTTTTGGGCCTATGTTCAAACGGTTTTTTCGCGTCAATAGAGTGATGGTTTGGTGGAATTCGTGGTGGAGACCGACAAGGTGCTTTGCGCTGATCGGCTAATGAAGATGGGGTAGCGGCAGGTGTGGCTGTGCGGGTTCGTCAGCCGTCTGTCCGACGATGACGGCATCGAGGAGATCTTCCGACGGTTGAGCGACCACATCGAGCTGAGGATCCTGCAGGGCGCACGGCTACGTGCCGTTGATTGGGAGTCGGCGCTAGAGACTTTCTTGGACAGAATGAGCAATATTGGGATCGACTGGTGGTTGTATGGCAGTGCCGCTCTGGTCATGCGCGGCATCGACTCGGCGCCCGATGACGTGGACCTCGTCGTGGATGACTCGCAGATAGTCGGCCAAGCCATGCGGGAACTGCTGGTGGAGCCGGTCACGCAGATGACTGGACGGCCATTTTGGCTGAGATGGAGGTCCTCCCAGCTTCACTTCCGCGATATCCAGCACCTCTTACTGCATGATTTCTTACCCTAATTATCCCGCCCGGCTGCAACAGACCGCTTGAACTTACCTCTCTCTCCTTCTTATTAACCACTCTCCCCAGCAGAGCTTCATCTTTCATCAACCCACGTTGGGGCCTTTACCCCTGAACGTGGAATTATTAGCCCCATTTATCCCCATTGCGGTGCCTAGTGTGCGCCAGAATCCAGGAGATTGCATAATCCACTGAGCCTTCACAAGGCCATGGACAAACTGACAACCGCTTGGATCAAAGCTGACTACAGGGAAAGTCTCTTCTTTGTTGAAAAAAGTGAGTTCATACACTATGCCGAAGTCGGCCGGGCAGCTTATCGATGCATGCGACCGATCCATTGGAAGTGCACATAGGGCTTGGGCAACATTTTGCACGTGGATCTGGTTCGAGATGGTGACATCAGCCGGAAACGCAAATGTCATATGGTTTTGGGGTAGGCCATTCTTCCGGACCACTGTCAATTTGCTCAGACTTGGAATCGAGCGACAAAGCAAGGGTAGGGGAGCAGACGGAGTATCAGCGAACGGGTTGATCGAGCACGACGCCAATAGCAATCCTGCTAGTAGGGGAGGAAAGACCCTATGTTGCACCCCAGCCACCCTATCAATTCTGCCAATGTGAGCGCTCCTAGGCAAAGCGTCGTGGCACATCCAAACTGGCTGACTAATGCGAAATCTCAGTTGGATGATTTCTTGGTGGTGAAATGGCGAGTCTGAACGTCTCCGTGCATTTGTTATTGCGAAGCAAATCTAAGGTCGTGGAATCGCATTTAGGACGAAATCAAGCATTTGCCCGCTCAGCTCGTTGCTAGCTGCTTTCCGCAAGTGTGCTCAAAAATACTCGCATCTGCAATGTGAAATTCTTCCGGCGGGCCCACGACATTGTCTGCGTTATGGCGGCTTGACCGTGTTCGAGACACCGTCCTAGTTTATATGCATGAGTCTCACACAGTTTGCGAATGAGCATCGCGAGTCGACAGCGGATCTGTCGATGCTGAGCATCGGCAGCGCTGACCCAGCTATGACGGCGCGGTTCTACGCGGCCGCGCTCGGTTGGGAGGTCACCCACAGCGACGACAGCTATGGGATGGTCGAAGGCAATGGTATCAAGATCGGCTTCGGAAAGATCGAGGGATTCCGGCCTGCGCAGTGGCCTGACGGGGCCGACGTCAAACGCTTCCACCGCGATCTGCAGGTTGACGACCTCGACAAGGCAGCAGAGAGGCTGTGTGCGATCGGAGCTAGCCAACCTGACTGTCAGCACGGAGCGTGGAGCTGGAGGGTGTTGCTCGATTCCGACGGTCGACCCTTCTACCTGAATCCCCTTCCCGCGACCACACCGTAGAGTTGCGCCGTGTCCGATCTCGTGGAGCTGCTTGTCCAGGATGCCGAGGCGTGGCGCGCCTGGTTGGACAGTCATCATGCCGACCATCCGGGCGTGTGGCTGGTGCTGCACAAGAAGGGCGGTCTGACGACGACCTTGACCTACGCGCAAGCGCTTGATGAGGCGCTGTGCTTCGGCTGGATCGATGGGCAGATTGCTCGACGTGACAATGACAGCTATCGTCAGCGCTTCACACCTCGCCGGCCGAACAGCGTCTGGTCCGTCCGAAACGTCGAGCACGTCAGCCGTCTCACCGAGGCTGGGAGGATGCGGCCGGCCGGGATCGCGGCCGTCGATGCGGCCAAGGCACAAGGTCAGTGGCAAGCGGCCTACCGCGGGCAGGCCGACGCACAGGTCCCGCCCGACCTAGTTCAGGCGCTGGCGGCCAATCCCGCCGCAGCCACGACGTTCGACCAGTTGGACGCAGCCAATCGCTACGCCATCGTCTACCGACTCAACGCCGTCAAGCGCCCGACGACACGGGATCGCAAGCTTGCCGAGTACGTCGATATGCTCGCCTGCGGCAAATCCATCCATCCGCGCAAGCCCCGGAAGGACAATCGGTGACCGTTCCCTTCCCGCCCAAAGCCGACAGAATGCCGAGACCGGTATTCTTGTAACCGTTTAGCCACTTCCCACCAGAACGATTAACCGGGAAAATCAAGATGGCACATAATAGCTTCGCATCATGTCCTAGGGTTCAGACAACCGAGCCTCATCGCCCTGGCGCCGCTGAGTCGTGCGCCTGCTGCGTGCAGATAGCTGCTCATGAGGTTCGAAATCAACTCGTGATGGGCCAGGGGTCCATCGCTTGTGTGGCTCCATGAGCTTCTGTCCAACCTCGCTGGGTTGTCCGCATCGAGAACAGAATTGAACTCTCATCAGCTGTAGTCCTGACTGACAAGTGTGGTTAGTGGGGCATTTTCAGTAATCCCCGAACAATTATACTTGAGACTGGTTCCATCTTGTAAGAACGCGATTATCATGCTCCGCCCAGCATTGTTGGAGGCCTCCCCCCAGCTGGTAACGTTCCAAACATTGAGGGCAGCGGCGTACGGACCCCTACCGTTTACCCACATCCCGCATCCTGGACCATTGGAGGGGCCCATATTGAAATGGGAATAGCACGGGCCGCAGATTCGGTATTGACCCGGTGATCCATGGTCCATTCCCCGTTTCTCCCATCGGGCTGAATGAGGCAGTACGAACCTGCCAGACTATTGGACGCGCTACCCGACTTGCTGTTGGAGCTAAGGTTCGAGGTGGCTGTCGGGTTGCTCAGTGAGGACAACCACTTTGTGAGTGGCTGGTGGAAGAGGAGCAAGCCTAGACCGGCTGCTCCCACGATCAAGATGAACCAAACCGATCCTGCGAAATGGTTGAATCTGGCCAGAGCCAGACCTGATGCGGATGGGGTTTGTCGGGAGCCACAGAGTGGACAGGTGAAAGTTCAATCACCCGTGTCACTCCAAGATGCCAACCGTCTTGTGGCAGCCCTTGCAGCGAAGCCACCGGCCTGCTGCCCCGCATGTAGGACACGTGGCTAGCGTTGTCTCGCCAGCAACTGCGAAACTGTGCTTGCACAGAAAACAGGTGGCCTGGACGGGCTTGCGGCGTTCACTAACCGCCCGTTTCTTCAGCGGTCGTTCTACCTTGGTTCCGCAGGCCGTACAGTGGTTGGTTCCCTCTGTGAGCGCAGTACCGCATTTGGTGCAGAACATGACCTACACGCCTTCCCGTGGGAGCGCCGTCGGACGGTATGACCAAGAAATCCGATCTGTCAGTATGGCTGATCCGAAGCGCTCGCAGTGAAAGTCGCTCGCCACGCGTCAGCACCCCGGAAGTGCCAGGTGGAGGTTTCAACATCTCGGGAACGACAAATCCGGCAAGTCCGCCGCCGACTATGAGAAAGGTGACAAAAGAACCTATGAGTACTCTCGCTCTGGGAAGGCTTCGCGGTCGGGGCGTCCCCGAAGCAGAGGTCAGCTTCGGCGAAACCAACTTGCTGCCGCAACTGCCACAGAAGGTATCAGTTGTCGCTACTCGTTTACCGCAGTTGGAACAGAACCCTTCCCCCATTTGTGATCCCTAGTCTGACCCAATCGACACTGCCTGAGGCTTGTTGGCAACGATGTAACCGTCGGTGATGCCAGTGCGTCTCATCGGTTCGGAAGAGTATTGTGAGATAACTGGGTCTTGTCGTGGTTCATGTGATATGCCTTGCGCCTAAACATGCCTTATCGTCGTGCTTCAAGGGTTCGGATTGTGAGGAGCCTCTCGCTTTTGAGACTGAGATTTTCAAAGATCTTCCGCTTCAACCTATGTGATTGTCGCGATAAAGCAGAATGTTCAGAGTCGATGTCAACGCGTGTTAGTTCGCATTGGTACTTAAGCTGGGGTGGAGATAAGTAACTGCATACGGCTGAAGCGCCACGATGTTGCTCGCGTGAGCCTGTCTAGTCCTGAGCTCAACCTCCTTGTTCGCCGAAGGCGCGCCCTGAATCTCATCTTGCACCATTCCTTTAGAGAGGAGCTGAGGCAGTTGTAGCGAAACGGCCTGATTCGAAAGGTTGATCACCACCGCGTCGATTGTTCCCGCTGCGTTCCGAAAGATACACCCCACTAGGCCCGGATACTTGCCGAGCAGCATCGGACCCCCGGCAAACGCCAATGGTTCGGAAAAGGTCATGCTGGCTGCTGCGCGGTGGATCAGCTGCTGCACAGCTCCGGATGGCGATAGCTGCCCGGTTTCCGGGTTGACGGCCCCGTATCCGCCGTAGTTTCCCACTAGCGCATGGTAGTCCACCACTGCGATGCGCGGGTCGTGCAAAAACAACAGGTCCATGGTCCCTGCGAACAGCCCCTGGGTCCATGTTCCCTGCGGTGGAGGAAAAGTGAGCTTACCATTAAGCCCTGTCACGTTGTTCATCATGTTGAACTCGGTGATCCAAATATTAGTGTTCGGTGGCAGGGTTTGAAGGGAGTGTTGTTCGAGCAGGTCCCATTGCGAAAATGGCAGGGCCAACACCTGGTCGGTTTGCTGTGAGCCGGCCACTCCCAGTGCGTTGCGCGGATGAAGGTAGACGTGCATCGTTAGCGTTTGCAGCCCCGGCGCGGTCTGCAGCACGGTGGCGTTCCAGGTGGACTCGCGCAAGGTCGACTTGAGGATTTGGGCGTACCCCACCGCCGCTATTTGGGCCTCGGGAAAATCTTTATGGAGCACGGGTATCCAGGCGGCTACACGCTGAGCGTAAGTAAGCGGAGTGGGAAAAGCATGGAGATAATCGGGCTTTGAAAGGTAAAATTCGTTGCCCAATTCAATTAGACGTACTGTAAGCCCAAGATGCTGAGCGGCCCGGAGCATAGCCACCTGGCTGTTGAGAGTGGCAGTCATGATGTTCACATCAAAGATGGGGGTGGCCCCCGAAGCCACCACCAGTTGTTTCAGGTCTTGGAGAGAAAATTGATACGAGCCAGGGTCGATATACTTCCCGTTTTTCCCAGATGGGCGGGTACCGTACCAACCAGTGGTCCAGTTCCAGTAATTCGAGAGGGCACCTCCTGGGTAGCGTAATGTTCCGGGGGCCATATCTGCAGTCTGTTGGACTAAAGCGGGGTCGGTTTGCCAGGCCATAGCCGTACCCGAGTCGAGATTGTAGCCAAAAAATTGTCCGGACAGAGTGCGCGCACCGGGAGCCAGCGAAACATGTACCGTCGGCGCGGCGGCATTTATGGTACCGGTTGACTTTGTCTTGGCACCTACTGCCGTCTGACTGCATGCGGAGAGCGCCGTGGCAAAAAGTACCAGGAGAGAGAGGCGGCCCAGCGAAAAAGCTCGCAACTCTTCCCTTCCTTTGGCGACACTTGATCCTGCTCTAGCGGCCATTATAGCAAGATGGAGGATGATCAATGTGTAAGAATGGGGCACCATTAGACACGCACATTGGGCCGAATGCGAATTGATCCGATCGAAAGCTAAACGGCTGGGTATCTCAAAAGACACCGTCTCTAAGATTGTCCACTCGGATGAACCGCCAAGAACCGAATGATAGCGGAATTGTTGGCCATTTGAATTTGAGATCTGAGTTACCCATCAATCGAATCATCACGTCGTCAGGCAGTGACGCTCTATTGCAATTCTCCGACCAGGGCCTAGGAACTGGTCCCCTAATAGCTAAACACAGCCCCACCTTGCCACCAGCCAATACCCGCTCCCATTCAGTCGGTTGGATAGGCGACAAGTCCGGTTTTCACGCCCCTCACAAATCCACATTTTTCGTAGAATTCGACTGCAGCTGGGTTTCCAGTGAGCAGCATCGTTTTGTAACACATATTTTGCCAAGCAATGGCCAGCGCCTCTTCAACTACGCGCTTGCCGTGCCCTCTGTGCCGATGTTCGGCGTGCGTGACGACATTTTCAAGGAGTCCGTAAGGCCGCGCACCTCGGGTGAGATTTTGCACGAGGACGAGAGTACAAGGTGCGAGAAGATGGTCATTTCCACCGATAACCAGGATGTGCATTTTGTCATCCGCCAGCATCTCGCTCCAGAGCTGTCGAACACGATGATCCATCGCTAGCAGGGGCTCATCTCTATGTAGATGCCGATAGAGTTCCAGCAGCTGTTCCAGATCGCCCTCTACGGCACGCCTAACTGTCGGGTTAGTACCCAAACACACCCCCACTCTGCCCAACCAACCAATATCCACTCCCACTGGCCGCCATCCCGACGATGGGGGCACTCAAAGACTTCCCGCCCATTGACCCAAGGAACGTCGCTGCCCCAAAGTCAAAGACTCCACCATCAGCCGCTACGAATCTGTACCCCTGACCATTAGCCAATGCATCCATGCCCACAATTGGCTTAGCCAGAGGCTTACCGCCCATAGATCCATAAAAAGGAGCATTGAATAAAATCGACGGCCTCGATGCCAAGTTCACCGCCAAGTTCGATCAGGTCGAGTCCGAGATCCGTGACGTAAAGGGCGACCTGGGCAATATCAAGCGCCACCTTAGGATCGAGTAAGTCGGCGTTTTGTGGTACTTACTGTACGTAACTTAGTACATAAATCAGTACATAAATTTTGCTCCGACTTATCGTTTCGATGAAGCTGTATTTGTTTGACAACCCATCTGACCTGCTATTGCGAAGTCAGATGATTGGTTTGAGCTACCCTGCGGCTATCTCGTAATGAGAAGGTCAGGGGTTCGAATCCCCTCTCGGGCTCGATAAAGAGTGCTCGATAAAAAGACTATCGAGAGGCCAGTCTTGGCGAATTCCAAAATCATTTGCTCCATAAAGCCGGCACTTCCGGTTCTGGCGGGGTCTGACTCGAGGTTCATTCCCGAAAGAGGGGCTGGTTTTAGCGGGGAGGGTCATCTGAATTGGCATACCGCCAAGAGAATAAGCCTCGTGTATCAATGAGATTACTAATAGTATTGATATTAAGCTAAACCAAAGGAGGAATAACTATGGCCGACAACAAGGAGGTGCAGAAGTTTGTTCTCAGATTGCCCGTCGAGGAGCACGAAGGTTTGAAGATCATGGCAAGTATCACTGGTCAGTCGATGAATGATCTTGTAGTACGGGCAATTCGAGAGTTTCTCGCGGGTTCCGGCAAGCGTGAGGAATTTGAAAGAATTCTAGTCAAGGTTAGTGACCGGCATCGTGTGGTCTTGGACAAGCTCGCCGATCTCTAAAGGCATATGTGGATGCGATTTCTCACGGTAGGAGAAGTTATCGAAATCGCCGATCGTGAAATCGGGCCAGACAAGCTGGGATCTTTCGACTTGCTCGACTCGGCCGTTCATCGGCAAATCGAGCACTTTCTTTATGGCGGAGAGTTCGTCGATATTTATACGGTGGCTGCGCAACTCTTATTTGGAATTTGTCGAAACCACCCCTTCGTAGATGGGAACAAACGGGTGGCTTTGTTCGCTACAGCCGCCCTTCTTTTGCTCAACGGATGGGAACGTAATCTAACTAGATTGCGTCCTTATTGACGGTGGCCCGTTCTTTTCGACAGGGCGGGCCGGATATTGCGAGCCACGTTAGATTACAGGATACGGTTGCGCTTGCCTTTGCTGGAAAACTGAGACCATCACAATGAAACTAGATACTCTTCTGGAATACCTTGCCGCTTCTCATCGCTTCAGCCGAAAGGCGATATTTGCCCTATCGGGAGCTCTCTGTCTTGCGAGCTGTGGGTCGGCGCAACCTGCAAGCCAGGCGAGTGCAAGTTCCACTACTTCCACCGCGACAGAGGCTCCGACTACGTCGTCTGGCGAGTCGACTAGGGCAGCCAATGCCAGCTCGTTGACCGGCGTCGTCCGACAGGGATTTGATGGCTCAACAGTATGGCGGTTGACTCAGTCTGCGGTTAGGATCTCGACGAATGGTGGCTTGAGCTGGACCAGCACTCCGCTTCCGCAAGGTGCACTATTTAACGAAGTAAGTGATGTTGTTGCGACATCAAGCGGTGTCTGGCTCGCGAAGCTTGAAAGTCGCAGTGGTACGGGAGCAGTGATTTACCATCGGGCAAGTCCGAACTCAACCTGGTCGAACTTCACTCTTTCGCCCACCTGGTCGCAAATAGAGGCACGTGCTGGTGCACCGCGCGCTCAGATTCTTACTGGAGGTGGCAACATAGGTGTTCGTCTGGACCGGGGTGGGGCGCAGGTAGGAGTGAGTTCGATCCTGTTTATCTACAACGGCACGTCGTTTGTTGAACGGACTCTTCCAACTTCGGCACTAGATTTCTCAGGTGGAACGGTGCTGCTTCTCGGGAATGGGAAAATCGTAGCACAGGCCGCAAGGACCGGCCATCTTTACTACAGTACCACCGGCGGACGGACCTGGACTGAGTCGAAGATCAATACGTCGGGTATTCCCGTTGGTTCCATCGGTGCACCAGTAGCAACTTCGGGTGGAACTATCTATCTTCCCGTTGATCTTCCAAAGACATCTGGGACCGTTTTCTCTCCGGGATCTTCAGACATTGCCTTGTATCGAAGTACCGACGCTGGCAAGAGCTATCAGCTAGTGAATTCCTCGATAGCTCCGGCCTTATACTCCGGTGCAGCTTGGGTACTTGGTGCCAATGGAGCTAACGTCTGGGTGGCGCCATTTGATTCGGGCATGCTTTACGAGTCAACAAACGGCGGCAGGAAGTTCAAGAGCATAATTCCTTCAAGTCCTTGGTATGACCCTGGAAAGATAATGCTGCTTAGCTCCAGGGTTGCACTTGCATTGGGTGCAATCAGTTCCTGTGTCTCGTTCAAGGCGGATTGCACGCAACACCCGTTCCTGCTCAAAACGACCGATGGCGGCCAAGACTGGGAAACGATACCCAACTAGAGAGTAGCTAGAAGCACGAATTGCGAAGTCGGAAGTGTCTTTTGCCAGATCTTCGAAGAGCAAATCGGCCATTGATTAGGAATTGATCGGTTGCAAGACGACCGTCTGAGCCCAGAGATACCGACCAACAACTCCTAGATATCTGGCGGTGCCAAGGTCTAAAAAAGCTCAGTTGACGAAAGCATCTGTCTTCGCATTGAAATGGTATTTGGTAGTTGTGCCTCTGAGTTGCAATGCCACAATATCGCCGGACGCTGATATAACTTTGAGATCCCCCTTTATTCTCGGTGATACGAACACCTCACCATTGAACGGCCCAGGCTTGTAGACACCGGAATTGGGCGTCACCACTTGAGTTTCGACTTGCGTCGACACAAGCACGGCTGCGTCACCTGTTGCAATATCTGTGCCTGCCTGGACCGATACTGCCACTTTTCCTGACCACCCATCCCACATGCTTGTTTCAATGATGGGAGGAATTCTATTGTCAGGTGGTGCGACCTGTATTTCGCTCGCTTTCGGAGGATTGGTGCCCACTCTCGCATAATTTCCGTCCGGCTCCTTGATCATTCCTGGAGCATTGGGAGCTACGTAAGGTTCCCTGATTTGTTTGCTGATCCCATATGTGGCAAGTTCCTCTTCCCCATAGAAAATAAGGGCCTTGTTCTTCGGCATTCCCGAAGGAGCTACTTTTATGTGGACTCCATCTATGCAAAGAGGCTGCCCCGGTTGATATAGCTGTCCGGCCGGACAATGCGGTGGTATTGATTTCAGTTTTGGCACTGTGTGAGAAGATGGGACAACTGCAGGCGCTATCGATGGAGAAGCACTCGATGACAGCGTCCAAGCAATCGCTGAGCCAGCGACAATGAGTGATGCTCCGCCAGCTGCCGCTAGAGTCTTTATACTCCTGTCGCCCAACCCGAAAATCTTTCGCACCTTACGCCTGTCGTCCCTCCAGGGAAACTACTAGCACTTACTCTCGACTGACCGAAATATAACAGTATGCCGCTACCAGCGTCAATGACTGCACAAACCTGCGAAAAGTCGAGGAGCCTTCGTATTTCCAGACGGTCATGTGATTCGCATTGGTTTCCCAGTCGCTGAAGTGTCCCGATCAACGTGGGCCGCTCCGCGTCAAAGGCATCTCCAAGATTGAATTTCTCAATGGACGGGGTTGGAAAGGCCATCAACAACGTCTTCGTCGAACAGCTGGGGCGGACCCTTAGTGCGAAAACGTCTACCTCAACAGCTCGAAGCGGGACCGATCTCAGAGAGGGTCTTGCCACATACATCGAGTGCTACAACACCAACCGGCCACATGACGGGCTCGGGGAAAGACTCCCGATGATATCTACTTCCAAGTACAAGACGACGAAACTCGGGTACCCTGATACCCGAACCTATCTACATGGTCATTGCTAACGGTGGCCATCAGGTTGTCCAAAGGATGAGGTCCACTGCACTCTGCCAATTATTTACTTGATCAGATCTAGTGGAGGACAATCATTATCTATGGGCCAGACATGGAGCTATGGGCTGATCATGGAAACAGTTCTGATCCAATGTGCTGTCGTGAATTCCATTCGAATAAGCCAGTACCTGGCCGAAACGTATTAAAACGAATCGCGCCATTCTAGTCTGCGGACTAAAATTACGCTCACGTCAGTCAGTAGAACATCGGTGTGCCTGTAAAGCTCATATGACAAATCAGACCAAGATGCGAGGTGGCGAAGTCGGGGCGGTTCGATCAAATGACGTCGAACGAAGTTAGGATTGGCCACAATTTCTTGTTTAGGAAATGGCGTTACGTAACAGTTGGCGCCATTGTTGTGGCGATTGTCGTCGGAGTGATCTTTGAAACCAACGGGTCGGCGAAGACGTCAGCTTTAGGACCGCTATCAAAATCGCCACCTAAAACGACTTCGGAAGTCAGGCCACAAGAACTCATCCTTAATCGTCCGGAGGCTCTGGCTTTAACGGGGAAAGGAAATGTTCTGATCTCAAATGACGGTTCCAACCAAATATTGCTTTGGACACGGAAAGGGGGATTATCCGTCTTGGCTGGGACCGGCAAACAAGGCTACTCCGGAGATAATGGTCCGGCAAATAAAGCAGAACTAAGTGACCCCGGGGGAATCGCTGTTGCCTCGGACGGCACAATCTACGTTGCTGATACTGGCAACAATCGAGTACGGGCAATCTCACCAAGCGGTACCATCAATACAGTTGCTGGCAACGGAAACCCGGAGAATTCGGCAGCGGGACGGTCGGCAGTCGACGTCGGAGTGGACCAGCCGGTTGCGGTAGCAGTAACTAAGAAGGGCGAACTTTACGTTGCAGATGGTGCAGGATTACAGACAATCTCACCGAACGGGGCTATTGCCACAGTAATGGCGTCGGGGCCAGGAGTTCTGAAGCTGCATGGCACCCGAATCGCTTTCAACCCAGATGCCGTGGCAATTGGTCCATCCGGAAATCTATTTGTTGCAAACTTTTCTCCAAAAGTTCTAATCGAATTGAGTCCAGCAGGTCAGGTCATAAAAAGCTGGGATTTATACGTCAGTCCTGCTGGTCTTGCTACATCGCCAACTGGCTCAGTCTTGGTGGCTGACTATGGTCAGTTTGCTTTGGACAAAATTGCGGGTAATCACCTTACCAAACTCGTGGAATTTAGGGCTACCTCACTATCCGGAATAGGAGGTGTATTTAGACCGTCCGGAGTCGCAGTAAATATGGCGGGCCAAATCTACGCAGATACGAACGGGACAAATGGAGGAACCAACGTACCAGTGTTTGTGACGATAGGGGCTAAAGGAGCGACAACGATATTAATTCGGTAGCCCAGGTTCAATCCGACCTGGAGGTTCAATTGCTGAATCTGTCCACCCGCTATGGCGCATTCGAACTGAATCTCGACTACTGCCTCTCAATTTTGGTCTCAGTCCACCAGTCGGCGCTTCCCAATCCGATACCTGGCGTAAAATGAGTGTCCCTTTGGGCTAAGGGGGTGATTTTGGGGACATGAGAGTGGGAGATCTATAAATAGGAGAGCAGCGAATTCAATTTGTTGTTATGTAGACGGAATTAGTTAATTGTTTGAGTGAGGCGGTGATGAAGGAGTGATAGAGGGGTAGTGGCTGTAAACGGAACCTCCTTCACCACCCGCTGCTCTTCCTAGCGCACCGTGCGGCGCCCGTGTCCATATGATTTTTTTGATCTTTTTCATGAGTAAAAATTTGAAATTTATATAAGTGCTTATAGACGATTTGTTTATGTCGGTTGAGTAATTTTCTAGATGTTGTTTGGGTGATTTGTAGGACAGGGTTTTTGGATAGTTTTCACCTTTTTTACCCGTTTCACCAAGCTGTTTTACCCGCCTTTCACACGCCCGGACCGGGGCGGGTTGGATCTTCAGAATTCGTGAGAGAGGACCACTGACGTGACTCTAGGGGGCCTGTCGGATATGGAGTCTCAACCAACCCATTGTCAAACCACCTGCCGCATCCTGAAATGACCAACTCGTAGTTCCTTTCGGAGCTACGCTAGGTATTCGAAGGGGTCACAGTGATGGGGGTTGTGATCGAGTGGCGTGGTGGAAAGTTCACGACATAACAGCATTCTTCGCTTTAGTGGTGTCTCTCGCCGCCTGTGGTTCTACAGCCGCAGCAATATCCACCACGACTCCCACGACAACTTCAACGATCCGAACATCTCCGACAACAATCTCTGCTATTTCGCCCCCAACGACAACAGCAACGATCCCAACCCAACCGGACATCGTTCAATCTCCCGTAATATCAGGCCCAGTTGTCGTGCGTGGCAACGGCATTGGCAATGCCGTTTTCGGTCAGCCAGAAGCGACTGCAATTTCAAATCTTGAGAAGGTGCTTGGTTCACCGATTACGGCGACGCCTCAGCCATCGAACAACTGCACTGTTGATGCCTATCTTCAGTTTCCAGGTATCGTCATATATTTCGACCGTGGGGTATTAGTTGGGTATGCGACCGGATCCGCAAACGGCGAGAACAAACAGATACTAAATGTCATTACGACCAAGGGCTTGAAGATAGGCGACACTTTGGCCCAAGCCCAGCAGCTCTACGGATCTGCGCTCACAACGTCGATCGCCCAAGGCGGGAGCTGGTTTGTCAAGACTGCTAGCGGCAAGCTCGCCGGCTACCTGTCAACTGAGGTCAATCGACCCTCGACGATACCTCGGATAGTCGACGTCACATCGGGATCGATTGGGTGTGCAGCGGCGACGCCGTAGTGGAGTCAACTGTTACCCATTTGCAAATTCAATAGGCACATATGCGAATCCCACGTTAATCCCAACGGTAGCCACTATCACGCACTGGTTGGGAGCTATACGTGAAAGTTGTGTTTGGAGTCTTTAGGGATTGGCTGGGAATTCTGGTCTGAATGGATTGATGGGGCGGGACCTCCTGCTGAAATGTCATTAGCGAATCAATCTCAAAAAGGAGATCCCAACCTAATGACAATGCTAACCCCCGATTTCTCGTCCAAACACGTCGAAATCGAACCTTCTTCGTTACCAGTATCTGATTCCATTACAGAACTACTGCGTAGTCATGCCAAACACTTGATTGCCGAGGCTTT
>DAHVKW010000169.1 GCA_027320695.1 Actinomycetota bacterium | reverse complement strand
TACCGCGCCAACGAGACGCGCCGGCCTTGCCGAGCTTGCGCAGCGAATGCTCGGCATTGCCGACCTCGCCCACCGTAGCCCGACATTCAACATGCACCTTGCGTACCTCGCCCGAACGAAGGCGCAGCTTTTGCAATCTTCTCGCGCTATCTGACAACGGAGGTACCGATCGATTCAGGGGAGGTGGCGACTATTGGGGGCGGCGATCCCGACAAGGCAATTTCAATGATGATTGAAAAGACGGTAGAAGAGATGTATCGAACTGACGAGGCTAACCGCTTTCTTGAAGTCACTTACCAGAACGGCGACAAGGAAATTCTGTACTTTAAGGACTTCGCCTCTGGTGCCATGATAGAAAACATTGTCCGGCGTGCTAAAAAGCTCGCGATCAAGCGGGTCATAAATGGCGAGGCTTCGGGGATTCGCACCTCCGATTTGATCGAGTCGATTGCCAAAGAATATAAGGAGCACGAGGATCTGCCCAATACCACCAATCCCGATGACTGGGCCAAGATATCGGGCAAGAAGGGTGAGAGGATCGTTTACGTCCGCACCCTCGTGTCTTCCGGAGTCGATTCAGCCGGCGGCAGGGCCATCGAGAAGGTCGGCACAGGACAGTATCTCTAATAGTTCAGTATTGGCCAAGTCGACTTGAAGCGGCCGCGTTGGTCGTGCTAATGCCGGGATTGGCTGGCCTTTCGACCCATATCGATTGCGGAGGTTCTTCCATTACTGGGCCGAGGGATCTCCAGCGGAGGTTTAGTCGTCGCGGCTGATGCCGCCGTTAGGAAACTTCAACTCAAACGCTCGAAGTTCTCAAATTGGGGGACGATATGCCCAAAGTCTTCCGGTGATAGTATTTTGAGCCTAGCTGAAGCAAATGATCAGCTTCCAAATGTTTTTCTGGAAATTCGCCGGGATTTTATGTTGTTGTTAAATGTGGTGTCGGAGAATTTGCTTCCCGGAACACTGGATAGCGGTAAGGTGCAAATATGGCAGTAGCGAAGGTTTGCGGTATTGAAACCGAATATGGGATCAGCGTCAATGGCGCCAGGGATGCCAATCCAATAACGGCATCAAGCATCTTGATCAATGCCTACATAAACGAGCTCCATGGAAACGTCGGCTGGGACTATGTGGATGAAACCCCAGGCAACGATGCACGTGGTTTCGCAAGGGAAAGCTTCCCGCCGTCGGAGGTCGAAAGCCATCTCGTCAATACCGTTCTTACCAATGGGGCCCGTTATTACGTTGACCACGCGCATCCGGAATACTCCTCTCCGGAGTGCATATCTCCAAGGGAAGCTGTCGTTTACGACAGGGCTGGCGAGGAGGTTCTGCGGGCTTCTATGAATGCCGCGCTGCGCTCAATGCCGGTCGGGCAGGAAATTGTGGTCTACAAGAACAACTCCGACCGGAAGGGCAACTCCTATGGTTGCCACGAGAATTATCTGTTGGATCGGGCGCTACCCTTTGGAAAGCTTGTCAAGCACATCACGCCGTTTTTAGTATCTCGTCAAGTTATAGTCGGCGCGGGGAAAGTAGGATCAGAGTCACTCCAGGTAGCTAGGGGAAAGGTCCAATTCCAGCTATCGCAGCGCGCGGACTTTTTTGAAGAGGAAGTGGGGCTGGAAACGACGCTGAAGCGTCCAATCGTCAACACTCGTGACGAGCCGCACGCAGATGCTTCCAAATATCGCAGGCTGCATGTGATTCTCGGCGATGCGAACATGTCTGAGGTATCGAGCTATCTCAAGATCGGGAGTACCGCCATTGTCTTGGCGATGATTGAGGATGGATTCATTGACGATCTGGATCTCTCTCTTTACGATCCGGTTTCCTCGCTTAGGAATGTCTCGTTCGATCTGTCACTGAAAAGGGAGCTGCGCCTTAAGTCGGGCAAGCGAATGACTGCCCTGCAGATTCAGCAAGCCCTTTTCGAACGCGCCTGTGATTATCGTGACAGTCGCGGTTTGGCGGCGCTTGGTCCCGAAGGCGACGGCGACTCGGTTCTGGAGCTCTGGGGCGAAATTATTGGCGCTTTGCAAACCGATCCTTTGTCTCTGGCCGACACCCTTGACTGGGTAGCAAAATACAGGCTTTTGCTGGGCTATAAAGAGCGAAACGGTCTTGCTTGGGATGACCCGAAACTGGCTGCGATAGACCTCCAGTATCACGATATT
>DAHVKW010000168.1 GCA_027320695.1 Actinomycetota bacterium | reverse complement strand
GAAGACTGACAAGCACTCTTCTGGGGCCGCTGCTTGACGCTGCCAGAGAGATAACTTTGCGTCTGGGCGGGAGCGTGCAATAGCTGAATCCAAGGCTGGGAAACGCTCCATGGCCTGGATCGGAGCTGTCAGGTTGTCTGCGGGTGATTGCATGACTCGGGCTCGTCCGTCGGAAGCCGCCTAATCGCTCGCCTGGCCTGGCGGGAGTTTGGGAAAGGCGCGGTTGGACGGCTGCATGGGCGTCTGTAAGGCCCGCTTGACAGAAATTCTCGCGTGGCTTTGCATATCTGCCGTCCCGGGCTTGCGAAGCAATATCGGTGTCCCTTTCTTGTCGGGGACAAGTGGCGCCCTGCTCATCTCATTGTTGAGGCTGACCAGCTTTTTTAGAAGAAACATGAAGATGGTGCGCTCTCCCTCAGACAGTGATTTGAGCAGATCGTCATTGGTTTTCCAAACAGCGTCCTGCATTTCTGAGAGTGTGTTGAGGCCTTCCTCGCTAACAAAAAGCCTCTTGGTCCGACGGTCCAAAGTTCCTTTCTCGGAGAGGACAAGGCCTCGTTTCTCGAGTCGCTGCACCACGTCGCCGATTGTGGAGCGGTCAAAGGCTATTACTCTTGCGAGCCGCCTTTGGTCGATTCCCGGGATGCTTCGAATGGCACTTAGAGCCGAGAACTGCACTGGGGTTATACCGAACTCCCGGGTTCCCTCCAGGAAAATAGACACTGCAATCTGATTGAGCCTGCGCACCAGGTGTCCGGGCATGTCATAGACCGCAAGCTCGTTGCCAGCGTGTATCTCAACCTCATCGACGTTTCCGCTGCCTTGCGTGGTGGGATCCGCGTTCACAGTTTTAACCCCTGTCACTTGTTGGTAGCTATTATAGCAAATCCACAGTGTACTGCCGGATATCTGTTGGATCAGATGCCGCAAGTGTTCTGCGCGCGCAGACATATGTGGTGTCGGAGCCTGTTGCCAATCCTCGTTGCGCAAGAATGAGCTATCGGTACCTGAAAAAACTCCAGATTGTATGCATTTGCTCTGTGTCAACTTGACAGTATACTGTCCAGTCACTATCCTGATCTTAAATCTTCCTGTTAGGCAGGGGGATGTCGAGTTTGACTCAGGAGGGGGGCATGCTGGCCGTGCTTGAGGAGCTAGTTCACGCAATTGCTGACATGGAAGAGGAGAGAGCGCTTAATTTTGTCCACGGGTTCGTCGCTGACTCCGGCGATCCCCAGCAGGTGCTCGACGCTTGCCGCGAAGCCATGGATATAGTTGGGCGCCGCTTCGAGGAAGGAGAGTATTTTCTTCCTGAACTAATGTTGGCAGGAGACCTGCTGGAACAGATCAGCGCTATTGTGAAGCCCCTGCTGATTGGAAGTTCGCAGGAATCCAGTAAAAGTATTGGGACAGTTCTCATCGGCACTGTGCACGGCGATCTCCACGACATCGGCAAGAACATCGTCGTGTTCATGCTCGAAGTCAACGGATATGAGGTTGTCGATCTTGGTATCGACGTTTCCGTGGAGGACTTCGTCGACAAAGTGCGGGAAATCAAACCGCCAGTTTTGGCTCTCAGCGGCTTTTTAACCTTGGCTTTTGATTCCATGAAAGAGACTATCGACGCGCTCGGCGAGGCTGGGCTTCGCGACTCCATGAAAATCATGATTGGAGGGGGCCAGGTCGACGAAGCGGTGCGCACCTATACCAATGCCGACGCCTTCGGTCTGAACGCGATGGATGCAGTTTCGCTGTGCCGCAAATGGATAGCGGCTTGATATGTCCGGCAACTGGCGAGGATGGTCAGGGCGGCTATTCGGTCGGGTAACAGTCCATTCGGTTTCAATGACAAAGATTGGTGGATGACATGAGCGAGACGGGCCTTTACGAAGCGGCGGCACAGAACGTTCAGCAGTTCAAGGAGCGGCAGCAGCGGATCGATGATGCGATCGCCCTTCGCCGACCGGATCGAGTTCCGATAATTTATTACACCATGTTCTGGCATGCTACGTACGCTGGCATAACATTCAAAGAGGCCATGTACAACTATGCAAAGGTATCCGAGATTACCCGAAAGATAGTCCTAGAGCTTCAGCCGGATGCCGTGGCAGCTCCGCACAGGGCAACGCTTCTTGGACCCACCATGGAGTTGATGGGATACCAGCAACTGCGGTGGCCGGGGCATGGCGTCGGCGACAACTACTCGTA
>DAHVKW010000167.1 GCA_027320695.1 Actinomycetota bacterium | reverse complement strand
AATCGTTCTGCCCTCCAATTGCTTGGGTGGCAAGACTCTTTAGTTTTGAGCTACCTAGTTATTAGCTAGGGCCTGGCATCTAATACAACACATCTTGACGTTGTCCATCAATAGCCATTGTCTTAGTGCTTTTTATAACTGAATTATAAGGGGCTGTCCAACTCAAGAGCTGGACAAGCCTCGCACTGGCTTTTTGCTGTCTCTGTTCCGTTTTCAAGGAGCTAACAAGTCCTGTTGCGACTAGTTGAACCGGTATTCCAGTTTCTGGAACCTCATCCAACTTTCTTATGTCCGCATTGCAGGATCTAGCTTTGCCCAAGGGTCTTGACTTGGGTGATTTGCTCACTTACAGATCAAAGCTCCACTTGGGATTTACCAATCTAATGCTTGAAGTGGAGGGATGCGTCACTTGGGGAAAGAAATATTGGGAAAAGACAACAAAATATTCCTAAGAGATTAGATTTTCTACTATGCCGAATGTAGAAATTCACCGGCGATTAGGTGAACGAGATATATCAGCAATCGTAGAACTGGTAAAAGCCGCCGAAGCAGTGGACAAGCACAAGGCCTTGGAGGACCACGCCTGGATCGACCTCGTCCAGGGAGGTCGCAAAGGAGTCCTTGGGCTGGTAGCCAAACCTCATCACTCTGAAGCAATCATTGGGTATTCGCAGATATCGAAAGGCACCTGCAATTCGTGGGCTGTCGAATATGTCATACACCCTAAGTACCGCTCCGATCCGCAAGTCGGTATACAGCTCCTCCGATCAGCCCTTGATGAGATTCAGCGTCAGGGCGGAGGACACATTCATGCCTGGGTGGCAAAACCGTCCGCCGAAAGCGACCAGCTCTGTAATTCCGTTGGACTCAGGCGCGGGCGTGACCTCTACCAGTTGCGCAGACCGCTCCCCGTCGACCCGAAGCTTCAGTTGAAACCTATTGCAACAAGGCCTTTCGTCATTGGACAAGACGAAGAGAAATGGCTCGCCCTCAACAACGACGCCTTTTCCTGGCATCCCGAACAGGGTGACTGGGACCTTGCGACTCTGCAATACCGCGAAGAACAGGACTGGTTCGATCCGGATGGATTCCTCCTGCATGAAATCGATGGCGCGTTGGCCGCATTCTGCTGGACCAAGATACACTCGGAAATCGATCCTCCATTAGGGGAAATTTACGTCATAGCCGTCGATCCGAAACTTAGGGGCCAGCACCTCGGCGCAGCGATGTGTCTTGCAGGTCTGAACTACTTGGCTGAAAAAAGCATAGAAACTGCCATGCTCTATGTTGAATCCTCAAACGCCTCGGCAAACTTGCTATACGAGAAGCTGGGATTCACGCTTGACCATATTGATCGTGCTTATGTCGCAGACCTCGGGCCAGCAACACCAAGGGACTAAGCCCCTTGAAACCCAACCAAGTGACCTAACAAGTAGGTTATCCCGGCCGCAATCCCCGACAGCAGAACCTGTCTGAATATTGTCTTCAAAAGCGACCTGCCGGTAAATACCGCCAGCAGCGCGCCTACGGCAACTGTGCCCAGAGCCGCAAGCAAAACCGTGAACATTATCCCGTTGGTGCCCGTAAGGAAAAACCAAGGTATCAGTGGCAGCACCGCGCCAACTGCAAAAGAAAAGAACGACGCCAGCGAAGCTTCAATTGGCGAACCGATGGATGAGGGATCAACCCCTAATTCCTCGCGGGCGTGCGTGTCGAGTGCCAGCTCCGGATCTTTCATGATGTGCTCGGCAAAGTCCTCGGCCAACTCTTTCGGCACTCCTTTGCGCCGGTAGAGCTGAACAAGTTCCCTTCGCTCAAAGTCCGGTCTTGTCTTTATTTCATGGGCCTCAAGCGCGATCTCTTTTTCAAACAGTTCGCGCTGAGCCATCATTGAAACGTATTCACCCAGCGCCATGGAAAGGGCGCCGCCTATCAACCCAGCTAGTCCAGCAACTCTAACGAATGGAGCCGTCGGGTGTGCGCCTGCAACACCAAGTATCAAAGCTACATTTGACACAAGGCCGTCACTCACGCCAAACACAGCGGCCCTGGCGCCGCCTCCCGTAATATCCCTGTGGCGGACCCCTGCGTCGGTCCTCAAAATCTCGGCGCGATCAGCATTACTAGGATTTCGATGTATGAATTCAGAAATGCTAAATCTTTGTCCAGTCATGAACAATTAAACTAGTTTCACAAATGTCACTTTACGATCTCCAACTTGCCGATTGGCAAAAACTTTTAGCCGAACAACCATCATTTCGACCCATGCAAATTTGGCAGTCGATACATAAGCATGCCCTCAGGCCAGAACTTCTAACCTC
>DAHVKW010000166.1 GCA_027320695.1 Actinomycetota bacterium | reverse complement strand
TCGTTACCTTTGTATGGTTAGCGTCGACGGACTCATAAGGGGCAAAGAGCCTGAGCTGGGACGCGACCCAGATACAGGTGGACAGGTAGGTTATGTACTGGACTTGGTACATTCCTTGGCAAAACACAAAGACGTCGAGAGAGTCGACCTTCTAACGCGAAAAGTTGAAAGTCCTGAGATATCCGCTGAATACGCAATGGACGAAGAGAGGCTGTCCCTAAAGTCTAGAATCGTCAGGCTTCGCTGCGGTCCAAGGCGCTATATTCGCAAAGAGGCCTTATGGCCGTATCTTGACGAATTCGTCGATCGTGCTTTGCAGCATTTCAAAGCTCAGGACCGGCTCCCCGACATTCTGCACACCCATTACGCAGATGCCGGATACGTCGGCCTTCAGCTATCCAGCATGCTCAATATTCCGCTGATTCATACTGGTCATTCTCTGGGACGAGTCAAGAAACAGTATCTCCTTGAAGGAGGAATGACCCCCGCCCAGATTGAGCGCCGATTTCGCATTAGCCGACGAATCGAGATAGAAGAACAGATTCTCGACCAGGCCGATATGGTTGTTACCAGCACCCGCCAGGAAGCTGACCAACAGTACGGCCTCTATGAGAGAACGCGTCCTAACAGGATCAGAGTCATCCCTCCCGGAATGGATCTGTCCAGATTCCATCCGCCGGAGCGCGACTGGCACCCGCCGGAAACACTTCACAAAGAGGTCGACCGCTTCTTAACCAAGCCTAATAAGCCGATGATTCTAACAATAGCTCGCGCCGACCGTCGGAAGAATCTGGAAGGGCTCGTCGAGGCTTACGGAAAACATCCCGAATTGCAGCAGCGCGCGAATCTCGTGGTCGTTGCCGGAAACCGCGATGAGATTTCCAGCCTTGAGGAAAGCGCGGCTCAGATCATCACAAATATGTTGATCCTCATTGACAAATACGAGCTAAACGGCAAGGTGTCGATGCCGAAACACCATCAGCCGGATGACGTTCCCGAACTCTTCCGGCTCGCCCAAAAGCGCCGTGGCGTATTTGTCAATTCTGCTATTACCGAGGCTTTTGGCCTGACCCTTCTCGAGGCCGCGGCAAGCGGTGTGCCCTTGGTTGCACCTAATGACGGCGGGCCTCTTGACATAATTCGCCACTGCCGAAATGGTTTTCTCGTTGATACGTTGGATCACGATGCGCTTGCAAACGCGCTGATTGCAGTTATAACAGCCGGCCCCAAGTGGCGCCAGTGGGCGCGCAATGGAGTTGCAGGAGTCAGGAACCACTATGCCTGGGATGCCCACGTTGAAAAGTACCTCAAGGAGGCCCGCCAGGTTATTAGAGCAAGCCGCAAGTCAACTCGGCGAAGAATCGAACTGCTTTACAAACCTCCGCTAATTCACGCAAACCGGATATTGGCATTAGATATTGATAACGTCCTCATCGGGGATGCAAAAGGACTCAAACAACTTCTCGGATGGATTGATACTCATCAGAAAGAGACCATCTTCGCAGTCGCAACCGGCCGATCGCTTCAAGATGCGCAAAAAGTCCTGCAGGAGCACAACGTGCCCCTTCCTGAAGTGATTATCAGCTCTGTCGGCAGCGAGATTCACTACGGACCAAAAACACTGCCCGATCTAGGATGGGCCACACATATTCAGTATTCTTGGCGCCGGGATGAGACCGCTCAGGCGCTCAAAGAGGTATCCGGACTGACTCTCCAGCCCATCGCCAACCAGAGGGAATTCAAAATCTCGTATAACTTGTCGTCGGCCGGGGCGCCGACCATTGACGAAATATCAAAGATGCTCAATTTGCGCGGCCTTAGGGTAAACCTCATATATTCTCATGCAAAGTTTTTAGATGTCCTACCCCTGAGAGCTTCAAAAGGACGTGCCATTCGATATCTGTCCTATAAATGGGGCATTCCTCTTGAGAACATACTTGTCGCGGGCGATTCTGGAAATGACGAAGAAATGCTCGAGGGACGAACCTTGGGAGTCGTAGTCGGGAACTACAGCCCTGAAGTAGAACACCTAAGAGGTCACCACCAGATCTACTTCGCTAAGGAGGGATATGCTCTTGGGGTTCTTGAAGGAATAGAGCACTACCGATTTTGCGAATCCAAGGATTGCAGCGGATCCAAGCAATAGTCGTAATCATGGCTAAGGTAGATGCAAGTATTTGTCTGCAACGCTATAACTCTATAATTCCGCCCAAACGATTAGAAGAGCAACCTTTAGATGATAGAAACTGAAAATAGCCTGGCAAACCCTAGGCCCCGACGTAATCTAGCCAGCGCGCTGATCATATCTGCCCGCCCAAAACAGTGGGTAAAGAATCTCCTG
>DAHVKW010000165.1 GCA_027320695.1 Actinomycetota bacterium | reverse complement strand
TAACCAGCTGAGCGTCACCGGGTCCTGCCCCCATGGCCCATGCACGGCAAAGGGCGGTATCTACTACTGAGTCGAGCTGGCGGATGTGACAAAAGGTAAAGGAGCGCAGGAAAGTGCCGATTGTTGATGGAGCCATGACTACATGTCCCAGCACTTCTTCAGTGGATCCCGATCTCAACATGTCAGTATGGTCGATGTGGTTTGCTCCGGCTGTCATGGCATGGATTAGGGTGAGAAGCTTTCTCCCTGGATTTGCACCTCCAACCCGACCGGTGAGTGATACTTTCTCCTCTATAAGTTTCTCAAGCCCAAGACTCTGAGACATTGTGGAAACCAAGAGAAGACCGGCATTAGCGACCAAATGCGCATCATCAAAGGCCACATTGATGCTCCGGAGGCTGGAAACTGATACACTCACAATTAGTGCCCTTTACTTGGTCAGTTTGATGTGTCTAAGCAACAGTCATTCTACCAGGTCAGAGGGCACTAATTCTTTATTTAGCGTCTAATTTAGACGTTAGTTTCGGTGTTTCGAGGCTAAAAGGCGAGAACAGAATCGGGAAGAAACTCAGAGTTCATACCGAAGCACTCAAGTTGGGCCTGCTCTGCGAATTTAGGTTAGGGGGTAGAGAGTTCACCACAGTCAAATCCTGCAAACCGCCAGCAATGCTCCAGCGATTCCGAGATAGCTCAACAGTCAAATAGGAAGTTGCCCCGAAAGGGTTGACCCTACTAAATGAGGCTCAATTGACACTCATGTGGATGAATTCCCCCGCTCGTATGGCAGTTGCAGATTGACTGGTCCATAGGAAAGCATCACCAGTGCCAGTGTCGCCTCTGCGGAATGAAGCTCGTAGCATCTGGCGATGATGGAGTGGACTTTGGTGTTCAACCCCTCGGCCCATCCATTGGAAATACCGAGATCAATCGAAGCCACGAGCCCTTCATTGTGGGTACGGATCGTCTTTAACAGACAATCCGGCAATGCTATGCATCCGTGACCGAGATGCGCAGGAGCACCAGCGAGCAATGAGTTCGCTAACTTCGTCAGTATCGAGATCTCCGGCGAAGATGGCCCGCAGGGACTCTTTCATTACATATGCCCGGTAGAGCGCTTCACCGGTGCGCTTGATGCCCTTGCGCGTCTCGGTCTGGCGCTAGGCAAGATCTCCTGGATTCTTTAGCAACGCCTATCGTGCACCTGCGAACTTGCGGGCATATTCGGGGGAGGGGAGCTTCCTCATCTGGCGCCAGAGGTCTTTTCTAACCTGTTCCAGGGCTTCTGTTCCCACCTTTACGACATGGAATGGATCCAGACAGATCCGGGCACAAGGAGCATGCTCTCTGAATGCTTTGGCAAAAGCAGGACCCATGTCCATTGTGACAGCTTCGATCTTCTGTGATCGCTGTGGGCCGAGATCACTGAAGAACCCGTCTAAGCTACCTGCGCTTTTGCCTTTAAAGCCGTAGACGATCTTTCCGCTGTCATGGTTGGTGACCAGGGCGAGATAGTTGTGATGCTTTCGGCAGGAGATCTCATCTACCCCGGCTAAGAATAAGTTCTCCAAACGTTTGGAGCCGAGCTCTTAGGCAACCACCGGTCAAAGATCATGCCTGCTGTTCTCCATGCAATGCGGTGAACTTGGCAACTGTGGCCCGGTCCACCTTGGCGGTACACCAGGCCACCGGTGTTCGACGTCGCGGGTAAAGCGGGACTCAGCTACTGGCCTAGCAAATGATACCGATTCGGTAATCACTCCGTGGCTCGGACATTTGAGTCTTCGGAGTGAGCATGAGAGCCAAGTCTCGCGGATTCCCATGTCCAAGTGTCTCCAGCGGGAGTCGACTGTTCTGGCGTCATCGCAGGATCTGGTTGAATAGTTGCACTTCGGACATAAAAGCTTGGAACGGGTGAGCTTGAGGTTCACCACTACCTCTCTCTGAGAGAGAAATCCTTCTCTTACAACGACACCTTTTAGGCCAAGAATCTGCTTGACTAGGGAAGTAACGCGCACGGGATTGTTCTCCCTTTTTTTCGTTGTTTCCAACTACAAATTTAGGGATTCGAATCCGTGCACGTTTCTTGTGGGGTTATTCCGACTCTGAAACTCAGGTCTGTACTGGGATTACTCCGCGATTCAGTGCCACTTGGGATCCACATCTATGTCATAAGAGCCGAACTCTTAACAAAAGATCTGCTTATACTGCCTGGCACAGCCCTTTGATGGTTCAAAGCCCAACGTGAGAATCGCTTCATGATGACCTTGCCTAAATTGTTATGGTGATCTCCTACCTAACTCCCGCTATCCCCAAATGCCGGGGTTTGCAGTGTTGGCGCGATTCTAAGTTGTACTTGCGC
>DAHVKW010000164.1 GCA_027320695.1 Actinomycetota bacterium | reverse complement strand
CGCGCATGAGAGCGCTTTTTTCCATCAAACCGGTATATTCCTGCGCAGCCTTAATGAGATTGTCGTCCAAAGCAATCGTGGTTCGCATGGGATTCTCCTGCATCACTTATAGCACCATATGATGCCGATTCCATCACCAGTTTTGAGACCGCAAAAATCTCGCCGTCCAAAACATCGGAGGAGATGAGTGAGAGACGGCGCGAGAGACCGCTGCAACTTGGCTTAACGCAAACGCCGAGCGAATCGCGCTAGCCATTGCAGAAGATGAGTTACAGCAGGTTCCCAATGACTACGAAAAAACTTAGCCGACTGAGCGATGCGCTTCTTGAAACCGCCGAGGGTATGCACCGCATCGGCGTCATGGACGATGTCACCTATCACAAAATCACTATTCGTCACTTGGGGCCGCAAGCCCTGAGCACAGCCGAACCAATCAGCGGCGAAGAAATTCGAACACTGCGAGAGCGGGCACATCTGAGTCAAGCGGTGTTTGCCCGCTATCTCAATCTCACTGGGGGTTATGTCTCGCAGTTGGAGCGCGGAACCAAGCAACCCAAAGGCCCGGTCCTGGCATTGCTCAACGTCATTCGCCGCAAGGGGCTTGAAGTAATCCTCTAAACTGGCCCGGACTCCCCATCTGGTCAGATACCAATCCATTCGCCGTTGCGCAGCCAAACCGATCCTGAGACGCCGTATTGTGTCACTCCAGAGTTATCGATCCCGTTGCTCAAAAGGGGCTGTGGCGGCGGGAACGAATCTGTTCGCAGTGTTACGGCGATCAATCGCCTCGCGGAGAGGATCCAGCCTGTGATGTTGGTAGGGCTTCATCGACTGAATATCCGCATGGCCCATCGAGTCGGCGACCGCAAAGATGTTCCCGGTGGCCTCCATCATCCGCCGAGCGATAACGGCCACTGCCGACCTTTTCTGCGATCAGGCGCTGGTGTCAGGGCTGAGAGAAATTTTCATCGGCATAGTTGTCAAAAGCGAATTTTGCTCTTTATCCAGGCGCTTAAGCTGGATTGGATTCCGGTTCCCAAAAACCTGACCAAAACCTGACCAAAACTTGACCAATTGCCATAAACCTGAAAAAACATGCTGAACAAAATGAACAACTTACAGCGTGCGTCTGTGCGGGCGGAAATGCCTGTAAATCCATCTAAGTCAATGAAAATACAGGCGGTTAAGGTATCATGCGCATTCAACTCTTAATCGACAGGTTGAAGCTTCGATTCCTTCCGCGTCCACCATCTATCTCATTTTTATTCAATCACTTAAGAAGAATTTTGTCATCCGTGGCGTGGGATAGAGGCCGCTGCCGTCAGATCGTGCTGATCGACTACGTTCCGAGCGACGGGTGTGGGTTTATGGGGAGAGTTGCGGTGCACCCGCAGATTGTCTACCGCATAGTCTATGTACCGTGGCTCAAAATGCGGCTTCTGCCCCATGAATCGGCAGGTCGCTATTACCTGGTCGACGATGAACTTCGGGTGGTAGGAGGCGAGATCCAAACCTCGTTCATTTCTGATCTTGTACACGATGGAGTCGAACACCTCATTGGAAAGTTTCAATCCCTGATATTCACATTCCTGCTCAAATATGAGCTTGTAGCGTTCGAGACTGGGCGCGCCAACCTGGATTTTGTAAGGAATACGGCGCAGGAATGCGGGATCCATCAGGTCTTCTGGCTCGAGGTTGGTGGAGAAGATGACCAGTTCTTCAAAGGGCACGGTGAAGCTTTTGCCGGTATGCAGTTTCAGGAAGTCCATGTGGCTTTCCAGAGGCATGATCCAGCGATTGAGCAGGTTTGCCGGACTCACCAACTGGCGGCCAAAGTCGTCGATGACGAAACAGCCACCCAGTGCCTTCACATGCAGGGGCGCCTCGTAGAACTTTGCCGAGTCGTCATATCTCAGATCGAGCATCTCCAGCGTCAGTTCGCCACCGGTAATGACGAAGGGCCGACGGCAGGGGACCCAGCGCGCGTCACTTTCCTCGCCGCGGAGAAAGGAGAGCTTCTCTTCGGGAGGCAAGCCGACGGAACCTAGCGGGCTATGCAAGCTCGGGTCATGGACGCGAATGATCTGGCCCTCGACCATGAAGGCGTAGGGAAAGTAGATGACGTCGTTGAACACGTTGGCGAAGCTGAGCGCCACCGAGGTTTTGCCATTGCCGGGCGGACCATAGAGGAGCATGGCCCGGCCTGAGTTCAAGGCCGGCCCACTCTGTTCGATCATGCGGTCGGGGAAGATCAGGTCGCCGAAGGCCTTCCGGATGCGATCGAAGGTGACGAGTTCCGTGGTAATTTTCTGTAGATTTACCTGGTTGACGAATTCCTCGATGGTGACGGGAGCAGGCCCGACATACCGCGATTGTTCGAGAGCATC
>DAHVKW010000163.1 GCA_027320695.1 Actinomycetota bacterium | reverse complement strand
CTCCGTCGGCTTTCATCCGGGCCAAGGCGTCGGCGACATACGGCTCGAAATTGCGGTTGCCAAAGTAAATCGGCAGCTGGATGCCGTTTCGTTGAAATGCAGCTTCGAGTCTTTTGATTATGTCGAGATTGATCTCGTTTATGGGGCTTTTGCCCCCGAAAAGGTAGTATTGCTGGGCAACCGTTTCCAAGCGTTCTTTGGGTATGTTCCTGCCGCTAGTGACGTTTTCCAGAAACTGAATTACATCCGATTTATTGTTTGGCCCGCCAAAAGATTGAAACAGGAATGCGTCAAAGCTCAATATCCCCCAGCCCTTATCGGACTGCCTTTTGGACCTTTCCACCCTTGATGCATGAGGTGCAGACGTTCAGCTTCTTCGTGGTTGAGCCGATTACTGCGCGCACTCTTTGGATGTTTGGATTCCAGCGCCTCTTGGTCCGCCGGTGCGAGTGGCTGATGCTCATGCCAAAGGATGGCCCTTTGCCGCAAATTTCACATACCGATGCCACTTCTTTACACCTCATATCTAGACGTCTGGCAAAATTGCTCGATTAATTCTACGATGAATCGTAAGAAACGCGTTCAATCGCAATCCCTTATATTAGCATTTGCGCCGATGGATCATGCTCAAGAGTTGTTAGCCGAAAAGTTAATCCGCGTAATCGAGGCATCAGCTGAGCTGCTGGAGCGCTTCAAGGCTGCCATAAACCGCCTGAACGTGTATCCCGTGCCCGATGGTGATACCGGATCTAACCTGGCTCTGACGTTCAAATCTGTAATCGATGAAGTCAACTCAGCGAATGCAAACTCCCTGGATTTGGAGTCTTGTGTGGCCGCTATCTCCAAGGGTGCGCTTATGGGCGCCCGCGGGAATTCCGGCGTGATTTTCTCGCAAATAATTCGAGGATTTGCTGAGGGGGTAAAGAAAGCCGGCGATTCCGGGGAGAGTTTCCTTCGCGGCGTGGCCTGGGGCCTGGAGATAGGTTCTGAGTTGGCCGACAAGGCGGTGCTCAAACCCGTTGAGGGAACAATTTTAACAGTGGCCAGGTCAGCGGCACATGCTGCCTCCTCGTTTCAGGAAGGCGATCCTGCAGCCTTTATCCATGAGATAATGCAAAGCGCGGTCGAGGCATTGCTTGATACCCCCCGCTTGCTTCCGATCCTTGCCGCGGCCAATGTCGTTGATGCTGGAGGGGCAGGATTTGTGCTGTTTATCGAGGCTATCGCCAAGGTTGTGGATCCCAATCATGCCGAGGCCGAGCGGCCCTGGTTTGCTCCGGCTATGGCGGGAGCCAGCGAACTTGCAAGCTCCATAGTTCAGGAATCGCAGTATGGGGATGTTTCGGAACTCAAATACGAGGTGATGTATCTTCTTGAGGCGACAGATGTAGCAGTTGAGGGATTCAGGGAGGTCTGGGCGGGAATCGGCGATTCTATAGTCGTTGTAGGACAGAACGGGATTTGGAACTGCCATATTCACACCGACGACATTGGTGCTTCGATAGAAGCCGGCATAGAAGCGGGCCGGCCGCGAAATATCCGGGTTACCGACCTGTCGGAACAAGTGAACGAAGAACGCTGGGTTGTTGCGGCGCACGGCAGCGGGGCTCCCGATCCGTTGGGCACTTCTGACGAGGGCGCAACGACGGCGGTTGTTGCGGTAGCCAACGGCGAGGGAATCGGCCGTATATTCCGCTCGATGGGGGTAAACAGGATCGTAATGGGCGGGCAGTCCATGAATCCGTCGACGGCTGACATCTTGTCGGCTATCGATGAGCTCGAGGCCGACGAAGTCATTATTCTTCCCAACAACGCCAACATCATTCCCGTTGCCCAGCTCGCTTCAGAACTGAGTTCGCGCGAGGTTGCAGTCCTACCGACGAGCGGGATCATCGAGGGCTTCACCGCTCTCATGGAATTCGACCCGGCAGCGTCTATGGCGGAGAATATCGATACCATGAGCGCAAGCGTAGATCGTGTTGTTGCTGGCGAAGTTACCCGGGCCGTTAGATCTTCAACCTGGTCAGGTGGGAAAATCATCAGAGGCGCCTACATGGGTATTGCACGAGAGGGAATTCGCTCGGTGGCGCCGGATCTTACCGAAGCGTCGAAAAAGCTCTTGCAGAGCCTGATCTTTCAGGGAGCTGAGATTGTCACCATCATCGAAGGAGAGGGCTCTTCCCAGGCCGTGACAAGGGAGCTGTCTGAATGGATCGCGGCGACCTGGATCGGCATCGAGATTGAGATACATCATGGCGGTCAGCCCCTTTACCCTTACCTGTTTGGCATTGAATAGCCTCTAAATGCCACTTGGAGTTACAGCCATGTAATATGGTGTCATCAGTAAGGTTTCTTTGGGAAAATACGAGTCCAGAGGTTTTACCATCAGAGATCTAGTTTCGCTAATTTCATTACCGGT
>DAHVKW010000162.1 GCA_027320695.1 Actinomycetota bacterium | reverse complement strand
AGTCAGGGGATGGCGTGCGTCGTAATCCACGCTCGTGGCGTAAATGTCGGTGATTTTCTGATAAAAGCGCCGCTCGCTGGTGCGGATGTCTTGCAGGCGGCGGGTCAGTTCGTCGAAATAGTCCAGGCCCTTACCTGGGTTTTTTAAACGCGCATCGTCCAGCACGAAGCCCTTGACGATATATTCCTTGAGCTTATCGTTGGCCCACTGGCGAAAGCGCACACCCACCGGGCTGCGCACACGAAAGCCGAGAGCGAGGATCATGTCGAGATTGTAGTGTTCCACCTCGCGGGCCACTTCACGCCCGCCCTCGACTTGAACTGTTCGGAATAACCGAACAGTTGCCGCCGGCGTCAGCTCCCCATCCTCGAAGATGTGCCTGATGTGCTCGCTGATGGTGCCCTTGGCCTTGCCGAATAATTCCGTCAACTGCTTCTGATTGAGCCACAGCGTTTCTTCCTCCAGCATCACGTCAATGCGGGTGGAGCCGTCTTCGCTTTGGTAGATTAGGAATTGTTGGGGTTCACGCATATCTTCATCTTATCCGTGGATTTGACGGCCTTCTGCTCCTCGCCAGTGCGTTTGGCTAGGCTGTCGGTAAAAGTGTCGGCAATATGGAAGTTCATCAGTCAGCCAGTTCAATATCAACGAACTTGTATTTGTTTTTTTTCGAGGTACGAACTACTCGGACGATTACTGACCGATTAACCATGGGGCCAATCACATCGTCAACAGCATCTTGAAGCCCATCAATATGCATGGACACGCCATCCACGACGATATCTAGCCAGTCCTTGTCCAAATGCAAAGCTCGTAAGGTTCCGCGCAGTTCTTCATGAACCTCTTCTGCCTTCGTTGGAAGAGCGGATTTATTGCGCAGTTGCTGATTGATGTTGCTCCGAGACCCCACGCCAAGCGCAACTGGGCGAGTCTCGCCAGAGGCCCGAAGCTCAATTTGATCGAAGGATTTTCCCGTAGGCGCCAAATTTCGCACGAGCTTCAGGAATGTGCTGCGGTAAGTCTCGTCCGGCACAAGCCTCTCAAGTTCCACAGTATTGTCACCCGACGAAGCACTCACGATTTCCAAGAAATGTTGTGCGATTCGTTCTGGCTCAATATCTTCCTTGAAGAAGTCTGGCTGTATCGGCTTTTGGATCGCCACGGAAAACTGGTAACTGCCTGGTACGGACTGGAAAAGCCATGGGCGGCACGCTTCCTGTAATTCCTTCGCTGGCCGTCCCTCTCTACGATGAGAAACACCGTTCAAAAACTCAATAGTCCTATAGAACATCGACTGAATCGTCTGGACCTTGTCAACTATCAGATCAAGGGGCGCACCTCCCGTAACGACCTCACCGCCTTTTACGGAAACCATGACCTGCCCGGGAATAAACGTGACACCAGCCTTCTTCTTAGAGCTTTCTGTCCAGATCGCTTGAACAAGATCCCTAAGGTCTACACGCGCAAAATCGGGTATGTGAGAATCAGCGAGCATCAAATGTGCAAGTTGCTCTGCACGCTCATACACACCAGCCTTGAACCAAAGAGCCACAGAACTGACAGCAGTAATACCTCGCGTCCTTACCTTTGATACATCAATTTGTTCCAATGCTCTCTGCTCAATCTCAGCTGCTTGCCTGTATAGATCAATGGCATGCTCTGTGCTGCGGACCCTCAAGGCCAACTGAGCTTCAATGGCAAGCCGCTCGCTTTCGGTATGAAGTTCTGCCCAAGTCATTTTTCGTCGCTCACTCTTTGGATCGCGATGGCTTTCTCCTTGAATCCAACAACAGATGCAATCGCAGGCAGGTTGCTTGCGCCCCGCCTTGTTTGCTCGATTTTCTGCCGCAGGCGCGCATCTACTACAGACTGCCCGCCAAAATCAACGCCCGAAACCTCCAGTCGGAAGCAATTCTCCAAATCGCTGGGTTCGGTTCCAATTGGCGCAACATACCAATCCGCCCCTGTGAGCGTCTCGGCGCGCCGAACCGCAACTAATTTCTCCTCAATCTCTACAGCAGCCAAACTCACACCGTAAGCGCCGCTCTCGGTGGTGTCGATGTCGTTGGCCCAGGCGTTCAATACACGTCCGTCCGGTTTTGGAAACACAACTGACTGTGTGCTGGCGCTACCATTGCATACAACTCTCATATTTACGGGTGAACCATGATGACGATTCAGGCAAACCGAAGCGGCTTCCAAGAATGTACCTCCTAGCGAGGCCGTCAGGCCAGGGTGTCGCTCATGCAGTTCCTCTAATCGAAGCTTGGGTTTTGTTGGTGAGATCATATCGCAACTCCTATCAAAAACCATTTCGGCTTTCTCTCGCCGTGGTTGGTAGTAATATCATACCCTATCGGCTATCGGTATTGGCAATGTGGAAGTTCATCATTTACCTAACAGAATTCTAGCCTTCACATCTGCTACGTTAAATCCTGGCGGAGTCGGCTTGAAATCGTTGGAATCTTTTTGCAAACCATAACCCCTAATTTGGTGATCGCGAAGGGTTTTCAAGTTTAGCTTCATCGTCAGGAAAGTAAGGTTCTCGCCACCCTTTATGCGAAGCGGGTTCATTTTCTCTGTTTGCGATGGGCTAACGATACGTGAGTCTCCAAATCGTGAGTCAT
>DAHVKW010000161.1 GCA_027320695.1 Actinomycetota bacterium | reverse complement strand
TAAAGCCAGCAAGCTGGCAAGCAGCACCAGGAAGGCCGGAAGGTCCCATTTAAGCCCAATGCGAACAGCCGCTCCAGCGAAGAGCAGCCCTGTCGCCAACTCCACGAGCGGATAGCGCTTCGAAATCGGCGCATGGCAGTTCCGGCATCGCCCTCGCAGGACAAGCCATGAAAGTACAGGAATATTGTCGCGGTCAAGAATTTGCACGCCGCATGCCAAGCATCGAGAGCGAGGCGACACCACCGACTGACGCAGGGGTACCCTAAAGACCACAACGTTCAGGAAAGATCCGACGGCAAGCCCCAGGAGGGCAAACAAGACCACCATAGATGCCGGCATGCAGTCAATCTCCTCGGTGATCTGTCCAGGAGCCGGGAGCGGTCGCGCACCGCCAGTTTGTCCATTGCCCAGTCGATTCGAAATCCGAAACGGTTCCGTGCATCCAGGCTGCGAGGAGGGACTCTATGAGCCGCCTCTCAAATCGGCGGGCTAAAGCCTGGCTCCCAGATTTCGTTCTGATCGCATGCAATATCGGACTGCTCCAAACTCGCAAGTCTGCTGGTCAATATGTGCCGCCGACATCTTCGCTGCGTGTCCACGGCGGATCCATGCAGGTGACAAATCATGGCGGCTACCTACTTCTTCTGAACCCGAAGGTTTATGATCACAATAAATGGAGCTTCACACTAGCCATACCGGTTGCGCACAGTCCAGGTGCTCGACTCAAAGGCATATCCATTGCGAAACACTCCGAGGCAGGCATCTACGACAGCCGCGTCGAAAAGGTTCCCTGCCTCTGCGGAAATCAGAGCCAGAGTTTCATCTAGGCCTCGCGCCGGACGATAAGGGCGATGCTGGCTCATCGCCTCGACTAGATCAGCAACCGCGATAATTCTGGCCGGAAAACAAATGTCGCTTCCTTTGAGACCATTCGGATAACCCGATCCGTCCCATCGCTCGTGGTGCTGCAAGGCCACCTCGGCGATAGGCCAAGGCAACGAAGCTTGAGTCAAGATATCGGCGCCAACCAAAGTATGACTCTTGATCATTTCAAACTCGAGAGACGAGAGCTGTCCGGGCCGCGTAAGGATTTCGATGGGAATCGCAACCTTGCCGATATCGTGAACCTGGCCGCTCTTTCTAACGAGGTCAACGGTCTCTGAATCCAGATTCAGATGTGCCGCTATAGCCGCACCGAGAGATGCGACCCTAGTTTGATGGCCCGCAGTGTAAGGATCACGACCTTCGGCGAGACGGCTCAACGCGGCGAGCGTCCCATCCAGGGATGCGGCAAGTTGCTGTACCGTGCGCACATGAGCCACTCCGAGACCGAACTCCGAGGCAATCTCTTTCAGCAGACGCACCGCGGAATCATCAAATGCGAACTTGTCGCGAGCATAAACCGCCAAAACCGCAGATTGCGCACCGATCTTGAACACCAGGGAAATCGACGAACCAAACCCGAACTTCTCGGCCCGCTTGCGCCAAGGCTCATACCCCGGGTGGCTGCTCAGATCATTCGCGACCTGGACCTCGCCAGTCCGCAGAGCCATTCCTGCGGGTCCACGACCCGTACTCTTGGAACCCGACCACGAGAACATCCCTTCATACAGATAGTCCGTTACCCCGGAAGCATAAGCCACACCAATGTTACGCTCCCGATCATTTTCGCCAAAGCCAACAAGAGCCAGGGCATAACCCCCCACCTTGACAACGCTATCGCACATATTTTGCAAAAGGCTTGCCTCGTCGGTGGTATGGACTACCGAGTTGTTCAGAGCAACGAAAAGGCTGGCCGCGAGATTTGATCTGCGGTATTCAGAAATGTCGATGAACGAACTCGAGACACCCATGGAGCCGTCATCAAATGCGAGTCTCTTGGTGTGGAGAATGACCCCTCTTCTTCCCTTGCCGGCAATGTCAATACCAACGGTTTTCATGTGAATAGAATTGCCGGTTCGAAGAGTGAGAACGTTGGGAAAATCACCGCTGGAAATAGGACTGGAATCGTCATTGACGAGCGAGATCAAGTCGCTCAATCTACAGCCGAACATTTCGTCATGTTCTAGGCCCAGAATTTCTGACGCACTTCTATTCGCATATACAATCTCACTCTCTGAGTTGTAGATTATGACGCCCTGCGTCAGCGAGTCAACGATTTCGCGATAAGAAGTGCCCAGTGAAAGCGTGTCGTGATTTATCGCCTTCACTTTAGCTGTGTCAGACATGTTCCCCCTGCGGGTAAGTTCAGAACTCTCTGCTTCGAGAACCAAACTACTGCTTGGATTGATCTCCTGCTTAATTTATTCCCCGAGTTTACACCGGTTATTCGGTCCGCCTAACCGGGCAAGGGGCAACAGGCAGCCGAAGAGATCATACTCCGGCATCCCGAAACCATTGCTCGACGCCAGGCTCAAGCTTCTAACGGCGACATTGGCGCGCTAATCCTAAGTATGAAATTCCACCTAAAAAACTCTCTCAAGTCTGAAAGCCACCGTCAGATCTCCGGCCGCTACTCTGCTGAAGCTCAGGACTTTTAATCTGGATCGTACAAAGGTCTTCTTCGATGCAGCCTTTGGGATTCAAATCACAAATATTTCATTGGATCTGGACATCTCTCAGCACTCAC
>DAHVKW010000160.1 GCA_027320695.1 Actinomycetota bacterium | reverse complement strand
CCAGGCCCGGGCGACCCGGTACTCGTTCATGAAGCCGTACCCGCCGTGAAGCTGGACGCACTCGTCGAGCACGTCGTTCTGGACCTGGGCGCTCCACCACTTGGCCTTGGCGGCATCTGTCGCGGACAGCTTGCCATTATTAAGCTCCAAGACGGCTTTTTCAAGAAAGGAGCGCGTCACATCAATCTCTGTCGACATTTCCGCCAAGGCAAATTTGGTGTTCTGGAATTCAGCTAACCGTTGCCCGAACGCTTTGCGCTCCTTCACATATTCCAAGGTCCAACGAAAGGCGGCCTCGGCTGCGGCCAACCCGTAATATGCGATGGACATCCTCTCTTGAGGCAGGTGGTCACGCAAGTGGGCGAGCGCGTTGCCTTCCTCGCCCAGCAAGTTTTCAGCCGGGACCGCTACATCATCGAAAAAGAGCTCAGCCACATTTTCGGCCCGCTGGCCAATCTTGTCCAGGCTTTTCCCTGGCTGAAAGCCCGGCATTCCCCGCTCGACAACCAACAGCGTGAAACCACGACTGCCTCCGTCAGGGTTGGTCCGGGCCACCACAATTACGATGTCGGCGTAGGAGCCATTTGTAATAAAGGTCTTGCTTCCGTTGAGGCGCCAAGAAGAGCCATCTCGGACAGCATAGGTTTTGACTCCGCGAAGGTCGCTGCCAGCTCCGGGCTCTGTCATTGCGATTGCCCCGGTAATCTGTCCGGCAGCCAATCCTGCAAGCCAACGCTCCTTTTGCTCGTTGGTTGCAAGATCGATAAGATACGGCAAGACAAGGTCGTCTACCAGCCCCATTGCGGCGTTCACCGAAGCCGCTCCCTCATTGGCAAGTTCTTCGCAAACTACGCATCTAAAGCGGTAGTCGCTGACGTCAGAACCCCCATACTGCTCTGGCACTGCAAGCCCAATTAAACCTTGTGTCCCCGCGATGGGCCAGAGCCGAGCGTCGATATGGCCGTCCTTCTCCCACTCGTCACTGTTGGGAGCGACTTCACGTTTGACGAATTCGCGCACCGAAGCACGGAATTCTTCGTGTACCGGTTCGTAAAAGCGGCTTTCCATGGCATCAGGCATAATGTCGATAAACTACCTGAGCGACGCAGGCCGGCTTGTCCGAACCGTCAATTTCGACGGTGAAATTCATAACCATCTGTACGCCATTTCCCGCGACATCTTCGACAGATACCACATATGCGAGCAGTCTTACTTTGGAGCCGACTAAAACCGGACTGGGAAAGCGGACCTTTTCGATCCCGTAGTTGATGCTCATTTTTACCCCTTGGATATCAAGGAGTTGGGTAAAAAGGGGAATCATTAACGCAAGAGTCAAATAGCCATGCGCAATCGCGCCGCCGAATGGGCCGAGTTTGGCGCGTTCAGGATCCACATGAATCCACTGGTGGTCGTTGGTTGCGTCGGCAAACGTGTTGACGCGGTCTTGAGTTATTTCAAGCCAATCGCTTGCACCAATATCGCGGCCGGCCAGCATGCGAAGTTCCTCGAGCCCGGTTACGGAGATTGTCATGACTGTTCCTTTCTATTCTGAAAAATGTCGGTCTCGCGCTTATGCCAATCCCAAAACCTTCGCGGCGTTGGTTTTAAGGATCTTTGGCCGCACTTCGGGTCTAATCTCGAGTTGATCGAAGGCTCTGATCCAATCCATTGGGTCTATAAATGGAAAATCCGAACCGAAAAGGACTTTGTCTTGGATCAAGGTATTGGCGTAGTGGACGAGCTGCGGGGGGAAATATTTCGGCGACCAGCCAGACAAGTCGATGAAGACATTTGCCTTATGCGTAGCCACGGAAAGAGCCTCATCCTGCCAAGGAAACGAAGGGTGAGCAAGAATGATGGTGATTCCAGGGAAATCGACTGCGACATCATCGATTAGCATCGGATTGGAGTAGCTGAGCCGAATCCCCCCTCCACCAGGCAGCCCAGCACCAATGCCTGTCTGGCCGGTGTGGAATAATGCAGGCACGCCGAGCTCTTCGATTGCCTCGTACAAGGGATAGGCAATCCGGTCGTTAGGGGCAAAGCCCTGCACGCTCGGATGGAACTTGAAACCCTTGATTCCATGGCGTGTCACCAGCTCTTTGGCTTCGCGAGCGCCCGCCTTGCCTTTCCAAGGATCGATACTGGCAAACGGGATCAATACGTCAGGATGCTCGGCGCAATTTTCAGCAATTTCGGTATTTGAGATCCGTGCTATTCCGGTTGCGTTCTCCGCGTCAACAGTAAAGATGACTGCGGCCATGTTTATGCTTTTGTAATAGGCAGCCATCTCGTCGATTGTTGGCTGTGCTTTCCTATCGGCCTTGAAATATTTCGCCGAGGCCTCCATGATTTCGTTGCTCAGCGCATAATGTCCATCATTGGAGACCTGTACGTGGGTATGAATATCTATGGCACTGATTGCATCCAGGTCAATTGCCATGCGTTCTCAATTCTTGGGTATTTCGGGCATGGAAATGCCGTAGGTTTGAAGATCGCCGCGATGCTCGGAGAGCCATGGCCCAATTTCCTCCGCATTCCAGCCGCCATCCGAGAATCCGCTGGCAATTTCGGTCGGATGCGACCAGATCGATAATCTATCGCCTCCAATGCCAATAGCTTGGCCGGTGATGCTCGCAGATGCGTCCGAGGCGAGAAAAGTGATTAGGCCGG
>DAHVKW010000015.1 GCA_027320695.1 Actinomycetota bacterium | reverse complement strand
CCATTCGATGCTTGAACTCTTAAACTCACTACAATATTATCGCACACGTACACTGAATTGTCATATGTTAGGGTTTGCCCGGCGACCTTGAGTGGCCATTTGATTCTCTTGGTATGTGGACATACCCGCTCTCACGGACGGGGCTTCTGACACATGCGCTCTACTGGGGTTGACCGCGAATGCTTCCGTCACGCCACCACGACAAGTTGCCAATGAGAGCTAGCGGCTCGCTATTAGCTGGCAGTCCATGCGACCTCAACGAGTTTTTGCCGCACAGAAGTTTTCTGTATAAGCAAAAAAAACCAACTATGAGGAATCCAAGTTCACGAATTTGTGATGAGTCTGGTAATGGCTGACACCGAAGGAGAAGTCCGGTCGGGCCATCCCCGCACACCGCGGTGCGTGGATCGGGGAGTCCAAGCACGGGTTCGGGAAATTCGTGCAAGGGCTGAGACGGGAGTGGCGTTGGCACGGCTGATCAGAGAAAGTTCGGAGAACAGGTAGCGGAGTACATGGACCCATATACGGCGCTACTCCGCGGATGACGAGGAGCACAGCCGACGCCGAGGATCTGCTGCATGAAGCATGTCTGAAGGCGTACAAGGGATTTGGAACATTTCAGGAGGGTACGAACCTTAAGACCTGGCTATATACGATTCTCACTAATACGTTCATTAATTCGTATGGGGCAAAGCAGAGGCGTCCTAACGAGAGTCGGTGAGATGATGTTGAGGACCCATACCTATATAGGAGAAGGGGCGTTTCCACTTAGGTACTCTTCACGCTTGCCAGGGCAGGTCAGGGCGCCCGACTTCAAGGCTGGGCGGTAACTGACGTGTACCACGCGCTGGCGACGATGCTGGCCAGGTTCGCCTGGCCGCAGGCTCTGCCCGGGACGCGACATACATCGAACACATGGAGACCCGTGCCTCGGACACTTCTAGTATCGGTTGCGCTGCTACTCTCCAATGGGGACTCGAGGTTCTCTTTAGGGGAGTGCAGCTGGGAGGGAGATCATCGGTCATGCTGCCCCTCGCCTTGATCACCACAGTGGTGCCTGCGTCTGCCGGGCAGCGAGTGTTGACCTGCTGCTGCGCGCAGACCGTGGCGGTGAGGTTTCCGGGTGGGTCCACGGTCAGCGGTCCGTGTCTAGCCGTCCCAACTGACGCAGCATATGCCGGTTTGATATCTTTTCCCCGTAGTTGAAATCGGAGCTCCGAGTCTGGGTTGGTGTGGCCGCCTAGTGTCGCCCGATGGCCGGTAGTCTGGCGCCGGTGCTACTTCGCCAGCACTCGTCGGCATAGCGCGCCCCGCTCCTGCGTCGCGCACCGCCGAAGAGCCTCAGCTGGCATGGACTGTCACACAGCAGCGCCCAGGCGCGGGGTCGAGTTGGGCGGAGGCTTCCGGCATGTCGACGGCCTCGAGTAGTCCGACGATGACCTCGTAATTCATTCCGCAGACGAGCTCGCGGTGGTCCTCGGCCAAGATGCGGAAAGGACAGTTATTGAGTATCACTACACCGTTTTCGACACGCGGCTCGTAGCCGTGGGACGCAAGCACCTCGACGAGATACTCGAGGCGTGGCGACCAATGATCCAACCTGTTGAGTTCTGCGCCGATCGCACGCCCGTAGTCGCAGGCGACAGCCCTAAGCGCATCCGCAGCTGGCACTGATTGTTCACAGGCATCGAGCAGTGCCTGCGCCAGGAGTGACGCCGCGACGTCGTAGTGGCGTTCGGGTATGCTGAAGGCGACCTCTCGGTCAGCCCTTCGATAGAGCTTGGCCGGCCGTCCCGCCCCCGGACCGCTGCGCCCGGGAGGCCGACGGTACTCGACGTCGAGCAAGCCGACCTCGGCTAGTTTGTCGAGGTGAAACGCCGCCACCGACCTGGGTATGCCGAGCGCCTCTGCCGCCACGTCCCGACTCACCGGAGTATTCTCGAATGCCACATGGAGGTAGAGGCGGCGGCGTAGCGCCTCTGCCAGTGACGCGAAAGCAGCTAGCTGGTCGTCTCGGGTGGTCATAGTCCCATTCTAAAACAAATCTATGTTGACACAGCAATTCTCATCTTCTAAAATCAATATGAGTAAATCTTAGAAAGGAAGACCTCATGACGACTACGACCCCATCCCACATCCCCAATAGCCCGCAAGGGACCCGTCGGCCCGGCTCTTCTGACCGGCTTAGAGATCCCGCTTACCAGGCATACCTGATTCTGCGCACAGCGTTCGTGGTGGCGCCGATCCTCTTCGGCGTGGACAAGTTCTTCAACTGGATGGTCCTCTGGCCCAAGTACCTGTGGGTGGGCTTTTCGAACTTCCTAAGCGTGAGCCCCCAGCACTTTATGTATGGGGTGGGCGTCATCGAGATCGTCGCCGGCGTTCTCGTCTTGGTGCTCCCCCGTCTCGCCCCCTACGTGGTGGCCGGATGGCTCGGCGGCATCGTCGTCAACCTGATCGTGAAGAGCATAGCAATCGGTGGTCACACGCACGTCTTCTGGGATATCGCCCTGCGTGACTTCGGTCTCATGCTCGCCGCCCTCGCACTTGCCCGCTTGGCCGCAGCTTTTGCCCCTAAGCGTCTGTTCGGTTCAAAGCGCAGCTGACTCCGAGATGCGCCCCGTCGACTGATGCTTTTGGTGGCGGGTTTCCTCCTTCATATTTTCGAACGGGGCACCTCGGTGTTAGGGAACAATAGATCCCCTCGAGACCCGGCTTCGCAAGACAACACCGGGGGATGAACGACGGATTGACCGATGCAGCATACGCCTCGACATCGGTGGCGGATTTCGAGGCATCTGACCGCAAACCGGCTGACTCTTGAAGCTGACGACTCTGAGAAAGCGCAGAGATTACGAGGAGACTGGCATTTGCCACTAGATTTCGATCATCGAACACTTTATTGATGCTCTTTCGATTGTGAGATCATCAAATTACTGTCAGTGGCCATTATTGGTAGGATTGGTGTGTTACAAACAATCATTTTACCAGCTCAGTGGGTACTAATTCCTCGTTAGAAGGCTTTTGGAAAAATCAGTTTTAGTGTCTCGGGACTAACCTCGCAATGAATATTGTGAGCTTAGCCGATTGAGGTTCTGGCGAGCTGGAGGTGCTGTAATGGTGGTTCAAACACAGACTTATGAGGTCTGGGCGGGCAGAAGTGCGCCATCTAGCGAGAGAATTGAACGCGGTGATCTCGACCCACAACTACTAGCTGCCGTGGATCCAAGACGTCGCCGACTACGTCGGAGATTCGCTTTCAGTTTCGCGCATCGCAGCTTCAAGTGATGCTGAGGTCATAGTCTTTTGCGGTGTACACTTTATGGCCGAAACTGCCAAGATCCTTGCACCGAAGCGAACTGTCTTGTTGCCGGTGCTAGAAGCCGGATGCTCGCTTGCTGAGACTGTGACAGCCGATGACGTTCTTGGGTTGCGCAAAGAACATCCCGATGGCCTTGTGGTCTCTTACATCAATACCAGTGCTGCGGTTAAGGCAGAATCTGACATCTGCTTTACGTCAACCAATGCAGTAGAGGTGGTACTCAGCCTGCCCGAGGATCAAGAAGTGCTCTTTATCCCCGACTTTTTCCTTGGGAATCACGTGAGGTGGTAAACCGGACGACGGCTAGAACTCTTGATGGTAGAGTGTCACGTCCATGCCAAGATTAGCCCCGTTCAGCTTCGCAAGAAACTAGCAGCAGAACCCGAGTCCCAGCTGCTTGTGCACCACGAATTTGGATGTACAGCTGCTGCACTGACATTTCTTGACGATGGCGAGATTTCACCCGAGCGAGGCCACATTCTCAGTACCGGTGCAATGGTCGAGCGAGGCCACATTCTCAGTACCGGTAGCGCATTAATTGCCACTGAGACTGTAATCCTCCACCAGCTGCGTAAAGCGAATCACCTAGGAGATTTTCGCGCAGAAGGGGAGGAGGCTAGCTGTGAGTTCATGAAGATCATAACCCCAGAATCGCTACTTAGGAGCCTACGTGAGAGGAACTACGAAATTCACGTTCCAGAAGATGCTCGCCAACGCTCCTCTGCCGCGGTTGAACGAATGGTCGGAATCGGCCCTTCCCCGGCCGCATCGAGATGGGTACGGCATCAAGTGGCAATCTTGCCTAGCCAAAAACTGATTCGGGTTGTTTTGAGCTTTTTACCGGCCTTAAGCTAAAAGGCGAGAACAGAATCGGGAAGAAACTCAGAGTTCATACGGAAGGACTCAAGTTGGGCCTGCACTGCGGATTGAGGTTAGGGTGGCGGGTTCACCACAGTCAAATCTTGCAAACCGCCAGCAATTCTCCAGCGATTTCGAGATAGTTCAACAGTCAGATAGGAAGTTGCCCCGAAAGGGTTGACCCTCCTAAATGATCAGGACCAGAAACTACACAAGTACCAATTTAAAGCCGAGTGTCCACAAGACATTAGTCAGGATTGTTTAGAAAACTGCCCCAAAATCTAGGGGATCCGTATCAGCCATCCTTTGGATTAGTGATACGTCCAATTGGCAAAATAAACAATATTATTAAGGTTGTGCTCCATTTTAGCAGTTCATGTTGTGGTCACAGTGAGTCTTAATATATGGATCGATTTCGCAAAAATATTCATTCCTAATAGAACTCCTGCTAATGCGAATAAGCTACCCCCCGTAATCAGGTAGGTGGGTTCGGATATTGCTAGCGCCACGCACACCGAGCCTATTCCAATTGTGATAAATCCATATGCAGTTCCTGCTATCCAGTGGTTGTAAAGATCCCCAAATATCAGTTCATCCCCAGAGGGGTTCTTTTCGATACCTCGACCGCGAGCTATGGACCATAGAACAAACGGAATTACTTTGTGCATATAGCCCACAGTTGTCTCGAGTATCCAACCACCAAAGGCAGCGACTGAGGCAGCAGCCAACATGGTCCCCAAGTGGTAATCGCTGGAGATAAGCAATCCAGCTGTCAAGGCAAGTGCCATACCAGCGATCATCCAAAGGAAAGCCGTGAAAAGATAAATCAAATATAGATCTGGCTTACGTTTAAGATGGTGCAGGTATGCAGCAAATGAGAGTAAATGAGAGCCAAGACCAAATGTAATTATGGCACCTCCTGCCCAAGCAAGAAGAGGTACCTCCAAGAGGAGTCCGGGAGACAAAAGCACTATTCCCAACGGAATTGCTAAAACTGCTACTAGTTCTAACTGATGTTTAGCAGGAACATCAGTTAGGAAAAATAATGGCCAGCGTTTCTCGGCGATACTCACATAGGTCAACCCAAGCCATACAAATAGTCCTACAGTTGCATTGGCAAGCACAACGTGGCCACTGAGATTAAACAAGTTACCTCGGCGATAAGCAACGTAAACGACTCCAAAATACACAGTAACAATGAAACCAGCAATAGCGCAACGCAGTCCGATTAATGGTGCTCCTTTCCCTTTGATCCACAGAGCCGTCCAAAGGTTAAAAGTCAATAGGGTTACGGTTACCGCCGCAAATCCAACACCTGCTTCAACTGCAACGTCATGCCGCGTCAAAATACCCAGGGGCAATATCCAGGAAGCTAGCAACCAAGCTACTAACGTTATCCGAGCCAAGAGAACTGAACGAAGAGGCCTCTGCGCTACAATGGGCGTGAACTGATGCATGGCGCCCAGGGTGCCTGTTGAAAAGGTTGCAAGCATTCCAAAGCGAGCAGCCGCCATTAAGGAATCGCTGGTTGGATTTACTAGACCCGCATTGTGAGCCAATATCAGAGCAATTCCACAGGCAACGAGTCCCGCAAGTGCGGCTCCAAAGAAAGTCAGCAGTAGAGACGGCGGCGGAGTGATACCTGGTTGCCCTGGGAGCATTCCCGTCCATAAGACTGTCGTAATAGATGCTGGTTCACTCGGCACATTATCCCTTCTCACACCGTAAAAGACCAAACATATTCATGATGAATTGACGTAGTATTCCTCGAATTGACCCATGCTCAGTCAGGCGAGTCAGAGCTTGACTCTTGACTAGCAAAACCTCTCCACAAACTATATTTCTATCTGATACTAGAAAAATAATCTTACTGTTAAAAGTTCTAGAAAGTAGAATTAATGTCGTAGTTCCTAAATGGATGCACGCCCAAATCTATCGCTATTGATTCGGTGGGTAGTACTAGCTAAGTCGGTCATCGGCTTAATTGCACCGATTGTTAGGACATTGGGTTGGCTGCATGGTGTCAAACGATGCTCGCTATCACTATTTGCCCACTGGCAACTTGGTGCAACTGCTTGTTGAGCTGGACGATACGCGCCGGATGACTAGAGATTGTCACGTCCCAATCTATGGGCGCGAGCGTGAGATTCCCTTCGGCTACTCGACGATTAGTGCAGCGCACTATCTAGGAAAGATCCTCACCAGTGGCTTCTTGATTTGATCTCTTGATTTCCCCCAATGTAACGACGTTTCCTTACTCATTGCTGTGGGCGGATTCAAGGGGTGAGCCTAACGAGTTCGGCGAGCTTCTCCCTTGGCATCCTATAGCCAAGAGTCTTTCAGGGCCGTCCATTTAGACTTCGCTGGATTTCTTTTAGATCATCGGCAGAGTATTTGGACAGGTCAGTTCCTTTGGGTAAATACTGACGAAGTAGTCCATTGGTGTTCTCATTAGAGCCGCGTTGCCAAGGTGAATGTGGGTCGCAGAAGTAGATAGGTATCCCAGTGGTGACGGTGAAGTTCAAGTGGCTGGCCATCTCACTTCCCTGGTCCCAGGTGATGGATCGCATCAGCTCCTTGGGTAGCGTTTCAACGGCCTTGCGCATTGCCTCTTCCACCGCTAATGCACCGTGATCAGCTTCTAAGTGCAAAAGCAGCAGAAACCGCGTGGAGCGCTCAACCAAGGTGCCTACGGCGCTGGCACCACCTTTCCCGATAATGAGATCGCCCTCCTAGTGACCCGGCACTGCACGGTCATCGGCTTCAGCTGGACGTTCTGCGATCATAACCATGTTGGAAATTCGTTTCGCCGATCCCTGTGGTTTTCTTTTGGTTCTTCCCGACCTTAGGCATCGTGCCAGTTCTCGTCGAAGTTCACCGCGCCCTTGCACAAAGAGTGACTGGTAGATCGTCTCGTGGCTCACCCTCGTCACCTTGTTATCTGGGAAGTCTGCTCGGAGTCGATTTGAAATCTCCTGCGGCGACCAGAACGCTTCGAGCCATGAGGTCACCTTTGCACACAGTACTGTGTTGGCGAGCTTTGAGGGCTTGGGCCGCTTGGTGCGCGCTTGAGCTCGGAGATGGGCGGGCCATACCCCGTAGGAGCCTCGTCCCCCGTTTAGCTTGACCTCTCTTGTCACTGTGGAGGGTGACCGCCCGATACTCCGAGCTATTGCGCTCATAGACTCTGAGCGACCGAGACTAAGCAAGATCTCTTCGCGTTCGCTCGCCGTAAGGTGTCCCAGTTGTGGCGTCCAGGCATCGGGCTTGACCTCACGCGATTGTCCGCGTAACATCACGTCGATACCTGATTTGCTGCAGCCAATCTCTCGTGCGATATCTCTGAGGCTCATTCCCTTCGCGTGTAATCTGTGGGCCAATCCTCGTTGAAAGTTGGTCAGGTGAGCAGTCATGCGGGGCTCCTTCGGCTAGATCAGAATCTATTGGAGTTGACCAACCGATCGTTGCGCTCACCCCTTGAATTCGCCGATGGTCACGTTCGTAAAAGCAGACGCCTCTGTTGATTGGTTAAGGTTCTGGTAGTTTCAATGAGACCTAAATACTCGGATAATGACAATCAATCCCGACTCCAACATCGATGACCACTTCAAGGCTGTTACTAAGAAGAAACTTGGAAACAGAATCAAAATAAGTTCTCACATACCAGCGTGTCCTTCAAAGCAGTTCAATGCCGGGACTCAGTTATGCGCCATTTCTAGAATAATGACATACGCTTCGGGCCGCATGATCTGATCAAACGCGACACAAGCAAGGGCTACTTTTGAATCAGATATCATAGCCACTGCGGTGGGCCACCTTCGTCCATGCAACCTCAGATTAGCCGCACTTGCCCCATCAGTGGATATGTGGCGCAAAGCACCATTACCATGGTCGGCAACCCAAACCGAGTCATCAGAACCCACGGCAACACCGGTTGGCCAGCGCATCCCAATGTCCGTGCCTTTGCCATCGTGATCACCCCCTAACCAATCTCCAGCAAACGTTGCGACTAGCCCGTCCCGAGTTACACTGCGAATCACATTATTGCCCGTATCAGCCACATAGCAGATACCTAGCGAATTGATTTCGAGTGCCCCGGGACGACGAAAACGTGCATTGAAACCGTGACCATCCCCGTAGTCGTAGATGGATCCAGCAAGAGTTGTTACGTATCCATCTGCGGATATAAGTCTGATCCGATCATTCCCAGAGTCAGCAACATAGCAAGTCCCGTCGCTTGCCAGTGCCACGTCAAGCGGGAAACTGAACATTGCTTCGTCAGCCTGACCATCGCGATAACCATTAGCCCCACCGGCGACGACTCTAAATGAACCGTTAGGTAGAAGCGCACAAATCCTATTTCGTGCCGGGTCGGCAAGAAAAAGCGAGCCATCTGGCGCAAAGGCGAGACCTGCCGGAGTAGATATATCGCGATAATTTTGTCTCTTTTCGCCCGGCCCAGCTGGAATCGATCCAAGTCTCTCGCCAGTACCGTACTGGTCAATTCGCCAGATATCACCTGACATCAGGTCTGAGACAAACAACTCGTTGTCACCCCTCAAAGCGAGACCACCTGGCCGACCCACAAACGAGAACACCTGCCTGCCGGTTCCCGGCCCTGGATTTATTGACCACTGATCCGTGTTCGGCACTGCTGAATCACAATTCTTGTCAAAGTACCTTTTTTCAGGAAGATCAGTCATTTCACCTCCGTATCTCCTGGAGTAGTGACGACCAGAACGAAGTTGCAGCGAAATACACAATCGCTCGTAATTGAAGCCAGCCCAGTCACTGCGTTCGAATCACCGTTCAGATCCCAGGATTTGCGCTTTAAAGCCAGCCAAGTGGCTCAATTCTTATTGACCAAGACATAGAGGGTTTGAAACCAAACCTCAAACAATAGGCACTTCCCATGGGATGGATTTGCCAAACCGGCGTACCCAAAAATAAACCTATCATAATATTTCTAGTGCTTGCTAGTATTATTTATTCAGAATGACGTGATGACTATGTACAGAAGTAGCTGAATCTGGAGTCCTCAAATTTTTCTTGTTGAAAAACTTCGAGTAGGTCCTAGCTGGCTAATTGGTACCACCACCTAGACACGGAGTTAGTTTTAAAGATTCGAACCAGCACTGCCCGAAAGATACCCCTTACTTGCAAGACTGTCGAGAAGCAAATGAAAGTAGACGATTCCACCATATGGCCACCATGATTTACAAAATTCCTTGACTGTGTCGTAGTTGGCATCAGCAGGTAACCCAAAGTGTTTTTGAAGGTTATTACGCGCTCCGATATCGTCACCCGGCAGGATGTGCCAGCGTCCCAATCCTCGCAAGAGCGTGTATTCACTGCTCCACCTGCCAATTCCCCGAAAGCGCATAAGAGCAGCAGAAGCTTCAGGGTCGTCAAGTTCCTCAAGTCCTTCAAGATCAACTTCTCCGCCCGCCACCTGATTGGCAAGCAGAGCAATAGTGCCTGCTTTGGACCGGCTGAACCCCAGGCTTCGCAGATGGGCCTGATCCGCACCGCCAAGAGCCTCTGCAGTTGGAAAAGTGCGGTCATCATCCGAATACCCGGAAATCGAGGCACCGTAATTGAAGGTAAGGCGATTCAAGAGGTGTATTCCCACATCGAGAGATAACTGTTGGCAGGCAACTGCATTGATCATTGCTTCGAATACGCTCGGGAAACAGGGAGGTCGAAAACCGAGGAATTTTTTGGCAATGGTACTAAGTGTAACATTGTGACCAGCCATTTCATAAAAACCGCTTAGGTCCTCGTTAAGCCCGAGCACCCGTTCAATAATTTGGCGGACCTCTGCGATCATCGAATTACTAAAGTCTCTTCCTGGACTATCGAGGTCCACCGATAACCTAGCTTTTGTCTGGTCCTGACAAAAAAGCTGCCCAACTCGCAGCCTGAGTGGATATCCTTCGACCACCAAGGAGCGCGCATAGTAAGAACCATCCCATCTGTCCAACAGATTGTGTGCTCTTCGGCGCAATCCCCATACTGTCTGCTCAAGGCGGAAAGGAGCCTGTAATTCAACCTCGAATTGATGGACTCCCACGACTGGTTTACCATCCTTTCGTGCAGGTGAAACTAAACTTTTAACGTTCAAGACGAAGCTTGTAGTGACTCACCCGCCAACTTGCGAAGCACAAAAGGAAGAACGCCGCCATGGCGATAATGCTCGCGCTCACTTGGTGTTTCAAGACGTGCCCGCACTGGCAACTTGCGTCCATCGGCGAAGACTTGCAGACCATCTCCACCGCCGTCGAAGAGCGACCCAATGCCGGTGATATCAAAGGTCTCCTCGCCGCTTAGCCCGAGGCTCTCGACCGAGGTACCCTTTTCGAACTGAAGCGGCAGCACCCCCATTCCTACCAGGTTGGAGAGGTGGATCCTCTCGTAGCTCTCGGCAAGCACTGCACGAACCCCTAACAGCATCGTGCCCTTGGCTGCCCAGTCCCGCGACGAACCAGAGCCGTATTCCTTTCCTGCCAGAATCACCAGAGGTATATCTGCTTGCAGGTACCTCTCAGCAGCCTCAAAGATCGAAAGTTGCTCACCGGTAGGCAGATAGCGGGTGAACCCACCTTCGGTGCCAGGAACCAGAGCATTTCTCAGACGTACGTTAGAAAAGGTACCACGCCACATCACTTCATGATTTCCTCTTCGCGCGCCGAAGGAATTGAAGTCTTTTTGCTGAATTCCCTTCTCGACTAGATATTGTCCCGCTGGCCCAGAAGCCGAGATCGAACCCGCAGGTGAGATGTGATCCGTAGTTATGCTATTGCCAAGTACGGCTAGGGCTCTGGCTTCGTGGATGTCACTCAGTTCTGGAACGTCTGATGTGATGCCGCGCAGGAATGGCGGCTGCTGCACATAAGTGGACTCTGGTTTCCAGTCGAAGCGGAGTCCAGTGCCTGACTCAAGCAATGCCCATCGCTCATCTCCATCGAACAGAGCCAAATAGGATGACCGGAACTGCTCGCGTCCAATAACATCATCGACAACGGCATTTATCTCAGATGTGGTTGGCCATAGGTCCTTGAGCAGGACCGGATCACCGTTTGGACCATTTCCAATCGGCTCGGTCAAGATGTTGATATCCATCGTGCCCGCTAGGGCATAGGCCACAACCAGTGGCGGCGAGGCGAGGTAGTTCATCCGCACCTCAGGATGTATCCTGCCTTCGAAATTGCGGTTTCCAGAGAGTACAGCACAGGTGGCCAGGTTTCCTTTGGCAATCGCTTCTGAGACACCTTCAAGCAGCGGCCCGGAGTTGCCAATGCAAGTTGTACATCCGTAGCCCACCAGATCGAAGCCCAGCTGGGCAAGAGGCTGGGCAAGCCCGGCACACTCTAAATATTTGGTCACCACCCGAGAGCCTGGTGCCAACGAGGTCTTGACCCATGGTTTGGACTGCAGTCCAAACTCAAGGGCCCGTTTTGCTAGAAGTCCGGCCCCCACCATGACCTGAGGGTTGGAGGTATTAGTGCAGCTGGTGATGGCTGCAATCACTACATGGCCGTCATCAATCTCCACATTTTGACCTTCTAGGTGGGCGGTTACCGCGCGTGAGATGCGATACGGTTCCGACGTGGTATCATCTTTGTCCGGCTCAGCCTGCAATAACGGATCAGGCTTGCCGGATCCCGTCATTCCCGACATTGCAGACGGCGGATCGCTGGCAGGAAATGAATCCTCCGACGCCTCTTCCGGGCTGCCGTCCACAATCTCCACTGGAACGACGGACTCAGTTCTTCCGCCAATTCCGATTGCGTCGGGCTCAAGGTACCCGAGCGCTGAGCGAAAACCGTAACGGGCCCTTCTCAGGGCTACGCGGTCCTGAGGGCGCGATGGTCCTGATATGCTCGGCTCGATTTGAGAGAGGTCCAGAGTTATCAACTCCGAGAACAGAGCCCGTTCACTGTTCGTCTCATGGAAAAGTCCCTGCTCCTTGGAGTAGTATTCGACAAGCTTGATATGCTCCTCGGTCCGGCCGGTCAGTCGGAGATAATCCAGCGTAACCTCATCGATAGGGCTAATAGCACAGGTGGCCCCATACTCGGGGGCCATATTTCCTAGCGTGGCACGATGCTCTGCGCGAAGCTGCGAAAGCCCAAGGCCTGTGAACTCCACAAACTTGCCAACCACTCCGTGGCGGCGCAGGAGCTCGGCCATGGTCAACACGAGATCAGTGGCAGTCACCGTTGGAGCTAGTTCACCCAACAGCTCGACCCCCACCACAGCGGGTGTCGGCATCGGCAGTGGTTGGCCCAGCATGGCAGCCTCCGCCTCAATGCCGCCGACCCCCCAACCCAGGACTCCGAGTCCATTTACCATGGTGGTATGTGAATCTGTACCAACCAGCGTGTCAGGAAACACCTCACCATCATCGGTGATAAAAACCACACGTGCCAGATATTCCAAATTTACCTGATGGCAGATGCCGGTATCAGGAGGCACGACAACAAAGTGGTCGAAAGCCTGCTGAGCCCAGCGAAGCAGGCGATAGCGTTCAATGTTTCGCTCGAATTCAATTTTCGCATTGATACCGAAGGCATCAGAACGTCCGGACACCTCGGCAATGACGGAATGGTCTACGACAAGTTCAACCGGGACCCTGGGACTCACACGAGCTGGATCGCCACCTAGTTCGGCCAATGCATCACGAAGTGTTGCCAGATCGACGACAGCCGGCACCCCAGTGAAGTCCTGAAGCAAAACTCTGGCGGGTGTGAAAGCCACGACGCTTTCTTCCTCTTTATTACCTGGCCATTGTGCAAGTGCAACGACATCATCCGAGGTGACAAAATGCCCGTCTTCATGACGCAAAAGATTTTCAAGAAGAATCTTGATGGAATACGGCAGGCAAGTGATATCGGCGATATCATCTAGAGCAGCAAGAGCGCACATCTGATAGTTCTTCGTATCTAATGTCAGGCTGCGACGGGCGCCGAAGCTGTCAACTAATGCCATACTGGCCTCCTCCTCAACTGACGGATCATTAAACATTTACGGGGGAATTCTGGAGTGCTGTTAGTGAAGAAATCTGCTTAACAAGATCGGTCTGACTGCCAGGTTAGTAAATATGGACCAGTCTCGTGTATCACCCAAATGACTTTTCAGGCTCTTATGTCTTGCCTAAAAATGTCAAAAAAGTCTGGTGCCGATAAAGAAATAGACTATTCGGCGCCATGGGACCCCACGGTCTGTCTATTGACGGCCCTCTATCTATGGGACAGAATCGGATGGGGCAGCTGCATTGGTCAAAAAAGGCCATGTGAGCGATGCTGAAGTCTTGCCCGTCGATAAGGACTATCACCTGAATGAAAAAGCCGAGCGACATTTAGGCCGGAATTATTACTGATTCCTGAATTGCGAACACTCCGGCTGAAATGGGTAGCGTTGATAGGCGTCTCCCATTCAAGTCTTCAGTTCGGAGTGATCGGCCTGCAAGCGAGAGGAGCCAGCAAATGCCATCCCCCCAGAACTTCGTCATAATTGGAGCAAGCCTCGCCGGGTCAAAAGCGGCGGAGACACTTCGCAGCGAAGGTTTCGACTGGCGAATCATTCTCCTTGGCGAGGAGCCAGTCCGTCCCTAGGAGCACCCCCCGCTCTCAAAGGGATATCTAGGAGGCGAGGACGACTTCGACTGAGCTGCCGTCCATCCGGCCGACTTCTGCTCTTCAAATGACATCGAGTTGCGCACCTCTACCGCGGTCACCGTCATCGATCCAACGGTGTCGGAGATCGAGCTCTCGGGTGGAGAACGCCTCAGTTACAATCGGCTCCTCATAGCCACTGGGGCTTCGCCAAAGCGTTTGTCGATAGCAGGTTCCGAACTTGCCGGCATCCATTACCTGCGCAATGTCGCCGATGCCGACGCACTGCGTCAAGTGATCAACACAGCGATTCCAGTGGTCGTGATAGGGGCAGGATGGATTGGTGCCGAAGTTGCGGCATCGGCTCGCCAGCTCGGCGCTGAAGTGGCGCTGGTTGAACTTGAGCCGGTGCCATTGAAACGGGTGCTAGGAGAAGAAGTGGGCAAAATCTATAGAGACCTCCATGCCGAGTGCGAAGTGAAACTACACTTCGGAGTTGGTATCGAATCGATTCGGGGTACCAACAAAGCTGAGGAGGTCATTCTCAGTAATGGAACCACTATTGCTACCGGGGTAGTCGTTGTTAGTGTAGGGGTGGCCCCCCGGACAGAGCTGGCCCAGGTTGCAGGACTTGCGTTGGACAATGGAATAGTAGCCGAGGAGTATCTTGCATCGAGCGTCCCCGGTATATTCGCTGCAGGCGACGTTGCTAACGTCCTCCATCCGGCCTATGGTCAAGGAATCCCTCTTGAGCACTGGTCGGCAGCACTAGATCAAGGTCCTGTGGCAGCAAAGAACATGCTCGGACAAAATGTTGCATACCACAAGGTCCCTTTTTTCTATTCCGACCAGTACGAACTCGGAATGGGATACCGGGGCTGGGCCCCATCCTTTGACGAGGTGGTACTGCGGGGCGATGTCACTCGGCGCGAGCTCATCGCTTTCTGGATGCACCACGGCAAGGTGGCTGCTGCCATGAATGCCAACATATGGGACCAAGGCGACTCTATCGAAGCGCTGATAAGCGCAGGCCGACTTATCGATACCGGTCGCCTTGTCGACTCCGATATCGATCTCGCGAACTTGGTGTCTTGATGTCGAAGGTCAAAGGGTTTGATCCTCGACTTTTATGTCGAAGTCTCTGGCTTCACGCTGAAGACGACTTCAAGAATAGCGCTCTTCGTCCAAGGCATACTTGATTTTTGGATACGCTTGACTCATGCAGCAGGGGCAGGACTTGTACCAGCGGCGCATGCCGTCATCGATGACCACATGGTCCTCCGCCAGCGATTGATGAGCATGCTCGGGTCGTTCGACATCTGACATTGGCTCTCCCAGATTTTCTCAAGATTCGGCCAAGTTTATCTAGTATTTACTAGAAAAACAATAGGCTATCTCGGCCCGATGCCAGACTTTTAGTTGCATTGCCCGTTAAGCTTTGCTCCAGCAGCCATAGCGCCGACGGGTCCGGGCGTGGCCCTGACTGCGGTCCGCTTCAGTCTTGGATGTGTGCGTTTCGAATACGGCACCTCTCAACTCTGAACCCCGTTGGGCCGTAGTCTGGGGTATGAAATTCCCTATCTGGGGACGGAGACGGCGTGATAGCAGTACAGAAACTTGATAGCAGCGTTCAATCTCTGCACTTGTGTCCACGACCCAGACATAATTATGTGTTTCTGCAACGGGATTGACATTCGTCCGCGAAGGTTTACTAAGGCTTGACGCGTCCTTTTCGCCATCCGGATACACTGGTAGAGAAGGTAACTCTTGGGGATCCGGATTGAGCGGCTGAGTTCGGTTTTAGGGCTGCTATGAGTCGCTACGGGGAGCCGAGCAGGCAGGTGTTCTTGGAGACATTCCGGGTTCCCCTTAGCTTCAGTCCCGCGATGATAGGTCAAGGCAGGCGAGTCGCAGCCTTTTTCTTACGGGTTCCGCTAAACGATCTAACGAGTTCGGTGAGCATGGAGATGAATACGGCGAGCCAGGCAGCTACTCCGACCCACAACCATACCCTTGAGATGGAGACCATGAAGTCCAACTTGGTGGTGCTGCCCAGTGTGTAGGATGCAACTGTGTACATCCCGAGAGGGAAGACCACACTCCACAGACGGGGTTCATACCTGCGAGAGTACCCTTTCACGACGTATCGCCACAGCCCGAAGAGGATGAGGAGTGGTATCCACCAGGTACCAAATGACCACAACACAACGGAAAGTCCCACAAGGAAAGGTCGCAAGTCGTTTACAACAACTTGGGCGGCAGGACCTTTGAGTAGGAGAATTCCAGCCGCAGCACGAGCGCTGATAGCCGTTGCTCCCATGACTATCCAATAGGCGGGACCCATCTCTGCGGGTGTCACCTGCACGAGAACTAGCCGGAAGAAGATCATGACGATGAGGATCAGATAGAGCATCACCCCAACCCCCCAGAACGATACTGAGACAGCTGGAAGTACGTTCGCAATCACAGAATTTGCGGTTGTGGCTGCGATCCCGCTTGCTACTATCGCCACTGACTGAGTGGCGACCACCCAGATGAGCCAGGTGCCATTGATCTCCCTCAGAATCGGACGGCGTGCGGAGGCGACTATGAAGGATGGGAGGCCATAGGTCAGAAACAGCCAGACCAGAGTCCCGAACGAGCCCAAGATGACTGCGAATTCCTGGTTGCCGGTCATCAACAGCCGTGTTGCTAGTACGTTGGAGCCTGCCACGATGGTGAAGTAGGCCATGGCCGTGGTCGGGTCACGAAGACTCGCGATGAACGACGGCCAGAACCAGATTACTCGGGCGGCATATGCGACCAGCAGCACCAAGAAGGCGATGACGGTTATCGCCAAGACAATCCGTGAGACGAGAGCGTAGCCAAGGATATCGGCTCCGATCGAGATTATTCCGCTTGCCATGACCCATGCGAAATAGCCTGGATCAAGGGTGGCCAGCGCAGATCTGATCACGCCGTCAGGCAACTTCGGAGTTGGGTCAGGTCGGGGCATCGTCAACTCCTTGGGCTCAGTGAGAGGGTTCGCATTTCCATCCGCTTTGAACTCCTGCATCGCTCCTTCAAACCCCCCTCGGTCAGGTATTCAGATCCTCCAATTTGAGGTGCAGCTTTCAATATCGAACGCCGATGCGCCTCCACCGTCTTCCGCTTGTACCGGGTTCATTCGGCCTTGAAGCGGCCCTGCTCCGGTAGACGAGGAACGGTCGCCACATGTACCAAAACGGATAACTCCACGCGTGCACAAGTCTACTGAAGGGCCAGACCATGAGCACGGCCCATGCAGCCGTGGCATGGATCTGGTACAAGAGGGGAGCATGGGCGATCGCAGAGACGTCCGGATTGCCGACAAAGAGTCCACGGAACCAAAGTGCCACACTCTGCCGGTAGTCGTACCCTGAGCCGAGAAGATTAACTCCCACAGTTTCAGCGATTCCTAGCACGATCGCCACTGCCAGGAGCACGAGTGCCAGCCAGTCAACCGGCGAGGTTGTTGCTCTAACCCGAGCCACGAACATTCTGCGGCTTGCAAGGATTACGACGCCTGCAATGACTCCAACAGCCGCTACGGTTCCCGCCGCGGCAGAGAACCAATGATAGACAGGTTCGGGTATGCCGGCCGCATGCGTCCAGCTTTCCGGGATAAGAATCCCTATGACATGGCCGGCTATGGCTCCAAACGTCGCATAGTGGAATATGGGTGACCCCCACTTCAAAAGGCGCTTCTCCTGAAGCTGGGTGGATCGGCTTGTCCATCCGAACTGGTCATACTTGTATCTCCAGATATGGCCAATTACAAAGGTCGCAATCGCAAGGTATGGAAGGATCACCCACCAGAACAGCTGGGGCCCTGTGACCTCGCTCATCTCATCTCCACCCGTTGACTTAGGATTTCTGGAGGGGCAAAGGGTTCAAGGCCGACCTTCTCTGTTGGAGGCCCCTGGGCTTTGTACCTCTCGATCACGAGTTTGTCGGTCTTGGATATGCTTCCGAGTGCTTCTAGGACCGCAGTGACAGCCCTCCCATATGGGCTTCTTGCCTTTTCCAAAGCATCTCGAAGCAGGACTATGGCAGGACGCAGCTCGATAAGGATAGCCGCCCCAGCGGTCGAGGCCGCGGCGAGTTCGAGCAGAGCTGGAAGGTAGTCAGGCAGTTCTCCTGACCCAAGCTCAAATCCCTCCTTTCGGTAGACCCCAACAAGCGCGCTCAGGGCTAAGCCTCTTTCCCTTGTGTCGCCATGGAGGTAGTACGTGAGATGGAGGCTGCGCCTCCTCTGAAGATCGAAAGTCTCGACGTAGTTGGCGGCAGCTTCCAACGCGCTCATTGCTGACAGCCACGTTAAGGCGGAGGCTAGTTCATTTCTCGCTTTACACTTTGGAAGACGCTCCAGAGCGTTTTTAGAGGCTGCCATGTCTTCGCTGAAGCTTCCATCCGGATAGCTGAGCAGCACCGTAGCACACCCAAAGATCAAAGCTGTCTCGTAGCGTTTCATGCCAGGCCTCCTTTCGGGAAGAATCTACCCAATGCAGTATCCGATACTTGGAGGTGTAGGCGGCCCTTTCGGTCACGCCTGGCGAGCGGATCGAGATGCATCATTGAGTCGTTAAGGTGAATGCTGCTTACTGAGTCGCCAATGGGCTCGGTTCCACCCATACCAGGACCCCCCTCTGACTCCAGAGAACAGCCGCTCAGAGAGTGCTGAGCCAAGAGCCTTCCGGCATCTTCTGCATGAGCTGGGGGAATGACGTATCGGTCCTCATATCGTGCGATTGCGAGCAGGCGAAACAGCTTCTCTACGTCGTCCTCGGTCAGTCCAACCTGTTTCGGGTCAACCTTGACGTCAACCCCGAGCTGATGCATCCTCATTACGGCCCGAACCATTGCCAACCGTCTGAGGGAGTCTCTGACGGGTTCGATGCGGCCTGCGGTGAACAGATTCGCCAGGTACTCAACCGGTATTCGCAATGCATCTATGCTCGCGAAAATGTCATCTGGATTTGCTTCGTCGTATCCCGTCGAGGAAGCGGCATCGGTAACCGGTGAGAGTGGGGGAATGTACCACACCATTGGCATGGTTCTGAACTCCGGATGCAAGGGAAGGGCCACACGGTACTTAGCGATCAATGCGTAGGTCGGCGATCTTCGGGCAGCAAACAGCCAGTCTCGCGGGATACCCTGGCGCTCAGCTTCTGCGGTGACTTGAGGATCGTACGGATCCAACAAGGTGCCAAGCTGCGCTTCGTAAAGGTCGCGAGGGTCTGGGGTCGAGGCAGCCGTGCTCACACGGTCAGCGTCGTACAGCACTAGGCCGAGATAGCGCAGTCTTCCGGTACAGCTTTCAGAGCATATCGTTGGTAGCCCTACCTCGATTCGAGGAAAGCACAGGGTGCATTTTTCAGCTTTGCCTGTTCGATGGTTGAAATAGACCTTCTTATATGGACAACCGGAGACGCAGAAGCGCCAGCCTCGGCATCGGTCTTGATCGACCAGGACGATCCCGTCCTCCTCTCTCTTGTACATGGCTCCCGAGGGACAGGATGCAACGCAGGACGGGTTTAGGCAGTGTTCGCAGATTCTTGGCAAGTAAAACATGAATACCGATTCGAAGTCGAGTTTCACCCTTTCGGACATGGCGACGAGGTTCGGATCGGAAAGAGCCCGATGGGGAGCTCCCGCAAGGTCGTCCTCCCAATTTGACCCCCACTCGGGGACCATCTCCCTTCCGGTCAGAGCCGACCGGGCTGAGACGGAGGGCGCCTTGGTGCCCGCCGGAGCAGCAATCAGTTTCGCATAATCAAAGGTGAATGGATCATGGTACTGTTCGATGGTGGGTAGGTCGGGGTTGTAAAAGATGGAAAGCAGCCTCCGGATCCGGCTACCCCCACGGAGTCTTATCCTCCCTTTATGATCGAGTTCCCACCCTCCCTTCCACTCATTTTGATCTTCATATCTTGTTGGATAGCCGATTCCCGGCTTGGTCTCAACGTTGTTGAAGTAAACGTATTCTGTGCCGGGACGGTTTGTCCAGGTCTGTTTGCACGTGACCGTACAGGTGTGGCAGCCGATGCATTTATCCAAATTCATCACCATTGCAACTTGAACCATTATTCGCATCAGAACCCGACCTCCTGCGAACGCCGGCGGATTACCACGAGTTCATCGCGCTGAGAGCCGGTCGGACCGTAGTAGTTGAATCCATACGAGAGCTGCGCGTAACCGCCGATGAGGTGCGTCGGTTTCATGATGGTTCTTGTGAGAGAGTTGTCAGTTCCACCGTGCAGTCCGGACATCTCTGAAATCGGCATCTGAAGATGGCGATCGACTGCGTGGTACATCAGTACCGTCCCGGGTGGTACCCTGTGCGTTACTGCGGCGCGTGCTACAGTCACTCCGTTGCGATTATACGCCTCGATCCAGTCGTTGTCGCAGACGCCAATGCGGTCGGCGTCTAAATTGTTGACCCAGATAATCGGTCCTCCCCGGAAGAGATTTAGCATGTGCACGTTGTCTTGGTATTCGGAGTGGATCGACCATTTCGAGTGCGGCGTCAAGTATCTTGCCACGAGTTGATTCTCGCCGAATTCCGCATTTTGCAGCTGTCCAAAGGTCGAAACGAGATCAAGGGGCGGCCGGTAGACCGGGAGCATCTCGCCGAGTTCAGCCATCCATTCGTGGTCGACAAAGAAGTGCTGCCTGCCAGTCAGAGTATGCCAGGGTTTTTTACGCTCGACATTTATGGTGAACGGGGAGTAGCGGCGCCTCTCCGATTCGCATCCAGACCATTCTGGAGAGCAGATGACTGAACGTGGTTGGGTGGCGGTGTCGGCGAAGGTGATTCTATCGCCTGCCCTTTGGTAGGCGAGGTCTGCCAGCTTCGCTCCAGTTATTTGTTCAAGGGCTTCAAATCCTGCGACTGCGAGGCGGCCGTTGGTTGTGCCCGAGAGGGCGAGGATGGCTTCGCAGAACAGGCTGTCGCGGTCTATCCGCGGTCGGCCCTTTGCAATGCCGGAGTCAACGCTGCCGTTGCGCTTACGCAGATACTCCACTTCACGTTCGATCGGAAATCTGATCCCTTTTGTGGTCGCACCGAGCGTATCCACCAGCGGACCGACTGCTCGCATCTGTTCGGCCACCCTCGGGTAGTCACGTTCCACGGGGACCAGCCGGGGCATCGTCTTGCCTGGAACCGGTTCGCATTCTCCGGCCTGCCAGTCAAGGGCAAGCCCCCCGGGTTGGGCGCATTCATCTGGGCTATCATGCAGCAGCGGTATCGCGACCACGTCAGTACGCTTACCAAGATGAATCGCTGCAAGCTGCGAGAACTCCTCCGCCAAGGTGTTAAAGATATCGAAGTCCGACCGGCACTCCCATGGGGGTCCTATCGCCGGGTTGAACGAGTGCACGAATGGGTGCATATCCGTGGTGGAGAGGTCGTGTTTCTCGTACCATGTCGCAGCAGGCAGCACTATATCTGAGTAAATGCCGGTCGAAGTCATTCTGAAGTCGATGTTGACCAGCAGATCCAGCTTCCCTTCCGGAGCTTTTTCGTGCCAGACAACCTCGGTTGGACGGTACTCGGGAGGAGACTCCTGCGCCAATACGGCATTGTCGGCACCAAGCAGATGACGAAGGAAGTACTCGTGGCCTTTGCCTGACGATCCGAGCAGGTTGGAGCGCCACACCGTCATGATGCGCGGGAAGTTCTCCTCGGCATCGGGATCCGTCGCGGCAAACTTGAGCCTTTTCGCCTGAAGCTCTTCCACCACGTACTCATCGAGGTCTTTCTTCGCTGCCTTGGCCTGGTCCACCAGGTGCAGCGGATTGCGATTGAAAGTCGGATTGGAAGGAGTCCACCCGAGCCGAACGGCATAGGCGTTTAGGTCTACCATTGATCGGCCCGCAAATCGTCCGGTGCCGAGCGGACTCGAGAGGGAGTCTGCACGCGATCTCTCGTAGCGCCACTGGTCCGTTGCAAGGTACCAGAACGGGGTGGAAGCCGTGTGCCGCGTCGGTCTGACCCAGTCGTAGGCGAAAGCCAGCGTGGACCAGCCGGTGAGGGGGCGAACCTTTTCCTGTCCGACGTAGTGCGCCCAACCGCCACCATTGACGCCTTCGCAGCCGCCGAGCATCAGGAGAGAGAGAAATGCTCTGTAGATCTGGTCTGAATGGTACCAGTGGTTGGTGCCGGCTCCCATGGCAATCATCGACCGACCGTTAGATACTTCAGCATTGCGGGCGAACTCGCGGGCGATTCTCGCCGCCTTCTCGGCCGGTACCGATGTAATCCTCTCCTGCCAGGCCGGAGTGTAGGGTTGCGAAGCGTCTTCGTAAGAGGTCGGCCACTCGCCGGGCAAGCCCTTGCGGCTGACTCCGTACTGCGCCATCATGAGATCAAAGACCGTAGTTACCCAGTCATTTCCAATCTGAACTGCGGGAACGCCCCGGCGCAGAATCTCTCCGCCTTCGGAGTTCCCGGTGTCGAAACGGGGTAGGTGGAGTGGGAGGTTAGCCGAGTCCTCCCGCCCATATAGGCTCAGTGTGGGGCGGATATCGCGGAGATTCAGATTCCATCTGCCCTTTGTACCCTGATCCCACCGGAACCCAAGTGACCCGTTTGGGACGGCAAGCCGGTTGGTCGTTTCATCCATGACAACTGTTTTCCATTCAGCCGGGCCTTGGTCTTCCCCGATGTCTGATGCGGTGAGAAAATGTCCAGGCACAAATGCATCTTGTCTTTCCTGTAGCTTCACAAGGAATGGAAGGTCAGTGTAGGTGCGGGCGTAGTCTTCAAATCTAGGGACCTGGTGGTCGCGATAGAACTCGGTCAGCATTACATGGCCCATGGCCATTGCCAACGCGCCGTCAGTTCCAGGAGCGGCCGCCAGCCATTCGTCTGCAAACTTGGTGTGGTCTGAATAGTCTGGTGAAACTACCACGACTTTCTGCCCCCGGTAACGTGCTTCGGTCATGAAGTGGGCGTCAGGGGTTCTGGTGATCGGGAGGTTGGTGCCCCAGATGATCAGATATGAGGCGTTCCACCAGTCGGCTGACTCGGGCACGTCGGTCTGGTCTCCGAATACCTGAGGTGAGGCGACCGGGAGGTCTGCATACCAGTCATAAAAGGAAAGAATATTGCCGCCAATAAGGGAGTAGAAGCGAGTGCCTGCAGCATACGAGGCCATCGACATTGCGGGTATGACTGTGAAACCTGCAGTCCTGTCTGGGCCATACTCCAAGATCGTGCTCACATGCGCCGCAGCGATGAGCTCGTTTACCTCGGCCCAGCCGGCTCTAACGAAGCCGCCTCTGCCACGTGCGGATTTGTACCGCTTAGTGAGGCCCGGATCATCAGTAATGACTTTCCATGCAGCCACAGGATCGCTGGTTTTCTTGCGTGCCTCCCGCCAGATGCTCAATAGTTCGCCGCGAATATAGGGGTATCGAACACGCGCGGGAGAGTATGTATACCAAGAAAACGAGGCGCCGCGCGGGCAGCCTCTAGGCTCGTATTCAGGGGAGTCCGGGCCTACGGAGGGGTAATCGACTGCCTGAGTTTCCCAGGTAATGATTCCGTCTTTTACGAAGACTCTCCAGGAGCAAGAACCGGTACAGTTTACGCCGTGGGTCGAACGAACCACCTTGTCGTGCCTCCATCTTTCCCTGTAAAATTCCTCAGCCTGACGCCCACCTTTTCTGTGGAGTTCTCGCATGTCCCCAGAGGGTTGCCCAGGCTGTAGATACCGGGCCCTTCTCACCAGGCCGCTGTCCGCGATACGATCGACTGTGGGCAATAGACTTCTCGTATTCCTCTTTGCCATGATCATCCTGTCAAGCTATTGCGTGAGTTCACGCGTATGACCGATGCTGCTGATTGCAAAATCCTGCGTCAAGACCCAGGGTTGACAACTGTTGTCTTTTCGGGCTATCGATAGTCCGCAGTTATGGGTACCGTATAATCCGATAATAATGCCGGAGGCTGGAAACTGATACACTCACAATTAGTGCCCTTTATTTGGTCAATTTGATGTGTCTAAGCAACAGTCATTCTACCAGGTCAGAGGGCA
>DAHVKW010000159.1 GCA_027320695.1 Actinomycetota bacterium | reverse complement strand
TAGCGCAGCGTCAGAGACTCTTTTCGCTGCGATTCATTTCCGGATTGGCAATGCCAAGGTAACTCAGGCAGTTGCCTCTGGAATGTCGAAGAACTCGTCTTTCTCCCTCTCCTCGGGCCTCACAAAATATCGAGCCCCGTACATCTTGTCAAAGGAGGCGATGATCTCGTCAAGAGGTAGATCCGCAAAGCTGCCCCGTGCGCCAACATATTCCATATGGCGCTGACCGTCGACTGAGAACTCATGGAACAGTGTGTCGTGGTATCCATCAAACTCCAGGGGATGCACTCCAAAGCGTTCGCACATCTCGATGTTGAAGGCCGGAGTTGCCTTGACCCATGTGTCATGCAGCCAAAATTCGACGAAGCCGTGGAAGATGAAAAGGCCGGATCCCAGCTGGGCAAGCAGCTTCTCGCTGGCCAGGTGATTGCGCACATCTGCAAAGCCAAGACGGGCCGGGATACCAGCTGCACGCGATAGCGCCGCGAGAAGTACGGCCTTAGGAATGCAATACGCCGCTTTGCGCCTAAGCACGTCACTGGCTTTATAGTCAATGGAAACGTTGGTTATAGAGTACGGATCGTATCGAATCCCATCACGCACAGCCAAAAATAGTTTGACAGCTCGTTCTTCATCCGACCCACACCCTTGAATGACTTCTTTAGCGTGAGAAAGAACGGCTGGGTTGTCGGAGTCTATAAACCAGGTTGGAGAGAGGTACTGACCAAACTCTTCGGAGTTTTCCATGATTACAGTCTATGCCAAAGCTCCCAAAGGTGCCAAAGTGCGTGTCGCGCTCGATATCGCTCTATCTACCATCGTTTGTCTCAGATCTGTCAACCTATGCCGATCTGTGGATTTTGCATACCTTGCGGGACTTGTCAGTGAATCAGGACCTTCAGCGTATCGTGCTCGGCTGCGTGTCCGAAAGTTTCATAGGCGTCGAGAATCTCGTCGAAAGAAAACGTATGGGTGACAAACTTCTCAACCGGCAATTTATGCTCAGCCACCAGCTTCAGCAGCATCCCGAGAGTGTTGGTGCTCACAAGCCCCATCGAAATATTAATGTTGGCAATCCAGAGCTCGTTCAGCGCCAGCTCGACAGACTTTCCATGCACGCCAATGTTCGCGACATTGCCACCTGGTCGTACAATTTGCGTGGCCATGGTAAAGGTGGCGGGTATGCCAACTGCCTCGATTGCGACGTCGACTCCTTGGCCGTCGGTCAAAGCGATGACTTTCTCCTTCCAATCTGAACCACCGGAGTTCACAGTATCCGTGGCACCAAAGTCCTTGGCTCGGGCAAGACGGGCATCATCAAGGTCGACGGCGATCACCTTAGAAGGACCATATAAACGAGACGTCATTACAGCTGAGAGCCCAACAGGTCCCGATCCAATGACTGCGACGACATCGCCTGGCTTTACATGTCCGTACTGCACGCCAATCTCGAATCCGGTCGGAAGAATATCTGACAGCAGGATCGCTTCTGCGTCGGTCATCCCTGGTGGGACCTTGTAGGCAGAGTTCTCAGCAAAAGGAACTCGGACATATTCAGCTTGGGTGCCATCGATCATGTACCCGAAGATCCAACCAATTCCTGGAGTCCCCTCGGGGTCCAGGCAATGGCTGTAGAGCCCCTGCTTGCAATTTGAGCATCTCCCGCATGAGCTCACGCATGAGAGTATTACTTGGTCTCCAACAGCGAGGTTGGTAACGCCGGATCCAATCTCAGTGATTACCCCCACACCTTCATGGCCAAGAACGCGCCCAGCCTTTACTTCAGGCACATCGCCTTTTAGGATATGCAAATCGGTACCACAAATTGTCGTAGCCTTCATTTTCACAATTACGTCGGTCGGCTGCTTGATCTCGGGGTTTGGAACGTCTTGCCAGCTCTTCTGGTTGGGTCCGTGATACACAAGTGCTTTCATTAAGCACCTCCTCGGTTATAGCGAACGCTTAACCCGCTGACTCCAACCTAGAACCACCGCTCGCCCAATGCAGTGCACCGTCACACACCGTGGTCGTTAGTTTTTCGGAATTGCAGCAGCGCTCGGTCCGCCTGAAATGTCGCTGCGTGGAGGTGCGGATGAACCCTCTGGCCTGAAATTTATTTCCGTGGCATCTGTGGCGTATCGCCTAAGATCACAGGCAAGTCGCCGAACTGTTTCCGGGTCGAGTTGCTCAAGGTTTACGATTCCGCTTCCTTTGGCTCGGCTTTGAAGTTCCTCCGGCACTGCTGCAGCAAGATAAGTTGGCATGCCAACAAGTTCCCAATCGATGGTCAGCAAAGGAATATTCATGCCCAGCTGCCAGTGGCCGAGAACAGGACCCGGATGGATTCGCAGCCCTCGTATCGCAGCTCCTCATGGGCGCATAGGTTGAGGCAGTCGGCGCAAAGATATTCTGCTCGCTCCTTTGCCAATAGGCAGAAGGAGGCCTAGCGGATGTCAGCCAGTTCGGTTTTTAGACGAAACGACCTGCCACAGCCCCTTCAACTACGTCCCCGCACCTAAGAGCCATACCGCTTATGAACATGTTCTCGGGAGGGAACCTCGCAACCTGCGAAGCTAAAACCATTCGTCAACTTGTCGGCGCCTCTCGGCTTTTCGTATGGAGGCTTTTCGCTTTTTGTCAAGGCGGTTCTGTGTTGAACCCCAGGTCGGCATGGTTGGCCGACGGCGGGGAGGTATGCTGGCGACC
>DAHVKW010000158.1 GCA_027320695.1 Actinomycetota bacterium | reverse complement strand
ATTTTTATGGGAACGCTCACTTCCGGAGGCCTAAAGGTCGAAATAGGAGAAGGCCGGCTCGAAGTAGTTAAAGACGGCCGGTTCCAGAAATTTGTTCCTTTCTTGGATGAAATAACCTTCAATGCCGGCAATGCATTTAGCCAAGGCCAGGAGATCCTTTACGTAACCGAAAGGGCAGTATTCAAACTTGCTGCCACTGGCGTCGAGCTAACGGAGATTGCGCCCGGTATCGACCTCGAGAGAGATCTGGTATCCCGAATGGGATTTCGGCCAGCGGTTTCCCCGAACCTGAAACTGATGGACAGCCGCTTGTTTCGCGACGAGTCCATGGGAATTGATTCGGAGTGGTTGGGGCGTGTTGGATAGAGCCAATGGCATTCGGCACAAGGTCGCTGCAGCGGATCTCATTCGCAATGTATGCAAAGGCGCCGTCTCAAATTCTGCCAGAGGCCCAGGGATAAGGAGCAGGGATGATGTCAGTGGTACCATTTCAAATTGGCGAAACGGTTTCGTTCACAAAAACCATTAGCGAGTCCGATGTCTATCTTTTCGCAGGAATCACCGGAGATTTCAGTCGAATGCACATAGACGAGGCGTTTATGGCTGCTACGCCGTTCAAGCACCGGATTGTCCACGGTGTTCTTACATTTGCTCTTGGCTCCACGGCATCGACAATGATTCAGGTGAAGGCCAACGCAAATGTTCCGAGTTTGTCGTACGGCTATGATCGGCTTCGTTTTCTCCGCCCTGTGTATTTCGGTGAAACCGTAACCGCCAACTACACCATTGAGTCGATCGATGAGGAAAATTACAAGTCGTTCGCGAAGATTGAGATTTACAATCAGCATCAGGAGCTTTGCGTAGTGGCAACCCACATTCTCAAGTTCATTCCCTGATTGGAGGCGTGGTGAAAATCGGCTTTTGCACCAACCTTCTCAATCGCTCGTCACAGGGCGTCGGAGACGAATGGCTTGCGGCCGGCAAGAGTGCGGGATTTGACTACGTGGAGCTGCCACTCACCCAAGTGAACGCTCTCGGGTCCCGGGAATTCGCCGACTTGAACGCCAAACTTGGTGACATGGGGCTTCCTTGCGAGGCGTGCAACAATTTTTTTCCTCCCGAGATTCGTCTTACCGGCGATTCGTTCAGCCTTGAGCGGATTCGCACTTACCTTGGGGAGGCCCTGGTTCGGGCCGCCGCGCTTGGCGTCGGTATTATTGTGCTGGGAAGCCCAAAGTCAAAGAATCTTGAACCGGGTTTTCCGCTTGCGACGGCCAAGAATCAGCTTGTGTCATCGTTACAGGCCATAAGCGACCTGGCCTCTCCCTTGGGAATTACGGTCGTGCTCGAGCCACTGGCCAAAGAGGAGGCCAACTTTATAAATACAGGATCCGAGGCGCTTGATATCGTAGATTTGGTCGGGAGGCACAATGTTATGGTTCTTATCGACTTTTACCATCTAAGTGTCGAGGGAGAGAACCCCGAGATTGTCACCAAAGCTTCCGATCGGCTTCGTCACGTTCATATATCAGATCCTCCGGAAAGGCTTTATCCGGTGAATCCCAAGCCAGGCTTAGAGGCATTCCTCAGGAAGCTGGCCTCCGTTGGGTACCGGCACAGAATAAGTATCGAGGCGTTTTCAGAATCATTTTCCAAAGACGCAGAGCTTGGTCTTGGCGCGCTGAGACGGCTAATCGGATCCATGCAGCCTGATTCGAATTTATCGTGATAAGCATGGCCAGGAAGCGAGGTCGGCAATTAATGCGCGATCATTCAAAAGGACTTCTTTATTTCGGTGATCGTCAGGTTGCGCCATGGTAGCGCTTGAAAAGTGTGGCGACAGCAGGGAGGTTGTTCGTTGAAGCCACATCAACTCCTTCTCCTCCTTGTCTGCGGCGCGATTTTCGGATCCACATATGTGCTGATCGTGGGCGTTATCGGCCCGATTGGGGCTGTAGCGGTGGTTGCGGCGAGAACTTTGGTTGCTGCGTCCGTACTGGCAATTGTTTGCAAAGTCAAAAAGGTTCCCAGCCTCGGTGTGGAATTGCGTCACATATTGGTTTTTGGCGTAACATCAGGAAGCATTACCTACATATTCCTGACGCTGTCGACTCAGCTGACAGACGCTGGCACAGCTGCTGTAGTCAACTCCACAATGCCGATGTTTACTCTTGTAATCGCTGTAGCGCTAGGTTTGGCCAGGGCTTCGCGCAAAGGGTGGCTGGGACTGGCGATCTGCATTGTGGGAGTAGCGATCGTGGCCCAGCAGCGTGCGGCTCACTTGAGTTTGGGATTTGTCGTGGGTATATTTTCCGGGCTTCTGGGGACGGCAAGCTATGCTTATTCGGCGGTCTATGCCGGAAGGCACTTTGCCGGAGAGCCTGTGCTAAGAGTCGCGCTTAGCCAGCAACTTGTTTCGTTTATAACTGTTCTCCCATTACTGTTGATTTTCCCGCCGAGATCCATGCCGTCGCTAGGCCAGGGCGCTTACCTCTTGGCTCTCGGAATTGTGAGCACCGCGCTGGCTCAGGTTCTGTTCTTCTTGCTGATTTCTCAGATTGGGGCCGTGAGAAGCTCATACGTAAACTACCTTGTCCCGATGTTTGGGGTGCTGTGGGGTTGGATGTTCCTAGGAGAGCCGGTGTCTCCTGCGAGCTATTTAGGAATAGCTGCGGTCATTGCCGGACTTTGGATGTTGCTGACTCCCAAAAAGGAGTTGGGAACTCCTGAAATCAAGGTCTCTTAGACTTTGTGAAGCTTGGTTGTTCATTCATGGCTTTGGACTGCG
>DAHVKW010000157.1 GCA_027320695.1 Actinomycetota bacterium | reverse complement strand
GTGCCCAGGTATCCACTCCTGACTGTTCGCTCTCTCCGTTGCGTGGTCTGGTTCTTCGGTGATGTCCTCGCACCGCCTATCGGCTGAAGGCTGACAAGGGTCAAGCCGTGCGGACGATGTCCGTCCTTGCGGCCGCCTCGGTCTGAGCCTACCCAAAGAAAGTGGACACCCAACTAGCCGAGCGATGGCTCGGGTGAGAGGATGTTCACATGGCAATAAGCAGAAGGAAGTTCACACTGGAGTTCAGGGTGGAGGCGGCACATAGAGTCATCGATACCGGGCGAAGCATAAAGACGGTCGCATCTGAACTTTCAATTGAAGAAAGCACCCTCAGTAGGTGGGTGAGAGACGAGCGCCGACGCATGGAGGCAAGCGATAGCCAAGGCGGGGCTCCCCTTACCCCAGCGGAGCGAGCTGAGCTGATCCGGCTTCGGCGTGAACTGGCCGAGCTTCAAAAGGACAATGCCTTCCTGGGAAAAGCAGCCGCGTACTTCGCCGCCAAGCCACCAAAGCAGAAAGATTCGCGTTGATGGAGGTGGAGTGCGCGCACTTTGAAATTGCCCGCATGGCACGGCTTCTGGAGGTCTCTAGATCCGGCTATTACAGGTGGTTACATGCTCAGAAAACGATGTCGCCATCAAAGCAACACAGGGCAGAGCTCGAGATAATGATCTCAGACTCGCACAGTCGCTCACACGGCGTCTACGGTGCACCACGCATCACTGCCGACCTTCATGGAATTGGAGCAGCTGTCAGCCACAACACCGTCGCACGGCGCATGAAAGACCTTGGCATCATCGGAGTCTCACCACGGCTATTCAAAAGAACTACTATGTCTGATCCAACTGCCAGCTATCCAGATGATCTGGTGAAGCGCAACTTCGCCCAGGAGCAGCCAGATGTCGTATGGACGTCAGATATAACGTATTTGCGAATCGGAACAGGCTTTGTCTATCTTGCTGCGATACGTGACGAATGCTCGGCTCGGATACTGGGCTGGAAGCTCGATGACAACATGCGAACCGAGATAGTGACCGACGCCCTGTCACAGGCAATTCTGACGCGCCACGGCAAAGTGGAGGGCACAATATTTCACACCGACAAGGGCAGCCAATTCAGCGATCGCAAGGTGAAAGAACTGTGCGACAAGGCAAAGATCATCCGTTCAATGGGTGAGACCGGTTCGTGTTTTGACCATGCCACCGCTGAGTCGTTCTGGTCGATCTTCAAGCACGAGTACTTCTACCGACACGTCTTTTCAGACATGGAAGAACTCCGTGCAGGGATTGCCTGGTATGTAAATTGGTACAACACCACTCGCAGGTGCGAGAAGAACAAAAACACAAGTCCCATTGACTTCGAGCTAGCATTGCAGGAAGCAGCAAGGGCGGCATAACCCGTGTCTACTTTTTCTGGGTAACCTCAAATGGCGTCAGCGAGTGCCAAAAGCTAGAGAATCAGAACTTAGAAATGGCTAACCAGGCACTAGATTTCGTATCCACCATCGCGAGTACGCTTCTCCGGCAACGGCCATTGTCGATCAGGCATTCTAAGTGAAATACAAGCGTACGGTCTGCGAATCGCTTTGAAGCACCTCCCCCCTCCGGCCGGCAAGCCTCCACAGGCAAGCAATGACGGCGTCCGTATGCGCGAAACCACCTGTTGAAACGAAATAGGTACGGGCCGCGCGTCAAAGACCGATCAAATATGCCAAACGCGCGGCGAGCCTGCTTCCATCGGGCAGTGTCCGCGCTATCAGCGGAGGTTATTCGCGATCTTTTTGGTCCCTTGGAGCACACCTTCGGCCGTTCGAGTCCCACGCTTGTGCCGAGATGCCCGTTGCCTGTTGATCCTGAGCAACAAACCACTGCAAATTCCCACTGGCGAAGCTACTGAGGGCACAATTCCTCAATATGACTCAATGACCAGCTTTGATAGCTCCGGCCAACGCTTCTGGGCCCATCGTCCGAAATCCCTGTCTGTGAGAACCCCAAGCGCAAGACTGATGGTTGGATCTATCCATAGGAATGTCCCCGATGCTCCAAAATGACCATAGGTGGCGGAAGAATTGGATTTCGCCGTCCAATGTGGAAACTTCTCGCCCTTTACCTCAAATCCCAAACCCCAAGTATTTCGTGACAAACTGCCAAATCCAGGCAAAATACCTGGCAGATCGGCCAGATATGGTTGCTTGGCCGTTTCCAGCAATTCTTTGTCCACGAACGGCGTGCCGAAATATAAAGCGTTAGCTAATCCGATGAGGTCTTCAAGACTGCCAAGGATGCCCGCAGCAGATCCGCTCTCGCCTGCATGAGGCCAAAGGCTCCCGCTCACGCTCGCGGATTCCATTTTGGCCGGTTGGAATAAAACCTCCGACATATAGTCCTTGAAGCGAAAACCAGTCATCTTCTCAAAGCTTGCAGCAAGCAATTCAAATCCCGTGTTCGAATAGATTCTCCTTGTCCGGGCAGGAGCAGCAAGCTTTTGGCTGAAAATATCAACAGAAAAATCGATGTCTGTCGCCAAACCCGATGCATGTGCCAGCAGGTCGCTTACTAATGAGCCGTTTGCCACGTCCTGGTCAATGGTCAACACCCCTTCACTTACTGCAGACAGGATTGCCAAAGCACTGCCAAGCTTGCTAACTGACGCCCACCTGAAGACACTCGTACGATCCCCGAAAATATCGAGTGAACCTGATGATAAATCGAGTACAAAACACGCATAGTTCTTGACGGGCCACTCCTTGAGGAGCTCCATCATATCGCCGTGACGATCAGACACATTTCTCCGCTCCAGAAC
>DAHVKW010000156.1 GCA_027320695.1 Actinomycetota bacterium | reverse complement strand
AAAACCTCAATGAATCCAAACGCATTCAGGCACAGTAAATCAAAACGCTGACTGTGGCTTACGTGCACCACCAGGAATCAAGCGGCCATCACCCCGGCATCGATCCAAGCCAAGGCCTGAGTTCAAGCGTCTCATCAAGTGGGCACAAGAATCACTTTCCCTGCTGGATTAGTTGTTGTCAAAACTATCCTCGCCGATAACCATAGACTCAGTCAAAATCAATTGATAAAATTTGGTTGTATCTTGCAATAATTTTATCTTTGGGAAGCCTTCTCATGTTTGCGCGAAGAAAACGAAAAGATCAACCCGACCGTAAAACGAGCGCTGAAATTGCAGTTTCGGAACACCCAGACACCCCCCGTCATCAGTTGGTTGCTTCGGAAATTGTTCTTCTCGCCACGGTCTTGGTCTGCACCATCATGATCTGGAACGACAACGTTAATATCTACGGCATCAGCTATTTTGGCGTCACAACTCCGACCCTGCCGGTCGTAGCTATCGGATTCGTGGTCGGGAGCTTGATACTCATTACGGCCTCGAAAAAGCTCCCGGACTTCGCTCCATACCGGCTCGTCAAGTTCACGCTGAGGGTGGTTTCTGTTGGTATTGTCCTCTTGCTGCTGACTCCATACACAGTCGATACCTTTTTCAATTGGACGCACATGATTCTTGGAGGCGTAATATTCGCAATTGAGATGTACACGGGAGCGGTAATTTGTTTCAGGCATCTCCCAGACCGCGTATCCAGAATTGCATTAGGAATCCAGTTCCTCGGCGGTCTTCTGGCCATGTTCTCACTGCCTGACCACATGTTGAACTTCATGCTGGAAGGAGAGGTGATCTTCCAACTCGGATTCATGGTATCGCTGAATCACCTGCTGCAGATCCCACCAGCGAGGTTCGCGAGGCCGGTTACGCAGGCAACAGACCAGCAGCTTTCTTAACGCTTCGACTTACAGGGGCCACTTTGAAAACGCCCATCTTCGTGGAAATTCGCGGTTGCCAGATAGACCACTCAATTCTGTGAGACCATGTAAGAAATACCGGCAGCCACATATCAAAGGGGATACGCTTACGTTTCCTGTCAATATGCTCTATCTAGGAACTACGTTTCGGATATTCTGAATGATCGCAGATTGATGAGGCCAATTTCCGATACAGCGAAAAGCCATCCAAACAAAGCCCCAAAATCGAGGTACGGCAATTTTCCCTTGAATTTCTCCTTTTGCATTCGATACAGAGGTAACTAATGAAGGCAAGGATTAACGTAGGCCCCGTAAATCAGGTGACGCATCTGGATGATGAGATACTCATCTCCGAGCCGAACGGAAAGATCTCCAGCAATAGGCAGCAAGGCTACTTCATCGCCGATACCAGGCTTGTTTCCGGATTCAGACTCAGGATTGCGCGCGATGCTCCACTGCTTCTCAATTCATCTGCGATAACAGGGAACTCCGGGCGCTATGAATTCACGAATGAAAAGTTTATCGATGACCTAGGGGTCGAGGTCCCTGAGAGTTCCCTCCATCTGCAGCTCGATCGGGTGCTGGGACGCGGAGTACACGAAGACTATGAACTAACGAACTTTTTCGATCAAAAAATCGAACTCATAATAGAGATCAGCATCGAGTCCGACTTTGCCGACCTATTCGACGTTAAGGAGAATCGCCTTCAGCGGCGCGGGCTCATAAACAGCAGCTGGGACGCTAAGAAGTCGATACTGCTAAATGTGTTCACCAACGAAGGATTTGTCCGGGCAGTCCAGTTCGAGGCAAAGACTTTAGGAGCCTCGCCAGTGTACGCAAATGGCGGCCTCAGTTTTCCGATAACTCTTGAGCCCAGGGAACGCTGGACCACATGTCTGTTGTGGCGCCCAATTATTGCAGGTGAGGCTCTTCCTACCATCGAGACCTGCCACGACCTTTTCAGTGCGGCCAACGAGAACAATATGGCCGAGCCGTGGATAGCGGACTCGACAAAGTTCAAGACAAGCAATCCAGTTGTCAACGACGCCGTTCAACAAGCGCTCGACGACCTGATCGGGTTGCGCATGCGCCTACAGATCCCCGATAACGTGCCCATCGCGCCGAATGCCATTCCGCCAGAAAGCATGTGGCTTCCTGCTGCCGGGGTTCCTTGGTTTGTAAGCGTCTTCGGCCGGGACGCGCTTATAACTTCGCTTCAGGCTCTTCATGTCTCGTACAAATTCGCTGAAGGCAGCCTCAGGGCACTATCGGTGCTCCAAGCCACAGATACCGACGATAGCCGCGACATGCAACCGGGAAAGATCCAGCATGAACTTCGAAGAGGCGAACTGGCTGAGCTGGGCCTCATCCCCCACACTCCTTACTACGGCACCCATGACGCTACGCCCCTGTTTGTTTTGACGGTCGCATCCACGTGGGACTGGCACGCCAATTTGGCGGAAATCGATCTGTTGCGGCCCCACGTTGAAGCCGCGCTCGGATGGATAGAAAAAGACGGCGACATCGATGGCGACGGGATTCAGGAGTACGCTACACGCTCTCCAAATGGATACTTCAACCAGGGCTGGAAGGACAACGGTCAAGCAATTCTCCACGCAGACGGATCTCTGCCTGAGCTTCCCATCGCCACGTGCGACAATCAGGGCTTGGTGGTAGCGGCCAAGCGCGGCTGGGCTCACGTGCTCGATCAAGCCTACGGAGAAAAGAAGGCTGCCAGCAAACTCTACGATGAGGCGGATCGTCTGACGCAGATAATAGAGGAGAGGTTCTTCTGGGAAGAGGAGTGCACCTATTACCTGGGCCTCGACGGCAAGAAG
>DAHVKW010000155.1 GCA_027320695.1 Actinomycetota bacterium | reverse complement strand
ACCGGCATGCGGGCATCATTTCGACAAACTTTCAGTTTCATCGCCGCAAACGCTATAGCTGTGGAAAACGAGGAAACCCAAACCGGCGGCGGTTATTCGGTTGGCAGAACTCTTTCTGAGCTCGACCTTGACAAAGCCGCAAGTGACGCTTCAACCAGAGCTACAAGGCTCTTGGGCGCCACCAAACCGCCATCGGCAAAGATGACGGTTTTATTCGATCCCCATGTGACCACGACTCTGCTTGCCATTATCTCAGGAACACTCTCTGGAGAGGCAGTCCTAAAGGGACGATCTCTGTTTGCCGGCCGCGTCCAAGAACAAGTCGCCTCCCCGTTGATTTCGCTTGTCGATGACCCTACCAATTCATCAGCTTTTGGCGCCGCCGTGTATGACGCGGAAGGATACCCCTCGAGGAGCACCGTCCTGATATCAGAAGGTACCCTAAAAGGATTCTTGTATGACACCTATTCGGCTCGACGCGCGGGAGTGTCAACCACCGCGTCAGCCGTTCGAGGGGGTTACGGCTCCACCCCGGGAGTAGGTGCACGAGCACTTTTTCTAGCCCCAGGGACTCAAGACCAGCCTGAACTCATCGCGTCAATTGACAACGGAGTTCTCGTCCAATCCATAAGTGGAGTCCACTCCGGCGTCAACCCGATATCGGGTGACTTTTCAGTCGGAGCCGAGGGACTTCTTGTCAAATCCGGAGCATTGGGCAAGCCAGTGAAAGAGTTCACGATTGCAACATCTTTGCAAAGGATGTTGCAGGAGGTAGTGGCGGTCGGAAACGACGTCGAGTGGATCCCGTCGGTAGCCGCCGGATTGAGCCTTGTTGTAGAAGGACTATCGATTAGTGGGACTTGATCCAGTTCATGAGGTTGTCAGCAGGATCTGGCAGATTGAAAAACCTGAAGCGCCTAAGAATATGGCGGTGGTCGATTGCCATACTCACACATACTTCTCCGGCGACTCCAACACCTCAATTTCACAGTTTGCTGAAAACTTTGAGACTTCTGGCCTAACGCACGCCTTTGTCACAGATCATCAGAGCGTCTCGGCCTTCCCTCTGCTTCAGGAGCGGCTTGGCCAGCGAGTGATCTGCGGCCAGGAGCAAAGGGTTAGGGAAGGCGAGATCATCGGACTTTTCATCAGTGAGAAAATACCTCCTGGGCTGCGTCTTTCAGAGGCGTCAAATGCAATCAGAGGACAGGGAGGAATTGTATATGCTTGTCACCCCATGGACGAGAAACGGTTCTCATTAGGCCAAAGAGACCTCGTGAATTCGCTCGAAAATGGATGGATCGATGCTATAGAACTTTGCAATTCAAAATCAGCATCCATAAATCCAGAGATACGCGAGATAGCCGAGCGTTTTGGTATTCCTCTTCTCGGCGGATCGGATTCGCACGTCGCCACCGCCATCGGATCTTCCGGTGCGGTCATGCCCTGGTTCTCCAGCAGCCAAACGTTCCTGCGAGCAGCCGCTAACGCCGTTCCATTTGGCCGCTACTGCGACCCGCGGAATTCTTGGCCTCTGCCGATTGTTCCAACAACTTCCGACTAAGACTCGGAATTCGCTGCTGGACGGGAGTCAGTTTTATAAAATCCCGATCCCTTGAACATTATTCCAACGGATCCAAACTTCTTCTTCAGCTCGCCTCCGCACACTTCGCAAGTAGTGAGCGGGTCCTCTGAAAAGGACTGGAACACATCAAATTGTCGATCGCAACTTTTGCACACATATTCGTAGGTAGGCACCTACTTCCTCCACGTTTCATTTGCTCTGTTAGCACTCTACTACACCGAGTGCTAATTCTACCATGCCAATGAGAATAAGTACCTTTCCCCTGGTAGCGTGCTTGGGAATACCGTACTGCTATCATAGGAAGAACCCCCTCGATTACTATTGTTGTCAAGTCATATCCGAGCGTCGGCGATTCACTGTTAGATTCTTTTTCAAGCAACGGCAATAGCGATGATCAAACTGCTTCAAAGGAGTGCTTGTGCATCAGACGCCAAGAAAGGCCGTAATACCCGCTGCAGGACTAGGCACTCGGCTTCTGCCGGCGACAAAAGCTCAGCCAAAGGAAATGCTGCCCCTGGTTGATCGGCCTGCAATCCAGTACATAATCGAGGAAGCGGTAGCAGCTGGTCTGGACGACATCCTGGTGATTACAGGAAAGTCAAAATGGTCTATCGAAGACCATTTTGACAAATCATTTGAACTAGAAAAATACCTTGAGTCGAGTGGCAAGTTCGAAGAGCTGGAATTGGTCAGATCTATTTCCGACCTTGCCGAACTACATTATGTGCGCCAGGGAGAGCCGCTGGGGCTCGGACACGCGGTTTCAATGGCAAGACAGCACATATCCGGCGAGCCATTTGCGGTTCTGCTAGCTGACGACATCATGATCACCGGCCATCCTCTTCTTTCAGACATGCTCAACCTGTATGACCGGCATCAATGCTCTGTTCTCGCGCTCATGGAGGTACCTCATGAGAGCATTTCACTCTATGGCTGCGTTGCATACGATGATACGGATCAAAGCGGTGTTGTCCGCATTACCGGAATAACAGAAAAACCTCAACCAGACGAAGCCCCATCCAACTTCGCGGTAATCGGTCGGTACATTTTCACTCCCGAGTTATTCGAATGCCTTGATCAAATCAAACCAGGCAGAAACGGCGAGATTCAGCTCACCGATGCGATTTCATCACTCCTTTCAAAGCAGCCCGTGCTGGGATACATAATTAAGGATGGGCGATTTGACGTCGGAACAAAAATTGATTATCTGACAGCCATCGTCGAATTAGCCTTGGCAAGAGACGACCTCG
>DAHVKW010000154.1 GCA_027320695.1 Actinomycetota bacterium | reverse complement strand
GTTTGGAATGTCTTGTAAACGACCATTCTACCAGCTCAGAGGGCACTATTTCTTTGTAAGCCAGCCTTTGTGCGAGTGATTTCGGTGTTTCTAGGATAAACTGACGGGCATCTGAACGGTCAAACTGGGGTATATTCGACGGGCGGTGAGATTTTCTGAGCGTTCCTGAAGACCCCGTGTCACTTTTTGGGTGCTATGACGAGTCTTCGCATCTTCTGATTGCGAAAAGAGCTTGGCTAATAGGTTGGTGGTAGCTGTTGGATGGTTTTTCATATGATGCTGTGCTGGTCGGTGGCTGTGGGCATGTCGGACTTCCTTTGGGCCTTGCGTTCGCAAAGAATGGAATGCGTGTCGCACTGTATGACATATCCGCTGATGCTGTTGAGCACGTAAGTCGAGGCGAGATGCCCTTTATGGAAGAAGGTGCTGATCGGATCCTCAAGGAACTTGCAGGAAAGCGCATTTTCGCCACCACGAATCCCCAAGTGGTATCTGAGGCGGGCAGCGTCATAGTGATCATTGGCACGCCGGTAGATGAGCACCAGAACCCGGAACCGCACAAGGTGGTCGAGGCGGTAAGAGAGCTTGGGCGGTATTTGAGGCCCAACCAGCTCCTGGTGTTGCGCAGCACCATCTACCCAGGCACGACTGCTCTCATCGAGGCAGTGATTGACGATCTCGGCTTGGATATCGACATTGCGTTCTGTCCCGAACGCATTGCCGAAGGTAGAGCCATACAAGAGCTCTTCGAACTGCCTCAGATAGTTTCTTCGAGAACCCAAAAAGGATTCGATCGGGCATCAGAGCTTTTTAGTCTGCTGACTGCAAAGATCGTGAGGCTGACTCCCGAGGAAGCAGAGCTTGCGAAACTCTTCACCAACACGTGGCGGTATATAAAGTTCGCAACAGCCAATCAGCTGTTCATGATTGCCGAGAATTTTGGCCTTGATTATGAGACCATTCGCAGAGGAGTGTCAGAGGACTATCCGAGGGCAGCAGATCTTCCAAGCGCCGGCTTTGCCGCAGGCCCGTGTCTACTCAAGGATACTTTGCAGCTTGCCGCGTTCAACAACAACGAGTTCATCTTGGGGCAAGCTGCGATCAATGTCAACGAAGGTTTGCCATACTTCATTGTGTCAAAGTTGGCAAGGAAGCACAAGCTAGGCTCTCTGAAGATCGGCATCCTTGGCATGGCCTTCAAGGGTGAATCCGATGACACAAGATCAAGCCTTGCCTACAAGCTCAAACGAGTGCTCAGATACCGTGCCGGCGAGGTTTTTACAACCGACCCATATATCGAAGGGGATCCCGATCTGCTTCCGCTTGAAGAAGTGCTCGAGAACTCCGATTTGCTTATCATCGGGTCGCCACACCAGATCTACCGGGAAATCGTGACTGCGACTCCGATGGTCGACTTCTGGGGACTGCGTGGCCCCAAATCAGGCCTATGACTCCACGGGTATCCGTCATAGTTACGGCTTATAACGAAGGGGAAGAGATAGTCGTTCATCTCAAGAGGCTTCTCGAGGCGGTACGGCTTCCCTCCGAAGTGATAGTTGTCTGTGACTCTCCATTGGACTCCAGCATCAGATTTGTGGAGAAGGTGATGCTGGACGATCCACGGATTTCGGTTGCTATAAACGAGTTGGGGCCGGGTCCGGCCAGGGCAATCCGATACGGGTTCTCCCGCGCGTCTGCTCCCGTTGTCGTGGTTACCATGGCTGACGGTTGCGATGATCCCTACCAAATTGATGACCTGGCGAGGCTGGTAGAGCGCGGCGTGGTCATAGCAGCAGCCTCGAGGTATGCCCGCAGCGGACAGGCGATCGGAGCGCCCGTTCTCAAAGGGTTTATGTCAAAGGTAGCGGGAAGCTCACTGAAACTTCTTGCCAATGTGGGTACATGGGACGCTACCAACTCTTTCAAGGCCTACTCAAGAGCGTTTGTCGAGGAGGTCGGGATTGAGTCTGACGCTGGGTTTGAAGTGGGCCTGGAGCTTGTGGCCAAGGCTCGCAGATTGCACAGGCCAGTAGCTGAAATTCCCACCATATGGCTTGAAAGAACCGGCGGCGAATCGAAGTTCAGAATGATCGAATGGCTGCCTAGGTATCTGAGATGGTATTTCTACGCCTTCGGCAGAGACTCTGGGCAGGCCAAGAAGAGCCGAAACGGAGGCTAACTTGAAGACAGTGCTGGTGACTGGGTCGTCTGGCTTCATAGGCGGATATGTAGTGGAGGAGCTCCTGAAAAAGGGTTACTCGGTGCTGGGGCTCGATAATTTTTCCAAGTATGGCAAGGTCGAGAAATCCTACGATAGCCACCCGAACTACACGCTCATAGAAGGCGACGCAAGGGATGCGGGTCAGATGACCGAGCTTGCAGCCGATGCAGACGTCATCATTGCCGGAGCAGCCATGATTGGCGGCATCTCTTACTTTCACGCATTTGCCTACGACCTGCTTGCCACAAACGAGCGCATTATGGCATCAACATGTGACGCGGCAATAAATGCGTTCGGAAACCATCACCTGGAGCGAGTGGTGTACCTCTCGTCGTCCATGGTTTTTGAGGCTACAGATCGCTGGCCGTCCAAAGAAGGCGACGAGGTGTTGATTCCACCCCCGGTCTCATCCTACGGCTTTCAAAAGTTGGCAGTTGAGTACTTCGCTAAAGCAGCGCATTCACAGTACGGCCTGCCGTATACGATTTGCCGTCCTTTCAACTGCGTCGGGGTGGGAGAGGGCAAGGCGCTGACAGATGTTGAAATCACGAGCGGCAACATATCCCTGGCTATGAGTCATGTGGTGCCTGACCTGGTGCAGAAGGTCGTAAAGGGTCAAGATCCGCTACACATCTTAGGAAACGGAAATCAGATACGGCATTATACCTACGGGGGTGACTTGGCCAGGGGAATTGTGATGGCCACAGAGTCACCGCTCGCGATAAATGAGGACTTCAATCTGTCGACGGCT
>DAHVKW010000153.1 GCA_027320695.1 Actinomycetota bacterium | reverse complement strand
TCAAAGCGAAGCGAAATATAGACGGCAATCGCTAGGAAGAAAAAGACCAGGGCCCTAATTGCCTTGGTAGTGATTTCCCCTCCCCAGGTTGGTCCAACGTCGGTAAGGGAAACCTGATTTGCGCTGATATGGGCGGCCTTCCCGAGCGCAGCGGAAACAGCCTGCTCCTTGGCTGTTTTTGCGGATTGCGTAAGACTGTTCAAGTCGGCCTGAACCTCTACCGTCCTGCCCGCTCCCCCTCCCAGGGAAACAATCGTTGCCGATGATAGGCCTTGCGGATTAATTGCGGCCCGGGCCTGGCCAACCGTTAATGTTGCAGACGGCACCTCCCACGAGACCCCGCCTTTGAAATCAATCCCGAAATTCAAACCCCTGATCGCAAGCGAACTCAGCCCCAATATGATCACAACGCCAGACAGAATAAACCATCGCTTCGCATTGCCGATGAAGTTGATCTCGGTTTCACCTCGAAAGATGCGCCCGAACCCTCTCCTAAGACTAAACCCCTGATCCATTACCTGAATTCTCCAAACACGTATTGTGCCATTTCCAAAAACAATCCCATCCGCCTAGTTGGAAGCAACCGCTGGCGCTGGAACGCTTTGCTTTGCCGAGCCTAAGCCTCGTGCCATTCCCCAAAAACCAGGGCCAGTCACCTTGGGCCACTGACCCAGAATGATAACCAGAGGCCTGGTGAAGATATAGGCGGTGATGACATCCAGCAAGGTTGACAGACCAAGGAAGAACGCAAATCCCCGGACAGGACCGATGCTGAGCAAATAAAGAAGCAGCGCACCAATGAACGATACGGCGTCTGCTGCGATGATTGTCCTAAAAGCCTGCCTGAAACCCTTGTCCACCGAGGATCTGATGGTCTTTCCAGCCCTCACTTCATCTTTCAAGCGTTCAAAGAAAACGATATAGGAGTCGACGGTGACTCCAACTGACACAATCAGTCCTGTAACTCCGGACAGGTCCAAACTAAGTCCGGAGGAATGACCCAAATACGAAACGATTGCCCAAAGAAGAGCCGCCGTTGTGCCAAGACCTAAAACCACCACGATGCCGAGAAGCCGATAGTAAAGAATCGTATAGATCATCACGGCCGCGAGACCAATCAGACCAGCGATGATGCCAGCCCGGAGGGACGATGCTCCCAACGTGGGCGAGACAGTCTGAACAGTCTGCTGCTGCAGCTGCACTGGAAGCGCGCCATATTTCAGCACCAAAGCCAAGTTCTCGGCCTGGGTCTGGGTGAAGCTGCCTGTTATCTGACCTTGGCCATTGAAGGTCTTGGAGTTTATCGTCGGCGCGGATTCGACGATTCCATCCAGCACGATCGCAACCTGCTGCTGATAATACTTCGTGGCGATGGCATCGAATTTAGGCGAGCCGGCAGCCGTCAAACTGAAATTCACTAGCCAAGTACCAGTCGAGTCGACCCCGGCATAGGCGCTTTTTAGGGCCGAGCCAGTCAGGAGTGACGGGCTGACTATGTAACGCGAAGTCGTATCGCTCTTGATCGTCAGAAGCGCCTTGTTCTTGTCAGAGACCGCCGTTACTGGAGTGGTCGGAACGTAGGCCATTGCGGTTGATTCCGCCTGAGTGGTGGGACAAGTCAATGCAGTATCCGATGCGGGAATTGACGCCCCTTTGGGTGGCTTGGTATAGGCCGGGACCTGGCACTGCACCGCTCTGAACGAAAGCTCGGCGGTCTGACCCACGATCTGCAAAGCACGATTAGCGTCTTTCACGCCAGGCAGCTGCACAACTATGTTGTTTCCCTGCTGCGAGATATTTGGAGAAGCTATGCCAAGCGCGTCAACCCGGTTACGGATGATTGAAATGGTCTGTTGCAAAGTCGCCTGGGACACCGTGTGTGCCGGCTTGTAAACCACCGAAGCCCCGCCTTGCAAATCCAGACCTAGGACTGGAGAGTACTTTGTCAAAAGCACAGCAACAAACGAGCCAATGGAAATCAAAATGGTCGCAACCACCAATATGACGTTAGAACGCTTCATTTATCTCTATTTTCCATTTCCAAACAGGGCGCGCCCGTCTTCTGCAAACTCTTAAACACTACTATTTGACAGCCGATCCGCCGCCGCGGCCTTCAATCCCGGATTAAAATTAAAGCCACTGGTGAAAACCCCCCGAAAGCCGGCCCAAGACTTTCAATCGAAACAACGCTGCCAACCAGATGACCCCGCAAAGCCTAACTCATCGAATGTCAACCTTATCACCTCGCCCGCCAGCCAGCTCGAGTCGGTGAAAAGTTTCCAGCGGCGATCTCAGACGGCTGCTCGAAATTGGCCGAATGCAAACCACCAAACGATGAAAGGATCTTCACTCCCGCCAGCGACGCAAAAACTCTCCAGGCTCAGTTACTGCTGGTTTTCCCCGTCAGTCTTGGGAACCTCGTGATCCTCATTTCCGGTGTGGCTGACTTGGTCATCTCCGGTCGCTGCACCGGCTTCTGGGCCTTCCGCTTCCGTACTCGAAGGCACGGCGTCCGTCGCGTGGGCCTCCAAATGGTCGTGAAGCTGAGAGAAGTCATCATCGGAGAATTCGGGAGCCAGGTTCTCTTCAGAAAGCTGTCCGTCAACGTCGATTGCATTGGGAGCCTTGAGCACACTTCGCCTGTCAAAGACCAGTTCAAGCCCTGGAGCAACCTCGACCACGGCAAGATCTTGCGAGATCCTGCTTACTCGGCCATAGATGCCGGAACGGGTAAGGACGCGGTCCCCGCTTGCAATCATCTGCTGCTCCATTTGAGCTGCCTTGAGCTTTGCCTGCTTTGGCCTGATAATGAATAGATAAAAAATTGCAAATACCAGGATCGGTAAAATTAGACTCACTGAAAAATCTCCATATCAAGAGGACAACCTAAATACTAATTCCCGCTGGCAAAACCACGTTGCCCAAAAAAGTGGCGTAATCGATGCACTCGGAATTGTCGCAAACCGTAAAACTAGCACACCCGTAACTGAATTTGCTATCAATTCAGAACCCGCATCGCTACCACTCCAGGGCCTTCGCCGCAAAGAATGACAGCTAGAGACCGCATGATCGGCCTGCAGCCTGAAGCAACTCCCTAAACCTGACTAACGACTGATTA
>DAHVKW010000152.1 GCA_027320695.1 Actinomycetota bacterium | reverse complement strand
AGTGGAGTAGGGGCCTAAGCGCCGCAAGCAGAGTGAGTCGATCTAATCGATCTCAGTCGCATCTGGCCGTCAAAAGGGTAAGTTTCGGCTTCACCAATTTCAAGAATTACCGAATCAGGTCATTATTGTATGCTGGCAAACCCAACTGGAGAACTCTCGATTCAATAGTGGTTAGCTAGAGGCAAGAGAAAATGGCTCTGACCCCGCTAAAAGCTGAAGAGCCAATATGGCTAGAGCGGGCGACGAGAATCGAACTCGCGTTCTCAGCTTGGGAAGCTGATGTTCTGCCTCTGAACTACGCCCGCAAGCATGCTTCTTGCTTTTATACACACTATCGTATGTATCCATGATCTTGTCGGATCGAACTATTAAAGAAGAGCTTGCAAAGGGACGTATCGTAATTGACCCCTTGGATGAAGGATGTATCCAACCTTCATCGGTTGATCTTCATGTGGATAAGTACTTTCGAGTCTTTAGAAACCACACTGCGCGCGTCATAGACGTCAAAGAAGATCAGTCTGAATTAACCGAGCTTGTTGAGATAAAGGACGATGAAGTATTCATTCTTCATCCGGGCGAATTCGTTCTGGGTTCGACGCTTGAGAGGATAGGTATACCTGACGATCTTGTTGGGCGTCTCGAAGGCAAGTCATCGTTGGGTCGGCTCGGACTTCTAATACATTCCACTGCGGGCTTTGTCGACCCAGGATTCGACGGCAACATAACCCTGGAGCTATCCAATGTGGCGAACCTGCCGATAACCGTATATCCAAACATGAAGATTGGCCAGATCTCGTTCCTGAAGATGACTTCTCCAGCAGAGTTTCCATACGGATCGAGTTCGGTCGGCTCGAAATATCAGGGTCAAAGAGGTCCGACTCCGTCAAGATATTTTGAGAACTTCCAAAAGTAGCCAGGCCTAAGGTCCCAAGGGAGAAATTTGAGCTGTCGCGAGTTCGAGAAGGATTGTGACAGCAGGGCGAAATTTGGATAGTGTAAGCTAACTGCATTTTTATTTAGGGCCCTCATGGCAAGCATGCCCGGGTACCGTAGGTGATCAGCACACAGGTTGCTAGGGAGGAATTCGTTGAGATTGTTAATCGGCGTGGTCATCGTTGTGGTGGCCGCAGTGTTCGCTGGCAGAAGACTGCTCTTTCTTTTTGGCCTTATTACGTCCGGAAAGCCCGCCCCCGGCAGGACTGATAATGTGGGCAGACGTATTTGGGCTGAGCTATCTGAGGTCATTGGCCAGCGAAAGCTTTTGAAAAAGACTGTGCCCGGAATTGCGCACGCACTTACGTTTTGGGGTTTCCTCATTCTGCTCGCTACGATCATCGAAGCCTTCGGTGCACTATTTAGCTCCACCTTTGCCATACCGCTGATCGGTCACGATTCCTGGCTTGGGTTCCTAGAAGATCTATTCTGCGTTTTGATCCTTATATCGCTGATGGTATTTGCCATTCTTAGGATCAGCAACGCACCCGATCGTAGGCAGAGGGATTCACGCTTCTATGGTTCTCACACTGGCGCGGCTTGGCTGGTTCTACTGGGGATCGCAATGGTGGTCATCACGCTGGTGATGTACCGAGCTGCTCAGGCAAACCTAGGACACTTCCCCTACGGCGACGCAGCCTTTGCTTCTCATGCGGTCGCTTCATGGATTCGAGGCCTTGGGACTACCGCCAATAAGGCGATCGAGGTGGTGTTCCTGGAGCTCAATATCGCGGTCATAATGGGATTCCTCGTTTTCGTAACCTATTCAAAACACCTTCACATATTTACCGCTCCCCTCAACGTGATATTTTCACGTCGGCCAAAGGCCTTGGGCGCGCTTGGGACGACTCCGAACATGGATCCCGAGCAGTTGAGCGAAGAGGATGTATTTGGCTCAGGCCAGATTGAGCACCTTACGTGGAAACAGAATCTCGATCTGGCCACCTGTACGGAGTGTGGAAGGTGTCAGGAACAATGTCCAGCGTGGAACACTGGGAAGCCCTTGTCCCCGAAGCTTGTGATAATGAGCTTGCGCGACCATCTATTCAAGTCCGCTCCGTCTCTCATTGGTCCGGGCGCGACTAAGTCGACGTCGGTGCCTTTAGTGCCAGACGTGATCGATTCTGACGTACTGTGGGCCTGTACTACCTGCGGGGCCTGCGTAGAGGCGTGTCCGGTGGATATCGAGCACATTGACGCCATAGTCGATATGCGCCGTTACAAGGTATTGATGGACTCTGATTTTCCAACCGAGGCCAACCTGATGCTGAGGAACGTCGAGAATCAGGGCGATCCATGGGGGCTTGGTCAGTCAAAGAGACTTGATTGGACCAAGAGCCTCGACTTCGAAGTTCCGATAATTACCGGTGAGATTCCGGAGGACGTTGAATATCTGTTCTGGGTTGGCTGTGCCGGCGCGTTGGATGAGAGGGCTTCCAAAACCACGCAGAGTATTGCAAGACTTTTGCATGCTGGCGGAGTGAAATTCGCAGTGCTAGGTCCCCGGGAATCATGCACCGGCGACCCTGCAAGACGGCTTGGCAACGAGTACCTGTACCAAATGCAGGCTACGACCAATATTGAAACTCTAAATGCTGCCAAGGTTAAGAAGATCATCGCCTCTTGCCCACACTGTTTGAACTCACTGGCCAATGAATATCCCTCTCTGGGTGGTCACTACGAGGTGGTTCACCACTCCCAGATTTTCGAGAAGCTGGTATCGGAAAGGAAACTTTCACCCGCCAATCCCGTCAGCGCTACGGTGACCTACCACGATCCGTGCTACTTGGGCAGGCACAACTCGGTATATGACGAGCCAAGATCGGTATTGCACTCCGTTCCGGGCGTAACGACGATCGAGATGCATAAGCATCGTTCAAAAGGATTCTGCTGTGGTGCGGGCGGTTCGCGCATGTGGCTCGAGGAGAACATCGGTAAGCGCATCAATATGGAAAGAACCGACCAGGTCCTGGTCACGGGAGCGGACATGGTTGCAACCGCCTGTCCGTATTGCATGATCATGCTGGACGACGGAGTAAAGACGCGCCAGTCTGAGGGCACTGCTAGTGAAGACATGAAGGTTTTAGATGTTGCACAGATCTTGGAGCGTTCTTTGAGCGAATAAGACTTCGGATTTTGAT
>DAHVKW010000151.1 GCA_027320695.1 Actinomycetota bacterium | reverse complement strand
ATAGCCAGAGCCAGAAAGACGAGAGCGAAGATTACCACGATGGCGATCTCTCCCAGGAGGGGAAGGGTATATCCAAAAATCGTTACTCCGGTTGCGAACCTTGCTGCGGCCGCTGGAGGCATATTTTGAATTGCGAAAACCACATGGCGTAGTGGATCTACAGCATAAGTGAGTGGGTTGATGCGGGTGATCACAGCCAGCCAACCGGGCAGTCCATTTAGGGGGAAAAGTGCTCCGGATAGAAAAATCATCGGGAAAAGCACCAGCTGCATTACGACCTGAAATCCCTCCATCTTTTGTATCCGGCTGGCAACGAATACCCCGAACATAGTTAGGGCAAACGCCATCAGCGCTTCGAGCAGGATAACCTCCAGCACCAGAATCACGGTCAAGTGAACCCCGATAAGCGGTGCCAGGGCTAGCATGATGGTCCCTTGGATCGTTGCAATGGTTGTGCCGCCCAGCGCCTTGCCAAGTACGATAGATGCCCGACTTACCGGTGCCACCAGCATTTCCCGCAGGAATCCAAATTCGCGGTCCCAAACAATGGAGATCGCAGAGAAAATTGCGGTGGTCACCACGGTCATGGAAACGATCCCCGGAAATACGAACTTCTTGAAGTCGAATCCGCCTGTGGTCCCTACTAAAGACGTCATTCCGTAACCCAAGACGAAAAGGAAGAGAATCGGCTGGATGAAGCCGGAAAGGATCCTCGTCTTTGTCCGCGTGAAACGTATCAGCTCTCGCTGCCAAACCATTGCAATCGTGCGCAGTTCGAACCTAAGACGAATGCGTTCGTCGGTTAGTCTGGTTTGGCTTGCAGGAACGCTTAATGTTGACAATATGTCCTCCTATCACCTGCGCCCAAAACCACGGAAATGCATCGGAAACGAGCGTTCGTTGTGTCCTTCGCGAATTTGACGCCCTGTGAAGTGCAAAAATACGTCGTCAAGATTAGGCCGGTGCACCCGCACGCTTTGAATCGGCACTTCAGCGGTTTCGATTATCGAGGTGACCTGCTTTTCGCCATTTTCCGCGAATACGACGATGTTGTCTTCGCTGGTCTTAACCTTGAACCCTTTAGCTTCGAGGTTTGAAGCGGCTAGCCCATTGTTCGAAGTGGTCAGCTCAACCGTGTCTGAGCCAACTGTCTTTTTCAGATTGTCGGGGATATCGAGGGCAACAATGCTGCCGTTGTCGATAATCGCTATCCGATCCGCGTATTCCGCTTCGTCCATATAGTGCGTTGTAAGGAAGACCGTCACTCCCTCCTCATTGCGGAGCCGCAGCACGTCTTGCCACATAAGGGCGCGGGTCTGCGGGTCGAGGCCGATTGTTGGCTCGTCCAGGAACAGTACCGCCGGCGTGTGCAGCATGCCTCTGGCGATCTCAAGTCTTCGAGCCATTCCGCCCGAGAAGGTGGATACCAGATCCTTGCGTCTGTCCTGGAGATCGACGAGTCTCAGCACCCGATCAATCCGCGTTTCGACTTCTTCGTGGGGAATCCGATACAGAACTGCATGAAAGCGCAGATTCTCTTCAGCAGTCAGTTGCTGGTCGAGAGTTGGTTCCTGGAAGACTAGCCCGATTCGCCTGCGAACAGCGGTCGGCTGTTTCACTACATCGAATCCGCCAACAGTTGCCGATCCACCAGTGGGTTTGGTGAGGGTGCAAAGCATCCGAATCGTCGTAGTTTTCCCGGCGCCGTTGGGTCCAAGGAAGGCAAACACCTCGCCGGTGGCCACCTGGAACGAGATACCCTTAACCGCTTGGATTTCACCATAGCTCTTTTCGATGGAACGGACATCGATAGCAGGCATGGTATCTTGGTCGAGGTTTCGAGGAGTCGAGGCGCTGTTGCTGAAAGTTGATTTTGAATCGTCGGAGGAGCTATTCACTTTGGATTTATGCGGCGTCATATCGCTTCTGTCGGTCATCATTCATCTCCGCACAAACTAATCGAGCTCTAACATTTCCTATGGTACTGATCACCGTAACTTACGGGGCCTGGACCTGGGACTGATTTCAGGACTTCACGCCTCATCTGTGGGTGATAGCAGCAGTATAGGCCTGAGCTGGGAATATGTCAATGTCATTTGTCGGGCTTGATGGGAATCAAGCCGCATTGTATCACCCGAAGGCAATCAAAAGACATACCGGCAGCGCCGATCCGCATCCTAGGCCTTGTGCGCTCGGGGCGATTCCCGAATGTAACTCATCATCCAAATCTTCAACCTGAAGATTCAACCGGAAAAGTCAACCGGAAAAGTCAAGCGGATGCCAGCTCCCCCCGTCAGCTTCAGATGCCTTGCAAGCTAATTGTCGCGCGGTTGCATCCAGACTTTGGTCGGATGAATGACAATCTTAATTCGGCGCTCCCCCGGCTGCCTATTTGGGTATACATCGAGTCCGAGGTATTTCTTGGCCAGGAAATCGATGTGCGCATCGGCGCCGTCCTCTGTGACTTCAATGACCTTGCCCTGGAACGCAACGGCCTGGTAAGGGTTCTTCGCATCGAATGTCGAGAGCGCGATTGTCGAGTCTTTGTGGATATTTCTTGCTTTGGATCGGCCCAGCGCCGTATTGATCACCACGTTATCTCCGTCAACGTCAACCCAAACCGGAGTTACGTGGGGAGTTCCGTCAGGGCGAACCAGCGCTACATGGACAAACACGGGCTCGGCCAAAATAGCTTTAGCGCTTCGACTTAGTGTGGATTGGGCCATTTGACACTCCTAAAACTTTCCTAGCGGCTTGCTCATCAAGTTTAGCGCAATTGATTTAGCTGGATTATGTAGCTCCAAGGAACCCAGCTGCAGACGAGCTCTGTCGGCCAATTGGCCGCTGAGGGTTTTCTTAGAACCAGAACAGGGCTTCGAACGCGATCTTGGTCCAAAAATAGGGTTTCCGGTTTGGTTGGCAGGGGCTGAGGCACATCAGGCTGTTGGTAGGAATGTCCCGGGTGATGCGTATTCGGCGGCTCGAGGGTTTCATAGCTTTAATAAAAATCGGTTATCAACGACAACGGGAATATAAAGGTGGTATAAAGGTATGAACTTTAGTTCGGTCTAGTTTTGAGATGTTCAAACTGGCTGGCAAAGGTTCGGGGGCTAAAATGTGGGAGAATTTGTCGATCGGCAGGCGCAGGTTAAACCTGCCATGACTGCTCGTAACGGCTCAAATCCTGTTGAGGATAAACCTAT
>DAHVKW010000150.1 GCA_027320695.1 Actinomycetota bacterium | reverse complement strand
GGGCATTACAACGAATGCATCAGATTCTTTTATCAGCATTACCTTACGGGTAAAGAAATACTTCATCTTTACGAGCTTCGGATCGTTCGCGATGATCTGGTTGGCCGTCTGCTCGTGTGGAAGTTTGATGTTCACGCCGAAGCTCATTTCAGGTCCGGCCCCTTCCAGGCCGGCCTGCATGATTCCCTGTCCCGCACCGGTGATCGTCATCCACCCCTGTTGCGCGAGCCGTTGTGCGACTTCCCTGGCTACTTCGTACGAGGGTTCTGACGGACTTGTGCGGGCAGAGCCGAAAAGAGTGACTTTACGCTGGTGATGATATGGTTCGAAGACTCTAAACGCGTTGGAAAGTTCGCGTATCGAGTCAGACGCGATCTTCAAGTCAAGCCGGTCAAAATTGGAGCTGGCAATCGTTATTGCCGTCGCAATCAAATGACTCAATACGTCACGATTGCGGGTGACTTCCAATTGGTCAAGAATCTGTGTTGCCAGCAGCTCTGCTGGTTCCGATTTCGATGGTTTGTCGGTCACAATTCTCCTATTTTCAGGGCCGCAGAACTAAAGTATTTTAATTGCGAATGTCTGTAGAGTTTATTTCTTTTCGAATCAGACCAGCTGATAGAGAGTGGTGCGTTGGGCGAGAGGGCGTCCCAACGGACGAACGAGTGACTCGAAGTCCTGCCTGGTAAGCTCCTGTCCGTGGGCGGCACCTGCAGCTCTTGAGATATTCTCACCCATAAGCGTTCCCCCTAGATCATTTGTCCCGGCTTGAAGCAATTGGCGTACTCCGTCTATTCCCATTTTGACCCAACTCGCCTGGATATTTGGCACCAGGTGCTGGTAGCTGATGCGGGCCACTGCATGCATGAGGAGGGACTCCCGGAAAGTAGGTCCTTTTCTGGCCTTCTTCTGCAAATAGATCGGGGAAGCCATGTGGACAAACGGCAGAGGCACGAATTCAGTGAATCCATTTGTCTCCTGCTGGAGATTTCTCGTGGCTACGATGTGTTTTGCCCAGGTGCGAGTATCTTCGACTGAACCGAACATGATTGTGATATTTGACCTCAACCCTACTTCGTGCGCCGTGCGGTGAATTTCAAGCCACCTGTCCGTTTTGATCTTGTCCGGGCACAAAATATCTCTGACATTGTCATCAAGTATCTCCGCAGCGGTACCCGGAAGGGTCTTGAGGCCGGCTTCCTTGCATCTGATCAGATAGGCCTTAAGATCGACTCCAAGTCTTCGCGCGCCTTCATGCACCTCCAACGCAGAAAATGCGTGAATATGGATATTTTCCGAGCCCTTCTTCACGGCGTCGATGATTTGGAGGTAATATTCGCCGTCAAACGAAGGATGAATCCCTCCCTGAAGGCAAACCTCTGTGGCGCCAGCCGCTTCTGCTTCAGCGACGCGGTCGGAGACTTCTGACAACTCCAGCAGGTACGGATTGCCTCGCAGATTTAGTGAAAGCGGGCCTTTGGAGAAAGCGCAGAACCTGCACTTGAAGGTACAGATATTGGTGTAGTTAATGTTCCTGTTGGCAACGAACGTAACGGTGTCTCCTGATATTTTTTTTCTGAGTTGGTCCGCCGTGTCAGCCACGTATTTAAGGTCAGATCCCCTGGCAGTGAAAAGCTTGCGGATCTGGTCTTCGTCGGGAAGGGAGCCTTGCAGCGCAGCATCGCAGATTTCAGTTATCTCTGAAGATTCGGATTTGAGAGCCAATTCGCCAATTAGAGACCATTTAGGCTCGTTGGTCATCGGCAACGATCCAACTAACACCGGCGGCTCCGAGTCTCCTCCAGATGTCCAGGAATCTGCCCTTGCAAAGTAGTGCGAATCGCTATTGGAGGTAACTTGGAATTTCATCTCCTGACTGATCCACTTCGGGTCATTGAACTCTGGATATATTGGAAGTCTTGGAACCAACGGATTTCCGTTTGCTGATAGCTTTCTCTCGAGGTCTTGCAATTGAGGCCATGGGCGTTCCGGGTTCACGTGATCAATCGTTACAGGGGATATTCCTCCCAAGTCATCGACGCCGGCGTTGATTAGGTCAAGCACGTCGTCACTCAAGTTTGGCGGAGCCTGAACATGCACCCATGGCGGCAAGATAAGCCGTGCCAGAGCGATCGCCCGCAAGAATTCGTCTCGAGTCGCCGGCAGGTTGTTGTGCATTCGCGTGCCGAGTTTCGGCAGGAAGTTCTGGATTATTACCTCCTGGACATGGCCATACTCCTGAGCGATGTCGCTTATGGTTTCCAACGCGGTTATTCTGTCTGATTCAGATTCACCTATGCCGATCAAGATCCCTGTCGTAAAAGGCACAAGGGCCTTTCCAGCATCGATGAGAGCTGCAGTTCTTCTCTGGGGGGTCTTATCCGGAGCCATGCGATGGGCTTCGAGAGTAGGATTGAGCGACTCGAGCATCATTCCCTGTGAAGCCGAGACTTGCTTCAGTAGTGAAAATTCATCGAATGAGAGAGCTCCCGCATTAATGTGAGGGATCAGACCGGAATTATCTACCACCGCCTTCGCGGCAAGGTAAAGATAGTCCGTCGTCGTCTCTAAGCCTTGATTGCGAAGAAAGCTATCGGCGACATCGTATCTTTGCTCGGGCTTTTCGCCCAATGTGAATAGTGCCTCCGTGCATCCATAAGCCTCGCCCTGGGTCGCGATCTCTACGATTTCATCAATCGGCATATAGGGCGAATCAAGGTGCGCGGGAGGTTTGGCAAATGTGCAGTAGCCGCATCTGTCGCGACAAAGCATGGTCAAAGGAATGAACACCTTCGGGGAGAAGGTCACGCGAGAACCGAACTGCTTCTTTTTGACTTGCGTTGCTCGAGATAACAGTTCCGCAGTTGAACGCCTAGAAAAATTGCCTGCCATATTTTTCACCCTATCAAATGAGGATCACTTTAGTCCATAATTTGGCCTGACGCATATTGAAGTGCCTGCTCATCGCGCTACAGGTCTCAATGTGTCAGGAATTCGACTTTTACTCTTCGATGAGTGAAGCCGCCTCGTAGTCGATAATGAGATTGATCTTGGCCGCGTTCACTGTGGCGACCGGGAATCTAACATCGTTTTCAAGTAGGCCTCTAATTGCTATAGCCTTGTCAGATCCCCCTGCAGTGATTATCACCGTCTCAGCAGTGGCTATAGCCTGCTGGCTGAGGGTAAGACGAAGGTAGCGGTTTAGGCCATTTGGATCATAATTGGCTAAATAAAGTTTGCCGGTTGCTTGAGTC
>DAHVKW010000014.1 GCA_027320695.1 Actinomycetota bacterium | reverse complement strand
GATTCTTCGATAAGGCCGCACCCGCTCTCATACCTGGAAAGTTTTAAAGTAGCGGGAGCTTCGGCATGGTGGTATTCGCGTTGCTCGTAACCGAACGGCAAGCTTACGGTTTCCTCCATGAATGGCCGGTAATTTCCAACGATAGCTCCAGATGTTCCCTGGATGAAGTATTTCGGCTTTCTGAAAGCGGCGATATCGCTCTGAAAAAATTCTGCTTCGCGCCCGTCTTCCCAAAGCATGTGAACCCGAATTTGATCGACGTTGGTGACGTCGTGCCAGACTCGCTTGTGCTGTGTGGCGCTCACCATCGTCGGAGCGCTCCCATAGAGCTGGACTATCTGATCGATGTGGTGGGATCCCCAATCAAAAACGGCGCCTCCTGAAATCGATTCTTCAGAATGCCATGCGCGGCAGGGGTGCTCAAACCCGCCGACGAAGGTCTCGATGTTGAATAGTTTCCCAATTCTGCCTTCGGATGCGGCCCTGGCGATAGCGCGAAAGTCACCATCCCACCTTCGACTCTGATTTACGCTCAACATGAGATCGCCTGCATTGGCCTTGGCGAGCAGCCGGCTGGCCTCTTTCATGGTCAGGCACATTGGTTTTTCACTTATAACATGTTTGCCGGCTTCGAGGAGCGCCATCGATATTTCGGCGTGACTGACCGGCGGGGTGGCAACAACTGCGATGTCGAAATCACCATCTTTGACCAATTCTTCAAGGGTGCGGTAGGTGCGTACGTCTGGGAACTCCTGCTCCGCCGCTTTGCGCCGGTCACCGTCACTGTCCACGACGGCAGTCAGACACAGTCCAGCCACCTCAGACGCAGCTTTGCCGTGGTAATAGCCCATTCCGCCGTGCGGACCATAGCCCACTATGGCGACACCCAGAGTCTTGGCGACACCTTTGCGGTCATGTTTTGGGGCCATGCCGGCAGCTCTTCTAACAATGCGTGCCAGATCCTCCGAGATATGGGCGGACGCCGGGTTCAGGCCGATGGTGCAAACCGCTGACGATGAATAAGGCTTGACCGCAGCGGTTGGATGGTCATGGAACGCGACACTAGTGGCAAGCAAAGGTTCGCATCTGTCGTGTACTTTGAGAATAGTGAGAGCGCCAGATCCGGCAAATTCGGCGGGCAGCCTCTGAGTAAGACTGGAAGGGCCTAGCACTTTGAAGAACCATTCGCCGTCAGATTTGGCTTCGAGCGGTGTCACGCCTGACAGTTGCTGCCAGGCTGGAGGGAAGCCCGTTCCGGGCGGAGCGATTATCAGCAGGTTCGAACCATTGCGAACGGCATTGCTTACTGCTGCGAAACTGCTTTCTGATTCGTAGTCGAAGCCACGTCCGAGAATTACTGTTTCCCCTCTTCGAATTTGACCGTGGACCAATGGGGAATCAACGAAGGTGATCTCAAAGGTTCCAGACAATGCTTGCTTGAGCATGTTCGCAGCGCCGTTTTGACCTGTGAATCCGACAGCTATAACTCTTTTCGAAACTTGGCTCATTTGCTTTATGTCCTTAAGTCTCTTGAGGATCTCTAACTACATCGGTGCTGGTTCCGCATTGTATTTCGTAGTTGAACTAGCATGAGCCAGCTATCTCGATGGCTCAGTTCAACGCTGGATCTCTTCGATTAATGCCCCCTGTAAATATGTAAGCAAATCATAAACTACATAGCCTTCGTAGTTGGGATCATTCTCGTCGGGCGCTGCACGTTCTTCGTCGATGTCTAGCGCGGTTCCGAGGATAAGGCGCATGTCATTGAGAGCGTTCATCCATGCGAGCGCTTCATCTTCGGTTATTTCTGAATTGGACAAGCTGCTTCCAAACATTTCAAGAGTCTCTCGGTGGTGGCGGGTCAGGGGCTCTCGGGTAAGTTGGCTGAAATCCATTTCCATTTCGGGGGAGTTCTCATATGCGACCGGGAAGATGCGCCGGGATGCCGGCGAGTTCTCCTCGACATGTGTCAAGGCTAGCTCTTTCATGTCAATTAGAAGCTGACGTACCTGGAGAGGCAGATCGATCCTGAATTTGTCGGGCCCAATCCTTTCGATCTCTTTACCGGGCATCTTCAGTCCTGTTCTATGGTGGCCCACAAGCCGTATTCGTGCAGCCGGTATGCGTCGAGTTCAACCTTTTCTCTTTCGCCGGAGGCAACCACCGCTTTGCCTTGGGTATGCACCTCCATCATCAAAGCATGGGCTTTCCCCCGCGAATAACCAAATAGTCTTTGCAGAACCCAAGTGACATAGGTCATCAGGTTGATCGGATCGTTCCAAACAATTACTTTCCAGAGACCCTCGTCCTCAAATATGCTTGAGGGCAGATCGATCTTTTCGATGACTGGAGTGGTTTGCAAGCTTCCTGTCATCCTTATCATCCTAGGCTAGGTGCTGGCAAGGTTTGACTTCATGTCGTCACCGGCGATGAGCGCAGCGTTTTTTTCTTCGGCAGGCCTTGCAAAGAAACCGAGGTAGTGCCAGATCATTAGTATCCAAACTAGTGTGGCGCCGGCTATGTGGAATCCGACAAGCAAAACAGGCAGCTTAGAGAAGTATTGTATGTAACCAAGTGTCGCTTGGCCGGCCATAACCCATAGCAGCGTGCGGCCCCGCTGCTGTACTTTCTCCGGGGCCTTTGTTGCTGACAGAAGGAACACTGAGGCCAGCGTCAGTCCGACCAGCAGGAGGACGCCATCTGCGTGGAGCTGCGCGACCGCTCTTAATGGAAAGGGGAGCCTGGGAGAAATTGGGCTGCCGGAATGAGGTCCGCTTCCGGTAACGGCGGTGCCAATAATAAGAACGGCCGCCAGATTGGCGATCATCAGCTTTCCTAGCCAGATTGTCTCCTTGGAGACCATTGAAACCGGATTCTTGTCAGAGGTGACCGATCGTTTGTAAAGCACCAGCGCATCGAGAACGATAATCAGGGAGAGCAGGAAATGCGCCATGACGTAAGGTGGAGCCAGCTTTTCGATTACAGTTATTCCGCCCAAAATGATCTGGGCGATCAGCCCGATGATCATGCCGAGCGAGAGCCAGGCCAAATCTTTTCTGAACGGCTTTCGCAGAAACGCCGCTCCGGCGGAAATAATCACGGCCGCGGTCATGACAATGGTGATGACTCTATTGACGAACTCAATCATCGGATGGAAGGAAAGCTGAGCAACATACTGCTGCCCCTGGCAAGTTGGCCAGTCGGGGCAGCCCAGCCCAGATCCAGTCAGCCTGACGGCTCCGCCGGTCACGATGATGACGGACAGTCCGATGAGAGCGAACAGGACCAACTTTGTGAACGCGTCAGGCGATACGCTTAATTTTTGCGAAGTCGGTAATTGCACCGTTTACATGCTAGACGACGTCGACTTTATATATTGGGCAGTCTCATTGATCCCATTTGAAGGTCTTGGAGGCCAGAACGGGAGCGGCGATCGCCCAAATTATCAGATTGAGCCACGCCCATAACGGAACGCTTCCTCCGATCCCGGCGGAATGGTATAAAGCCTCGGACAACGCAGCCGCGGGTAGCAGCCGCGCGAATGCCTCCAGGGCTCCCGGGAGTGACGAAATAGGCATTATGATCCCTCCAATAAAGAGAAGGATCAGGTAGATGCCGTTAGCTGCCCCAATGATTACTTCTGATTTCATTGTGCCCGCCATGAACAGTCCGATGCCCGCAAACCCTGCGGTGGCCAGAACTGCTGAAATGACAAAGAATACGACGTTGCCAGTCGGGTGCCAACCAAGCAAGATGCCAATGATTGCGAGAACTGCCAACTGGATGATTTCCACTACCAGGATTGAGGTTATCTTGGCCAATAGCAGTGCTGGCCGACCAAGAGGAGTCGTAGCGAGCCGCTTGAGCACGCCGTATGACCTTTCGACTCCAGTTGCGATAGCGGTTGACACCATTCCAGTCGCCATTATTGCCAACGTCATCGTGCCGGGAACCAGGAAATCGGCGGCCGAATGGGCGGAACTTGGCAAAGGTAGCGCCTTAGTCAGCGAGAGCCCTATTAGTACTATTACCGGGATTCCGATCGTCACCAAAAGTGACTCACCCTGGGTGAGAGCCAGCTTTATTTCGGTCTTGGCCTGAGCCAGGTAAGGCTTCATCGGCGTCTCCTGCTTCTAGGTTTGTCAGTGAAGCTTGCTTCTGGCTCCATTTCCTTGCCTGTCAATGCGAAGAAGACGTCTTCTAATGAAGACCTTCCCGCCCTGATGTCACCGATGGCTATGTTCCTGCTGGCCAGGAAGGAGGTCAGTCTTGCGATCTGCTCGGGGACAGCGGCCGTGGATACGAGATATTCCCCCGCCCTTTCTTCGACAACCTTTGCGTCCATTGCCGACGCCAACTCGGCCAGATCCAGTCCGACTGGTGCGCTGAAGCGGATATTGTCGCCATGAGCTGCCGTCATGAGGTCTTCCGGACTGCCTTCGGCAACGATTTTTCCATGGTCCAGAATGATAATTCGATCCGACAGCCGTTCGGCTTCGTCGAGCTCGTGAGTGGTGAGCAGAACGCAAACGCCCTGGGACTTCAGATCCCGTATCACCTCACGAACCGCAAGGCGCCCTTCGGGATCGATACCGGCGGTCGGTTCATCGAGGAAGACCACCTTAGGTCGGCCGATGATTGCTAACGCCAAAGAGAGACGCTGCTTTTCCCCTCCCGACAGTCGTCTGTAGGGGGTCTTGAGGGCAGGCCCAAGATTGGTCAATTTGATCAGATAATCGATCTCTTGGGGATCCTTGTAATACCCATGGAAGAGCCCAAGGGCCTGGAGGGGAGTCATTCTCGGGTAAATGCCCCCGTTTTGCAACATGACGCCAATGAACGGGGCAAGCTTGGAAAGGTCAGCGTAAGGATCCAAGCCGAGGACTTTTATCGAACCCTTTGATGGTTTTCTGTAACCTTCTATCGACTCAACTGTTGAGGTTTTCCCAGCGCCGTTGGGTCCTAGGATAGTTAATACCTCACCGGAGCGTGCTTGAAACGAGACTCCCAAAACAGCAATTTTTTCACCATAGGCTATATATAGGTCGTTAACTTCAATAGTTGTCACGTATTCAAGCTACCGTATTTAGAGAAATGTTAGATATTCGATTAATCCGGGAAGATTTAGACAAAGTAAAAAAAGCTTTGGCAACGCGTGGCGTCGAATCGGGCGTGCTGGATGAGCTTTGGAACATTGATCACCAGGCTAGAACCGTGTCCACGCAGCGCGACAACCTGAGGGCCGAGATCAATTCGATTTCCAAAGAAGTTGCAAAACTCATGCGTTCTGGTGACTCCGAATCTGCCAAAGATCTGCGGGAAAAGTCGCGATCTATCGGCGAGGAACTTTCCGCCCTGGAGTCGCTTGCCGCCGAACTCGATGCTCAGCGTCACGATGCCCTCCTCAAAATTCCTAACATTCCCTCTGAAGATGCGCCGATTGGGGTTTCAGAAGCCGACAACGTTGTCAGCCGGTGGTGGTCTTTGCAAAAGGGAATGCAAAACGGCTCGGATATTGAGTTGCCCGATTATGCCGATTACCAGAAAAAGCCGCACTGGGAAATTGGCAGCGAACTCAAGATTCTAGACCTCGAGCGTGCCGCCAAGATCTCAGGATCTATGTTCGCGATGTTTCGGGGCCTGGGAGCAACCCTGGAGCGAGCTCTGACTTCTTTGGCGCTCGACGCCCACTCGGACGCCTTCGAAGAGATTCGCCCCCCAACTCTTGTAAGAAGTGCCACAATGGTCTCTACCGGGCATCTGCCAAAGTTCGAAGAGGATGCCTACCATCTGGAGAGGGACGACTTATATGCCATCCCGACTGCTGAAGTGCCTCTGACGTCGCTGGCAAAGGATGAAATTCTTCCGGAAGATGATTTGCCGGTGCGTCTTACCGCGTTTACTGCGTGTTTCAGGCGCGAGGCGGGATCTGCCGGGCGAGACACGCGCGGCCTGCTGCGTTTGCATGAGTTCGACAAGGTGGAGATCCTTGCCTATACCACTCCGGACCAGGCAGCGGATATGCATAAGGAGCTTTTGCACAGGGCCGAGGATCTCCTGCAGCAGCTGGGCCTGACTTACCGCGTTTTGGACCTATGCACCGCAGACCTGGGCAACTCTTCCAAAAGGACTTTTGACCTGGAAGCTTATTCGCCTGGTACTGGATTATGGTTGGAGGTCTCCTCGGTAAGCTGGTTTGGAGACTATCAGGCGCGGCGGGCAAACATTAGATTCCGGAACGCGGATTCGGGCCAAATTGAGTATGTCCACACGCTAAATGGCTCGGCGCTTGCCTGGGCGCGAATTTGGGCCGTCCTAGTTGAGACTTATCGTCAGATTGACGGTTCGGTGGCTATCCCAGAAGTCCTCAGGCCTTATATGAGGAATTTGGAGAAGATACCGAGCCCGTAGGGATTCCGGCCTGGCGACGAACAACCGCATGGTCAGCATTGACATTTGCCCAGGTGGAGTTCGACGGGTATTTGCGATGAAGAAAGCGGGAGATTGACGAAATCAGGCGTGTTTTGGCTCCTCGAGCTTCTTGAGGCATCTCTGGCAGGTCCCAATGACTGCGAAGTGGTTCATCCTTACTTTGAACTGATAGGTGTCCATCAAGTTTTTTTCCAGCTCGTTAAAGAGCTTTGAAGGAATCTCTTCGACATAGGAGCACTTTTCGCAAACGATGTGCTGATGGGCGTTATCGGTCAGATGGTATACAGCCCTGCCGTGGCCGAGGTGGACGTGATCAACGACGCCAAGGTTTTCCAGCGCATCAAGGGTTCGATACACCGTGGATAGGTGAATTTCAGGTGATCCCGTCTGCACGATGTTTAGCAGATCTTCAGCGGTCACGTGAGTCCTTGCGGTTACCAGCGCCTGGAGAACTGCACGCCTGGCATGGGTAATTCTTCCGCCGGAAGCCCTTAAGTTTTGAAGTACTGCTTCCATCCGTTCCATCAGCGTCTTTTATCCTCGAAGCGATATCCGAGACCTCTGATAGTCGTGATCAGTTCCGGGTCGGAAGGGTCCTTTTCGATCTTTGAGCGCAGTCTTTTAACATGCACATCGAGTGTTTTGGTGTCCCCGGAGTAGTAGGGTCCCCATATCCGGTCAATGATGACGTCCCTTGTCAGAACCCTCCCTGCGTTACTCATCAGGAATTCGAGCAGCTCGAACTCTTTGAGCGGAAGCTTGACAAGTTTGTCCCTGACGGAAACCTCGTGCCGTTCGGGGTCAAGCGAGACCTCGCCGCGTTTGATGGCGGTGTCTTTTCCGCCTGGGCTTGGATCGTCCCCCTGACGCCGGCGCATGACGGCGCGTATCCTCGCAATTAGTTCTCTCATGCTGTAGGGCTTGGTTACGTAGTCGTCAGCACCGACCTCTAATCCGACCACTGTGTCGATTTCGGCTGATTTCGCGGTAACCATGATTATTGGCACTTGGCTTACAGATCGTATGATTCTGCAGACATCAACCCCTGATACCTTTGGGAGCATTAGGTCCAAGAGAATCAGATCCGGATGTACCTTTTCAAACTGGTCGAGCGCCTCCTGCCCGTCGCGGGCAACGGTGACCGCGAAGCCTTCGCGCGTCAAGCCCAGTTCGAGCGCTTCGATGAAGGACTCTTCATCCTCCGCCACCAAAATGGTCATCTCAGCCACAGTCATTCCTGATCACCTTCTGCCAGGGGAAGACGCAGCGTAAATACTGAGCCTGAACCCTCGCGGGACTCGACGAATATATTGCCGTTGTGATTGTTGGCGACGTGCCTAACTATCGACAGTCCAAGTCCGGTACCACCTGTGGCTCTTGAACGGGCTTGATCTACTCTGTAAAATCTTTCGAAAATTCGCTCAAGGTCGCGGCTGGGGATTCCGATTCCTTGGTCTTTCACCGCGATATCGACGATTTGACCGTCGCTTTTCAATTCTACGAGAACCTTGGAACCGCTTTCCGAGTACTTGACGGCGTTATCCAAAAGGTTGTAAACCGCGCTCATGAGCTCACGCCTATCGCCGATGACGTAGCAAGGAGAATCAGTTTGGGACTGTTCTATTGTCACGTGTCGCACCTCGGCGCTGGAACCGATGCGATTCACGACTTCGGTGACCATCTTTTCAATTTCTACGGGTTCAGGGGCGGGAATGTCGTCAGACTCAATTCGGCTGAGATCCAAGAGGTCATCGATGATTCGTCCAAGCCTGAACGCTTCATTCTGGATTCGGACGGAGAGGCGTTTGGCGATCTCCAAGTCGTTCTCGGAGCTCAGCGTTTCAGCCAGAAGTCCCATTGCGCCGATAGGCGTCTTTAGTTCGTGGCTGACATTGGACACAAAGTCCCGCCTGACTTCGTCCAAGTGCTTCTTATCGGAGATGTCTTCTAGAATCGCTATGACTCCAATAGTTACGCCGCCTGCGATTAGGGCATCGGTACGGATGGTGTAGCTGCGTTTTGGAGGGCCGTATATCTCAAGCGACCGTTCAGTCATTGTGCCTGCTTTAGCGAGGGTGAGAAGTTCATCAAATGCTCGCGCCGCCAGAGCGTCTTGATGCCGGCCCTCGAAGATCGAACTTGCGACCTTGTTTCTGATCAGCACCTTGCCTTCGGTTGAGCATATTGTTATCCCCTGGGGTATGGAATCAAGTGCCTGGATCAAAAGTTTGTTATACGGCAGAAGATCTCCCGGGATGCCGTGCGCCGACGACAGGTCATGGCCCAGCTCATGACTTAGGAGTTCGGGCAGGCTGCTCGGGTGGCGGAGATGGCTTTCTTCGGCAGTGCCGCTCGACTGCTCATGCCATCGAAATGGATGGAACTTGTTGGACCAGTACAGGGATATGGCAAAACCAATTGCAATCCCGACGATGAGAAGAAGGATCAGAATAAAGGTTTCCATGGCTCTTCAAGCGACATAGTAGTGGTGATTGGCAAGAAAGTTCCTATTTGGCGGGTTTCTTACCCAATACCTGGTGATTATGAGCCTTTTATTTTTGGCGGCACTGTAATAGTATTTGTACTCCCGCCCCATGAATAGATTTTTCGTCTATCAGAGGTGGAAATGTTTTTGCTGTTTTTCGTGCCAAGTTTTGGCGATGTCTCGCTGTCTCCTGATCCATCCCTATTGCCCGGGGGTTCCGCCCTTCAGACACTGACCAACGGAATTGGCGGATGGGCGTTGATCATCACTCTTGCCGGACTGTTGATTGGCGCGGCAAGTTGGGCGCTGGGCTCCCACTCTCAAAACTACCAGCAGGCTATGGCAGGCAGGCGGACGGTAGTGATATCCGGAGCGGCCGCTCTCATCGTCGGCGCGGCTCCGACATTGGTGAATTTTTTCTTCCACCTTGGACAGGGAGTGCACTGAATGGAGACGATCGTGAACGCGGTCATTAGCCAGATCCTCTCATTTTTCACCAGCGGGTTTCTTTCGGGAGTAGAGGGATCTGAACTCTGGTTGTTTTCGCAGGTGGACCGGCTTGTGCTGAATGGTTCCTCGGCATCAGTGTCATCGGCATGGTTTTACCAGTTTTTCCAAAAAATGGAACTCCTTGCCCTGGCGCTTGCTTTACCTCTATTGCTGGTCGGGGTAATCGGCTCAATGATTTCTGCGGCTGGCAGCCATCTCCTTAGGCTGGTTGGAATTTATCTTCCGATATCGCTGGTTGGCTCGGGGCTGTTCCTATTCGCATTTCGGGTTCTGGCGACTTGCGTGGATGCGATGTGCGTCTGGTTGGCAGGCTCCACGCACGTTTCGCTGGAATCGTTGGTTCCGCTGGCCTCGTGGGTGTCTGTGAGGGGAGACGCCTCTAATCCGATTCCGTTCCTGCTAATAGCTTTGGCTGGAATCGTAAGTCTCCTCGGCTCTTTCTCGCTCTATTTCGAGCTGCTGATACGTGACGGCGTGATGATGATACTTGCCGCCTTCATCCCCTTTGCCATGCTGTTCGTTTTGTTGAGAGCATCACGCGCTGTTCTATATCGCTACATCGAAGTCACTGTCGGGGTGTTATTCTCCAAGCTTGTTGTCGTAGCTCTTCTATGCCTGGGAGGCGAACTCGTCGTCCACTCAAGGTCTTTGGGGGATTTCAGCCAGTTTATGGCCGGAGCCTCCATGGTCATCCTGGCAACGTTTAGCCCGTTTCTGCTTTTTAGCCTTATCCCATTTGCCTACCTCGACCATCAGAGCCAGATTTCAAAAACAGGGCGAAGATCAGTGGCAGGGATTTCACGAAAAGGCGCATTTCTGGCAGGTGGACCCCCGGCACATTCAATGCCCGAAATCCCTATGGCAAGCGCGACTGTGGTTCCTAGCTATCTGAAACAGCATCACTAGGCACAAGGAGGAAAATGGCTGATAACGACATGGTGGCGCAGCGCGGGTTCAATGTAGGTGGCCATCGAGGATCGCGTTCGCTCTTCGGGCTCAAAAAATCTCAGGTGATCGGCGAGATCGCCAGCCTAGTTGTGGCTTTTCTTGCTCTCTTCGTGTTTGGCGCGGGCACCGGCCTGGCAGCTCTGGTTGCTATTTCGGTTTTGGGAAGCGCCGGCTTTCTGATTGGGCTGCGAAGGCAGACTCTCGATATGGTGGTCTTGTCACTGGCGAACCTTGTTCACGAGAAGTACATTCAAAATCAGCAGGATCATCGCCATGACATGTTCGGTCTCTCCGGGGCACCCAGCGGTGCTTCATACGTCGTCTCCAGTCACCGCGACGGGGCCGCCAGAATCTCGAATAAAAGGCGAAGGCGCAGGGCGGACAAGAATCCGGTCCGGTTAACGCCTTCTGGGGCCAGCAGGGTTCGTGACCTATCGATCGGCAAGGAGACGGTGTTTGGAGTCCTGAAGGCTGGGCACGGCAAAAGAGGCGCTGTCGCATTCGAGGTTTTCGGGGAGAGTTTTCTATATGCCGACCGGAATGAGCAACTGGCTAGAGCCTCACTGGTCGGCTCAATGCTCGGCACTTTGTCATCGTTCGCAAACGCAGTTGAATCTCTCGTGTTCTTGTATTTGGTGGATCCGGGAAATGCCGGCAATGCCGAGGCAGTAGCCGAAGGTTGGCCTGAGGATCTGAAGAACCTATATAACGAAATAGAGAATCAGCGGATAATTCGTCGCTGCTTCTTTATCGTCAGACTCTCAGACATTTCCGCGCCAGAAAAGAATTGGACGGAACTTGTCGACTCCATTTCCGGACTTGGGCTTCGATGCAGTCCTGCTGATTCAAAAACGCTGGCGGAAATTTACGGGTTTGGAAGTCGGGAGGAGGTATCAAGGGAGGTTCTTCACATGCGTTCGAGTTGGAGCCATATATTGGTCGGCGATCGGGTGATGAGACTATTTGAGGTTGCGCAGCTTCCCACCGGAGAGGTCCAGCCTGATTTTCTAGTGCCCTTCGTAAGTTCGCTGGTCGAACAGTCGATTCTCAGTTTCGAGTTCAAAGCGATAGACAGCCGTGTCGCAATGAAGAAAGTGCGCTCGAAGCGGTCGGGGATCACCGCCGATGCTGGAATTCGAGCGCTGTTTGGCTTTCTTTCCAGGACTTCTGAGGCCAGGGCGATCACATCGCTCGAGATCCAGGAGCATGATCTCGATCTCGGATATGAAATGTTTTCTGTTTCCGGCCGTTTCGCACTTTTTGCCGATGACCTTGCTGGACTGAGCTTGGCCTCCCGGGACGTTGCCACAAAAGCTGAAAAGAGTGGTCTGGCACTTGAGTGTGCTTATGGGCGGCAGATGCGCGCGCGACGAAAACTGTTTGGCAGCTTTCGCTAGGAGGTTGAAATGGAGTATTGGGTCAGTTCAAGAAACGTTGGAGCCATCTATCCGGGCATTTTCAGCGAGTCGCTGGAATGCGAATCCGTATTCATCGGACGAGAGAGGAACTCGAGTCCGTTCCTTTACAATCCGTTTGAGTTGTATCTCCGCGGTGCGCTAACGAGCCCTAATCTGGTAGTTTTCGGGCAGATTGGCTACGGCAAAAGCGCGTTTGTGAAGGCCCTCCTTTCCCGTCACGTTGAAATCGGATACCGCGGTTGCGTCCTCGACCCCAAAGGCGAGTATCGAGCGCTGGTCGGGGGACTTGGAGGTTCAACGTTTTCATTTGGGAAAGGGCCTGGAACCGGACTCAACCCGCTTTCCGGCGTTGTCGGAGCTATGGCCGATCCCGACGGCCACCCGCGGCACTATGCCATGCTGGACAACCTGGTCCTGACCTTCAACGCCATACTGCAACGCGAGGTCTCTCCGCTGGAGTCATTTGTGCTGGACGAGAGCCTTGGAGAAATCGAGCGTACCCAGGAAGAGTTGGATTTATTCGATATTTACCGAGCGCTTGTTGAATTGAGCGTTTCAAAGCCACTAAGGTTCGCAGCCTTTGCGGCTGATGCATCTCATAGTGCTGGCCAGCTGGGACTAGAGCTCCGGCGCTACTTGTTTGGGGATCTCCAGGGGGTGATAGATGGCCCCAAAGGATCGCTTGATCACATGCCGGCAGCGGACCGCTTTCTCCACGTGGACCTGTTCAGCGCGCTCAGGCCCGAATCCATGAGGGTCGGCATTCCGGTGTTTCTGGCGCTCCTGTCCAGGCAGCTGGCACGAACTTCGAACCGCTATCTGATAGCGCTCGACGAAGCCTGGCTGGCCCTTGCCAGTCCAGGGTGCATCGGCTTCTTCAGATCCTATTGGAAATTGGCCAGAGGCTACGGAATCTCGAACATCGCGGTTGTGCACAGAAGCGAAGATCTGGCAGCCGCCGGAGATGCGGGCAGTATCGGCGAAAGGGCAGCAAACGGCCTGATTAGCGATTCCCAGACTTTTGTCATATTCCATCTTGACCCAAGTTCCGCCGAAACGCTTGGGAGCTTGCTAGACCTATCCGCATCCGAGGTTGCTTTGATCGAGTCGCTTCCAAGAGGCAGGTGCCTTTGGAAGGTTTCCGGGCGGACGTTCATGGTGGATGTCCTATTGACTAAGTCAGAGGAAGCCGTTTTCAATACCGACCGAGCAATGAAGCCCTGAGGGTCCATGCCCAAGATCTATCTGACTGTCGCGTTAATTCTGGCGCTGCTCTATTGGAGCAGGTCGCAATCGAGCGAATCGAAAAAACCTCGGACTTCCAAAAATGCCCTGGCGCCTGCGGCTGTATCTTCCATGGCCTTTTTGATTCCCAGGCTCGGAGCACGGAAAAGCCAAGGACCTAAGACAAAGTCAATCGTTTTGGGACGCACCTTGGCTGGGCGCAGGTATCTCCCAGCTTCAGATTCACTGCTTGTATTCGGCCCCACACGTTCTGGCAAGACAATGACCCTGGCATTGCCGATGCTTATTGGATTCAGAGGTCCAGCCGTAGTTACAAGCGTCAAAAGGGATCTTTATCAAAAAAGCTCACCGAGCCGCCTCCGCCTGGGTGAGTGCCATATTTTCGATCTCTCGGATCCCGAAAGCAGTTCCTGGAATCTGTTCTCGTTGATTTCCGACTTCCGCAGCGCAAAGGAAGTCAGCGATCATTTGTGCGGAGTCACAAGGTCCAAAAGTGCTGAGCTAGATTTTTGGAGCCAGCTTGGTTCCAAAATGCTTGCGCCTCTGCTCTTGGCTGGGAAAGAGTCAGGTCGTCACCTTTTGGGAATCGTGGAATGGATCGAGTCGCAGGACTTCGAAACTGCGTTTGAAGCGTTGAGCGGCTCCGGCCGGTTTGAGGCGAGAAATGCCTTGGACGCGGTCCTTCATCTGGATCAGCGTGCGGTTTCGTCAGTCATCGCCACCTTGCTTTCACTGCTCGAGCCCTTTAATGATCCCGTGATAAGCGATCTGCTGAGTCGTGACGGGATCGACTTGGAGAGAATGCTGGACAGGAGCTGCTCGAATACTTTATACGTATGTTCGCCTTTGTTTCGGGCTGAACGATTCTTTGGGATATACGAAATATTCTTGCGGAAGATTTTTGAGATTTCTTATCAGAGCGGCCAGGCGAAGTCTAGAGTTCTGTTTCTTCTGGATGAACTGGCAAATATCGCTCCGATATCGGATCTTGATAAAATTGCCTCGACCTGTGGCGGCTACGGTATCGTGCTTATCTCCATATTCCAAGACCTAACCCAGCTTGGAGGAATATACGGAAGCCATGGCGGCACAGTCGTGAATAATCACCGGTCCAAGTTGTGCATGTCGGGTATTACGGATCATGCAACTCTAGATTACGTGGAAAAGGTAGTTGCGCATGAAAATGCCGATGTAGGGCGGCATCATGCTAATCCATTGCTAACGTTGGCTCGGGGTCACGGTCTTTTGATCCAGGCAAATTCAAGGCCGCAACGACTCAGGCTTAGGCCTTTTCCCCGATGAGCTGGGAGCTCCTATTGCTGCCATTTGCTTTTCGGGAAGTCTCTGCAGCGATAGAAGCTGCATCCTTTTGCTTGTCTGACAGAAGTAAAAGTAGTTCTTCGCGATTTATTTCCACATCGTGAGGTGCCTTGATGCCCAGGCGAATTGCGTCGCGCTGAATCTCGAGAACGGTGACGATGATGTCATTCCCGATGACGATGCTTTCATTGACTCGTCTTGTCAGGACAAGCATGGCGCCTCCTTGCGCTTAGAGCGTTAACCTAGCTCTAGATTTCCCAGGAATACATTACTCTGCGCGGCCACGATTTGCCTACATTTTTCGCTGTTTCTATTTTAATGGCGGTGTTAACGGTGGGAGCAGTTAGTTTGCACAGTGCCTCGGCACCCACTCGTATGACCAGGAACCAGCCTGAATCCGTGCTGGTTTGATCACTAGCCGGCTGTGGTCGTGCTCGAATTGTTGGAGCTGTAAGTCTGGACACGTCCAAAGCTAGGCCTAAGATTTGCGCAGGCCTTGACCGCACTGGCGGCGCCAGGTTGCTGGCTGAGCGCACGGAGCCCAGGGGACCCTCCTACTTTAGCGTTTGCCGCCGAAGAAGGCACGGTCACTCCGTGAGCTTGAAGGCACGCCACATAGGCCCGAATGGCTTTTAGCCGAGTCTTTGAGATTGTAAATCCGCCAGAGTGCGGCCCGCCTCCGATATTGGCGCAGGCTGCTACGGCCTTGTCGCGGACTGAAGGCGGAACAGTCGTCGGCGGATTTTGGGCGTTGAATTTTGGGAAAGAGAATCCATGAGCGACAAGGCAGGCTTTGTATGCCTTTTGAGACTGCAGATTGGCTGTGGTCGTGGTTGCGCTCTTGTTAGCGGCCAACGCGGAAGATCCACACGACGCAAGGACTATCGAAATTGCGGCAAGTGCAGTTAACGATGTCGCGTACCTGCGATATCTTTGGACAGGATGCGGGTTCTCCGTAATGTTTGGCGTGATTTCCATATCGTCCTCAGCTTTGTTTAGATCGGTCATTCGCTTCTGAGAGCGTCAATTGGCGATAGTCTCGCAGCTCTGCTGGCTGGGTATACTCCGAAGATTAGTCCGATTCCTGCTGCCACTATCACCGATCCCGAGATTGCGAGTGATGAAATGGCGATAGGTTGCGAAACGAAATGAGGAAGCGCCAAGGCTCCGGCCACACCGACGGCCACTCCAAAGATTCCACCCATGACTCCCAAAACAGTTGCCTCAATCAAGAACTGGCGGAGAATCACTCCAGGGGTAGCACCGAGCGCTTTTCTCAACCCGATTTCACGAATCCGTTCGGTTACCGATACCAGCATGATGTTCATGACTCCTATACCGCCCACCAGGAGCGCAATCGCGGCGATACCAACGAGAAGCACGGTCAGGGTTTTAGAAACTGAGGTTGCGGTGGTTAATAGACTGGTCTGAGGTGTAATTGTGAAATCAGCGGCTGCTGGATTGGTGATGCCATGACGCTGCAGCAGCAGCGAGTTCGCTTCCTCGTATGCTGCACCCATAGCTGAGGACGACTTGGCGGAAACCAAAATATTGGAGACGCTGTTGGCGTATGGGCCGGTGGCTCCAAACAGATCTTCGGCGGTTGTAATTGGTATCAGGACTGTATTGTCCTGGCTTGTGCTTCCTGAGGCACCGGCCGTGTTCAGCTCTCCTTTGATCGTGAACGGGACCCCAGCCAGATTCATTGTCTGCCCCACTGGAGAACTTGCTCCAAACAGGTTTTGAGCAACCGTTGATCCGACTAGCGCGACATCGGAATGCGTTACCACGTCATTTTGGTTAAAGGAGCTGCCGCTTACGACCTGACGGTCTCTTATGGTCAGGTAGCTGGGTGAAGTGCCGTAAACAGGGGCGGTCCAGTTTGAGGAACCGGTAGTCAATAACAGGGCTCTTTGCATCACCGGAGCGACCGCGCTGATGTCAGGGCAATCGACGGATGAACCTAGGGCGTTGGCATCCGCCAGTGTGAGACTCGACGCCGAGCCCAGTCCGCCCCTGATGCCGGCGGTTGACACAGATCCGGGCGTAATTATCAATAGGTTGGTGCCTAGGGAAGATATGGTGTTCGTGACTTTATTTTGTGCGCCTTCCCCCAGTCCGACAGTCAATATCACGGCCGCTATGCCTATTAGTATCCCTAACATCGTCAGCAGCGAGCGGGTTCTTCTCTCGACCAAACTGTCAAGCGCACTTTTGAATGTTTCTATCCAGTTCATTCGGACATCGCCTCGTCATCTATAACATGGCCGTCTCTGATGCGAACCAGGCGCCGCGCCCTGTTGGCGATGTCAGGCTCGTGGGTGATGATCACCACTGTTCTGCCCTGCTCGTGGAGTGCTTCGAAGATGCCCATTATTTCGTCGGCCTGCGTCGACGCCAGGTTTCCCGTCGGCTCGTCAGCGAGGATAATCGAAGGATTGGTCACAAGCGCCCTCGCAATAGCTACCCGTTGCTGCTGGCCACCCGAGAGTTCCGTGGGCCGGTGGTTGACCCTTTCGGCCAGACCCACCGAAGCTAAAGAGGCCTCGGCCTTGTGTCGACGATTTTTGTGGTCTTTCTCACCGGCATATAGCAATGGCAACTCGACGTTTTTCCATGCTGGCAGCCGCGGCAGGAGATGGAACTGCTGAAACACAAATCCGATCTTGCGGTTTCTGATCTCCGCCAACTCGGATTCGCTCATTCCGCCGACATCGGCGCCACCCAATCTGTATGAACCGGAAGTCGGCACATCGAGACATCCCAGAATGTGCATAAGGGTTGATTTGCCTGATCCGGACTGGCCCATTATGGCCACGTATTCGCCATCGTGGATTTCGAGGCAGATCTCTTGTAACGCGGCTACCTCAACCTCACCCATCTTGTATATTTTTGAAACTTTGTCAAGCTCGATCAATGGGGTTGTTGTAGTCGGCGCCGGAATTGCGAACTCCTGGGTGGTCACTGGAGTCCAGCCCGCTTGGCGGCTTTGACCATTGTTTCCTTCGTATCAACTCGTATGCCGGAGTTTGCCATATTCCTAGCCTTTGCCGCGGCCTACGAAGGTCTGAACCCCTCCGCCTACCCCGCCTGCTAAGCCCGCGGCTCTATTGACTCGGAAATTTGTGGAAGTATTAGGAAGTTTGGAGCTCCGGTTGGCGACGATAACGCTGTCGCCTGGTTGCAGGCCCGAGGTGACTTCAGTATAAATGCCGCTGGATGCGCCGGTGGTGACGAGCTTTCTTACGGATTGGCCGTTTTGGAGAACGTCTACGAAGTTCAGGCTTCCAAGACTATGGACGGCCGAGGTCGGGACTGACAGGACGTTGTTGACCTGTTTGACTATGATCTCGACGGTTGCGGAGGCGCCGGCAAAGAGATTTGGCGATGACTGGGTAACCAAGACATTCACAGGGAAGGAGGCTACACCCTGGGTGGTCGTCGCCATCGGGGTAATTTGGTTCACGGTTGCCGCCAGCGGAGTAGTTTGACCGGCTGGGATCACCAAGGCCTTCTGGTTCAGTTGAACTTGCGCAATCTGCGTGTCGCTCACCTGGCCTGAAACCTCGAACGAGTTTGCGCTTTCGAGCACGATGTCCCCCGTGGTTATAGTGGCGGCCACAGTCTTTCCCTCAGAAATATTGACCTGCGCAACGACACCATCGACGGGAGCGGTGATCGTTGATTGCGAGATAGCCTGCTGCGTATTTGATAACGACGCTTTTGCTGCTGCGATGCTCGCCTCATCCGAGTCGATTTGCGCAGTTGATGCTGGCTGGCTGGCAATCGAAGCGGCATTTTGGGCGTTGGAAAGGGCCGTCGTCGCCGAGGTGATGGCCTGCTGTGCCGAGTCAATCGATTGCGCAATCTTTACCTGCGTGGCAGTCAGGTTGTTTTCAGAGTTTTGGACCGCATTGAGATCGCCGATGACCTTGTTTGCCTGGCTGATTGCGCCTTGCAGAGCCGAGATCGCCGCATTGTCTTGGCTGATCCAGTTTTGAACAGCCGACGCGCATGAGCCTGTGCATCCGGAAGCCAAGGTTGCCTGCGCTTGGCTCAGAGCAAGCTGATCCGCGGTCAGGAAACTCTGGTTGGAGCTAATGGTGTTTTGGCTGGTAGGCAAGTCGTAACTGGTTGCAGTCGCTTCTACGGTAACGGCCGCGCTCGTCGCGGTCGACGAGGGAATCACGAGCTTCTGTAAGTTGGCGAAGCTCTGCTGATTTAGCAACAGAGTTGCCTGGTCCTCTGTGAGTGAAGTTTGCGCCTGGTTTACAGCCACTTGAGCCTGAGTCAGAGTGATTTGGTTGGATGCCTGCGTGTCTATCAGAGCCTGATTGGCTGATGCAAGCGCATTTTGGTCATTCGCAATTTGTGCTTGGGAAGACTGTTGGACGCTGGGCGACGGGCCCCCTTCGTCACTCGCCAGCTTCGCTTCGTCGGACAGAAGCAAAGCCTGATCTTGCGCCAGCTGGGCTTGCAAAGAAGTTGTGTCCAGGGCCGCCATCAGCTGCCCGCTTTTGACCGACTGGCCCGGTTGGACGTTTACGGTTTTTACCAGTCCGGTGCTTCCAAAGCTGAGCTCCAGATCCGTTACTGGCTGAATCGTCCCTGAAATGGTGATGGTCTGACTTATGTTGCTTAAGTTCGCGGCTACAGTTTCATATTGAGGTGCTGATGCTTTATTGCTCCTCGTGTAGTAGAAGCCCCCTGCGACTAGGGCTACGATCACAACAATATAGGTATATATCCAGCGCTTTTTGGCAAACCGCCTAAACCACTTCACGAGGTTGCTCCTTCAGCCATTTTCGTTGTTGGCATTTGATGCACAGTGTGACAATTCATGGATCAAAGTCAAGCTAGGGGTGATTTTCGCATTTTCACTGAAGAAAACCTTAATGTTGCCTTAGGATCCAGATTGGGTCGCAAAGTTGTCTAATGTATCGCTGAGATCAGGCTGCTTATTTCGGCGGCAGCTACGGTGACTTGCGAAATCAGCCTTTTTTGGGCGTCAGGCGTGACTCTCGACAAGGGCGTGGGTATGGAAAGGCTTGCGACAACCTCTTTGCCATGCTTTACCGGTGCGGCTGCAGCCCACACGCCCTCATCAATCTCGGATGAGCTGGTGGCCCAGCCGTTCTTAGTAGCTTGTTGAATTTCTTGCTCTATGCGCTCCAGATTTCGAAGGTCGCCGTCTGCCATATAAAGGAAATGCGACAGGTGCGCCTTCCTTGCCTGCGGCGACATCGACCCAAGAAGAATACGCGAACTCGCTCCGCTCAGGAGTGGAACTAGTTGTCCGGGTTCATAAGAGATGCGAAGTCGGCGAGGCGATTCGATCCGGTGAGTACAGGTGGCCATGTCGTTGATCATGCGCACCAGGATGACGCTCTCGCCGGTTTCCGAAGAGAGCCTCCTCATTACAGGATCTGCAAACTCGATCATCGTTTCAGCGGATCTCGCAGCCTGCGCAAGCGGGATCATTCTTGGAGAGAGGCTGTATCTTCCCGATCCGCGATCAATGAGTATTCCAGTTTCACGCAAGAGAGCCACATAGCGGTGCACGCTAGGCAGTGGAATGCCTACTTCGTCAGCCAGCTGGCGCGCGGTGTAGGTATGATTTTGGCGATTGAAGCATAGCATCAGCTGCAACACTCTGCGGGCGCTCTCCGCTCCTGTGCGCCGCTGAACACTCCTATGAGTGCTTTCGCCGGTCCCTTCCATCGAAACTGACACCCTAATACCTCCGGACTGTCGTATACTAAGATCTACTGTATCATCAGTTGATAGCAAACGCACTCAGTTTACAATTGATATCGGGAAAGCTTCTCGGGGGGACACGTTATTCATGAAAAGTTGGGATACTGACGTCCTAGTAGTCGGCGGTGGCCCTGTTGGATTAACTCTCGCAATTGATCTTGGCCAGCGCGGAGTTAGCTGCATGCTTATTGACAAGCGGCCAAAGCCTGCATTTCTGCCCAAAATGGAGCGGTGCAACGCAAGGACTATGGAGATTTTCCGCCGCATGGGAATCGCGGATGAGGTGCGCCGGGCTGGATACGGTCAAGACCTGCCAATGGACGTCTTTGTGATTCGGACGCTGCAAGATCCACCGATCGCCAGGCACCCTTACCCTTCCGTGAGCCAGCTCAAGGCTCAAGGTGCAATAGTAAATGACGGATCGATGCCTCTTGAGCCCTATCAGCTCGTCTCTCAATACACCCTCGAGCCACTTCTGAAAGGTGTGGCCGAACGCACCAAGGGAGTAACTGTGCGTTTCGGGCAGGAGCTTACCTCTTTTTCCGAAGATTCTGAAGGTGTGACTTCAATCGTTCGGGACCTGGACGGAAATGAGCTATCTATTCGTTCAAAGTACCTGGCAGGTTGCGATGGCGGGACATCCACGGTTCGAAGCGGGCTTGGAATAGAGCTTTCCGGTGAGTCCCTTTTGGAAATGCACCAGGCGCTGTTCCGAGCTCCTGGGCTATACGACAGCATCCCCATTGGGAAGGGCCGACATTATCATGTCGCCGATGAGAGGTCTACATTTCTGATCGTCCAGGACGACACAGTTCATTTCACCCTGCACGCCGTGGTTAAAGACGGTTCGGAGATGGTGGAACTCTTTCGCAGTACGGTTGGGGCGCCAATCGAGTTCGAGATGATGTATGTCGGGAAATGGACTCAGCGGCTGATGCTCGCAGACAGCTATGCAACCGAGCGGGTATTCATTGCCGGCGACGCTGCCCATCTTGTGATTCCAACAGGCGGTCTTGGAATGAACACTGGGGTGGGTGATGCTATCGACCTGTCTTGGAAACTGGCGGCAGCGCTTGAAGGTTGGGCAGGTCCGGGTCTCCTCGGCAGCTATGAGGCTGAGCGCCGTCTAGTCGGTGCAAGGAATGTCAACGCATCCAGCAAGGCTGCCGCCGGGCGCAGAACTTGGCGGAGCATTTGCGGCCCTTTGGCTTTCGAGGATTCGGACAAAGGCGAGATCCACAGAGCCAAAATCAGAGATCTGGTAGACAAAGAGCAGCGCAAGAGCAATGAGTTGCTTGGCATTGAACTTGGTTACAGGTATTTAGGATCCCCGATAATTGTTGATGAAGCAGGGGAAGGGCCTGATCCAGATTCTTTTGACTATGTGCCAACTACCTATCCTGGCAGTCGTCTTCCCCATATTTGGTTGGAAAACGGTACTGCAATTCAAGACATCGTCGACCCAAATGGGTATACATTGGTGAATCTAAGCGGAGATCCGAATGTTGGAGGGGGCTTTGCTGGGGGGTTTCAGAAATTTTCAGTGCCGTTTAGAACACTCACCTTGTCCTCTCCAGCCGCCAGAAACGTTTGCGAGCGAGATTTGTTGTTGCTTCGCCCCGACATGCATATCGCGTGGAGAGGCGATGAGGAGCCGGGAAATGCCGAAGAGATTGCGGCCCGGGTTAGCGGGTACGCATCTCTTGTTGAAGCCGTCGATTAGTCAAAATATGCCCTCGGTATTTTGGGGGATCGTTGGGTTAGTAAAAGAAAGTTGGTCAGCAAACGCTGTCAACGGACCGAAAGAGAAAATATGAAGATTGATGCCTTTTGCCACATAATGCCGCGCGCGTACTATGACCGGTTCTTTGAACTAGGAGCGACCACCGAGGCCGCAAACCTGCGTAAGCGGGTGTCCAATATCCCGTCAATGGTGGATCTCGACATTCGTTTCAGGCAGATGGATGAGTTTGGGGATTACCGCCAGATCATTAACCTTGCCGCGCCTCCTGTCGAGGATCTTGGCTCGCCCACGATCTCCAAAGAAATGGCAAGATTGGCAAATGAGGCCATGGCCCAAATGGTGGCGGATTACCCCGACCGATTTGCTGGTTTCTTCGCCGCAACGCCTCTAGATGATCCGGAGGCAGGGATCGAAGAGTACAACTACGCGCGTAACCAGCTTGGCTCGCTGGGCGCTCAGATTTATACCCATGTACACGGAAAAGCCATGGACGCCAATGAGTTCGAACCTTTTTGGGAGAACGCCGCCAAGAGCGGGGGATTGCTTCAGGTGCACCCGGCCAGAAATGTCGCGTGGCCGGACTATCCCACTGAGACCCGTTCCCGCTATGAGATTTGGTGGACGCTGGGTTGGGAGATGGATCTGTCTGTCTTTCAGGCAAGGCTTGTCTTTAGCGGCGTGCTCGAGCGATATCCTGATCTCAAACTTCTGATTCACCACGGCGGCTCAATGATTCCCCACTTTGCTGGTCGCGTGGGTCCTGGTTGGGACCAGTTGGGTGCCCGCACCCCGGAGGACCAGAAAGCCGACATTGAGGGCTATCCCCTGACCAAGAGGCCGATCGAATACTTCAAGATGATGTACGCAGATACCGCCATGTTTGGAGCGGCACACGCGTTGCGCTGCAGCATTGATTTTTATGGCACGGACCATGTGCTGTTTGCCTCGGATTCGCCGTTCGATCCTGAAAAAGGACCTGGATACATCCGTGCGACAATCGCCAATATGGAAGAGATTGGGCTTTCAGTCGACGAGAAGAATACGATTTACCAAGGGAATGTGTCCCGTTTGTTGGGCTTGAAGGTCAGCTGACCAGTCAGTGGGTACGATGGGCCGCGTGTTGGCCCATCGCATGATTTGGCACGCCGTTCAGGGGTTGAAGACAGCAAGTCGGCGCTTTGATGAACTCGCCTGTCTGTCTTCACCTTTTAATAGGGATGTGTCGCGATATTCGATTGGGAACTGGGGGTGTCTCTATTGGAACCTGTAGAAATAACTGCGGCCATGACTCATTATGACCACGTCAGCGATTTGGTGGCCGGGAGGGTGCAGCCCGAGGGCGTAAAGCTTCGCTGTCTGGAATTCAAGGTGGAAGAGGTCTTCTTTCGTTTTGAAAGGTTTCGGGAATGGGAAGTTTCCGAAATGTCGATGGCCACCTACGTCTCCCTCCTCTCCAGAGGCGACACCTCCATGGTTGGTATCCCTGTCTTTCCATCAAGGGTCTTTCGCCACTCATCTTTCTATGTAAGATCCGGCGAATTTTCCAGCCCTGCAGAACTGCGCGGCAAAAGAATCGGCACGCCCGAATGGGCAATGACCGCCGGCATATATGCGCGAGCCCTGTTGACACATGAATGGGGTGTGCCACTTGAGTCTGTCGAGTGGGTTCAGGCCGGCGTAAACCAGGCTGGGAGGACCGAAAAAGTTCCACTTGCTTTGCCCAAAGGTGTAAAGCTAAGTCCGGTGGCAGATCGATGCCTAGATGAGATGTTGTTGAGTGGAGACATCGACGGGATAATAAGCGCACATGCCCCAACTAGTTTCGAGAACCAGGATCCTAGGATCGTCCGCTTAATTCCACACACATTGGAAGCTGAGATGGAATATGCCAAACGTACCGGCGTCGTTCCGATTATGCATTTGATGGTTGTTAAGCGCGAAACTGTCCAGTCATATCCGTGGATCCTGCGGAATTTGTACACGGCCTTTGATGAAGCCCGCGCACGGAGCGTCGCCCGCCTTGCCGTCGCTCCAGCCGGACCTGCCAGCCGAGTCCCCGTCCTGTGGTTAGAGGAGGCGGTTAGGAAGACCAAAGAGGCTTTCGGCGGACTGTCGTTCCCATACGGCGTTGAGGAGAATCGTGCGACCTTGGAAGCATTCGCAAACTGGTCCTACGAGCAGGGTGTGGCACATCGCCGAATGAGCGTGGAGGATTTATTTCCGTCCCAAGTGGGCTCGGGATTCAGGATTTAGTAAATCGAATCTTTTTTCCTTCGATCGTCGGGGGTATGCGATTCGGCAGCTTCGGTGATTTCGTGCTTGAACGAAGGAAGCGCTAAAAAAGATTTTGAGAGGTGGAAAAGTGTCGGCTGCAGAAGAGCGCATTAGGATCTGCGGCCAAGATTTCCATTTCAATTTCCATGCCGCAGGATTCGCATTTGCCATACGAGTTGGAATCGATCCTGCTCATTAGTGATTGCAATTGCGCGAGCTGAGATTCGAGTTCGACTACCTTTGCGGCGAGTCTCTCCAAATCCGAAGTTGTTAGTTGCGGCACCTCGTTGCCCATGGGTTTCGAGTTTATCTATTCTGATGCGCGGAGTTCGCATTCTTTAGCCAAACTTTTTGTGGCCAGTCAGCATCGAGACCCATGAATCGGTCAGATGCCGCTGGTGTAGTCCGAGTATCACCCCAACAATGAGAGCCCCGATCACCATTGTTACCCGGATTGGTCTTCCTGACGGCCTAAACGAGTGCGCACCGGATTTGCGGGCTAGCTCTGACATTGAGAGGAGGCCTGCTTTCAGGAAGTATGCCAGCACATGAACGGTCATAAGGCCAAACCAGAGAATGAAAGAGGCTTTGTGAACGGTGTCCCAGAACCTGATACCTGAGCTGTGCGGACCAATCAGCACCATTTCAATTCCTGACCACATCAAGAGCGTGGTGGTTAGGATGATCAGTGGCCCGATGACTCTGAGCAGCGGCTTAGGCGGTCCGGCTTTCGTGTAGCTTGGATTTCCGATGTAATACATCACAAATCGGTAGGTAGTGCTGGTTATCTTCAATAAAAGTGGCGGTAAAAGAAGCCAGCCAATAAAGACATGAAGCGTAATTAGCTGGCGCATAAAGGGAATGGTCATTCCTTCGGCAGCTAAAAGGAAAAAGATCAACAGTCCTGTTAATGCCGTTAGCTTCGCATTCGCCGTGGCTTCATGGGATCTGGTCGATTTGTTTCCAGAAGTGGAGGGTCTTTTTACCGTTTCCAAATTTGAAGCTGACAAAATTGCTCCGATTATTTTATGAGTTTTTGCAACTTCATTAAAGTCTCCGGTGATGAAAATTTACTGAGGGAAGAATATTTGAGCGGATGTTGAAGACCTTCAAAGCCAGGGTTGCGAGTCATTGCAAATATCCAATAGGCAATGCAGCGCTATTTATACGAAGCGGGATTCGTTGCCTTGTAGAAGTAATGACGGCGAGCTAAATCTCCCGGAAGATTCAGTAGTTAGATGAGGTCAGGGATTTTCACGTTAGGATCTAATCTTGTTTTACTTAGAGGGCCGCTAGCTCATCGGGCAGAGCAGGAGACTTTTAATCTCAAGGTGCAGGGATCGAGACCCTGGCGGCCCACCACTCTAAGCGGTAGTTCCGTTCAGTCGCGGGCGGTGAAGAGCCACTGATAAGTCATGATGTCAAGAACGTGAGCGTAGTCTCGCAACTGAATAGATACCGTGCTAAAGGATATGGAGCTTCCATTATTGCGAACTTCTTCCGGAATCTGATTGAAAATGGGGTGGAGTACAGGCTCGGCTCGAATTACTGCGAATCCTGCGTTGCTTAGGGCC
>DAHVKW010000149.1 GCA_027320695.1 Actinomycetota bacterium | reverse complement strand
GAGCGATTGCTCCCGGGATTTCTCATCAATGTGCTGAGGGATGACAAGTCAGTCGATCAGATGATCGGAATGGCCGGAAAGGGAGCCTATCCGAGCATCAATCAGATGGATGTGGAGTCAGTTCAAATCCCCCTGCCGCCGCTGGAGGTGCAGAAGGAGATCGTGGCGGAGATCGAGGGCTACCAGAAAGTCATCAACGGCGCCCGTGCCGTCCTCGACCACTACCGCCCCCACATCCCCATCCACCCCGACTGGCCGATGGTGGAGTTGGGCGAGCTCTGCGAGGCCATCGTTACTGGCCCTTTCGGCAGCGCACTTCACCAGAGCGATTACGTTGATGACGGTATCCCCGTCATTAATCCGGCGAACATTGTCGACGGGACGATCAGTACTGACGGTGTGAAGATGATTTCGCCCGCCACCCGAGACCGTCTCAAGGAGTTCACCGTCCGCACAGAAGACATTGTCATTGGCCGCAGAGGCGAAATGGGAAGATGCGGCGTAGTCACTTCAGAGATGAACGGCTGGCTTTGTGGCACTGGCAGTTTTGTCATTCGTCTCAAGAACGAGTGCCTTGCCCGCTTCGCTTTCTTCCAGATTGTTTCACCAAAGGTGAAGAAGTATCTCGAAGAGCAGGCGATTGGTGTCACCATGAAGAATCTAAATCAGGGCATCCTATCTGCGATTCAGATCTTCATCCCGCCCCTCGCCACTCAGCAAGCCATCGTCGCCGAGGTCGAAGCCGAGCAGGCCCTGGTCGCCGCCAACCGCGAACTGATCGCCCGCTTCGAGCAAAAAATCCAAGCCACTCTCGCCCGCATCTGGGGCGAGGAGGTGAAGCCTGCGAACAGTTGCTGGGCAAAGAATGGAAACGCCGGAGAAATGCCAAGATGAGCAACGTCAATATCAGGAGAGCGGTCGAAAATATCCGGGCCAACACCACGGTGTACACGCCGGTCGTCGAGATGATTGTCAACGCCATTCAGGCGATTGACGAGACCAGCAGGACGGATGGAAAAGTTTCGATCCGCGCGCTGCGGAGCAGCCAGACCGAGATGGATGGCGGGCACCCGGAAGTCGGCAGCTTTGAAGTCGAGGACAATGGCATCGGGTTCACCGACGCGCACCGAAACTCCTTCGATACACTCTATACCGACCTCAAGATCGAGGAAGGCGGCAAGGGTTTTGGTCGCTTCACCAGCCTGAAATACTTCGAGGACCTGCACGTTGAGAGCGTCTACCGCGATGGCAGCGCCTTCAAGGCCCGAAAGTTTTCCATGGGCAAGGACAACGACATCATCGTCTATGAAAAGGTGGCGGTGAGTAAAAAGCAGCAGTCCGGCACGGTCGTTACCTTGAGCACCCTCAAGAAGGGACGGTCCTTCGACAAGAAACTCCCTACGATTGCCAGAAACCTCGTCGAGCGACTTCTTCCGTATTTCATCACGCAGGATTACGTGTGCCCGGAGATCGTTCTTTCGGAACAGGACGAGACCCATGCCATACGCCTGAACGATTTCGTCAGCAATGAGCTGTCCGCCGTGATCCGGGAAATCGATGTCAAACAAAAAACCTTCACCCTGAATGCGTCGGGCACTGACGAAGAGTTTCTAGTCCGGGTCTTCAAGCTCTATGCCCCGCGAAACCAAAAGAGCAGGATCAGTCTTGTCGCTCACAAGAGGGAAGTCTCCGGCTCCGCGATCCAGAAATACATCCCCGAGTTCGAGGATGAGTTCTATGAAAAGGATAGTCGCGGGGAGATTGAGCATGAGCGCAACTACATCATCAAAGCCTATGTGTTCGGTCCGTACCTCGACCGTAACGTATCACTGGAGCGCGGTGGGTTCGAGTTCCAGATGGAAAGCGACCTTATTCTGGGGATAGCGCAGGCGGAGATCGAGCGGGACACTGCGGTGATCGCCAAGGAAGCTATGGGTGCCGATATCACTCTTCGGCAAGAAAGGAAAAAGGGGCGCGTTCAGTCCTACGTGGATGAAGAAGCGCCGTGGCACAAGGCAATGTTGGAAAAGATCGACTTGAGTGGGATGCCGTACAACCCGACGAACGAAGAGATCGAAACGCGGTTGCAGAAAGAGAAGTTCACACAGGAAATTGAGATCAAGAGGGATGTGGCCAAGCTGCTTGCCGAAAGCAATTTCGAGAACGTAAAGGAGAGCGTTCTGGAGATCGTCAGCAAAATCTCCGGCACCAGCAAGAACGACCTGATTCACTACATCGCGCTTCGGCGAAAAATCCTCGACATCTTTGGGAAGAGTCTTGAAGTGGATAATACGGGCGCGTATTCATCCGAGGGTGTGGTGCACGACATTATCTTTCCGCGCAAGGGCGACACAGAGATCACGTCCTTCGATGACCACAATCTGTGGATCATAGACGAGCGCCTGAACTTTACCACCTACGTCTCCTCAGACGTTCCGCTCGGCGGCAAGACCACCGAGCGCCCGGATATGCTTGTTTACAACAAGCGCATTCTTTTTCGCGGGGACAATGAGGCGAGCAATCCGATCACGATTTTTGAGTTCAAGAAGCCGCAGCGGGACGACTTTGTCAATCCGTCGTCTCCGGAAGACCCGGTCCAGCAAATCGTGCGCTACGTCAACAGTATCCGTGACGGGAAATTCAAGACGCCCGAAGGCCGCAAGATGCTGGTCGCCGAAAACACCCCATTCTACGGGTATGTCGTTTGCGACCTGACGCCCAAGGTCGAATCATGGCTTGAGCGCGAAAAGGACTTCAAGCCGATGCCTAATCGGCTCGGCTGGTTTCAGTGGATGGTCAACATCAATCTGTATATCGAGGTCATCAGTTGGGACAAGGTTCTGACAGATGCGAAGATGCGGAACCAGATCTTCTTCCAGAAGCTCGGAATCTAACAAGAGCCCAAAGGAGCAAGACTACATCGCACTCCTGTGGGGCGCGTTTGAGACCAACTACACCCACGGCAAGTACCAGTTCGCTTTCCTCGCCTACCACATGCTCACCATGAGCTGCGTCTATTTCAACATCTGACGGATCAAGCAGACGATGCCGAAGGATTTAGCGATGGGTCTGGTCGGCTTCGGCAAGGACATCGAGAAGAGCCTGCTCGACGCGTCTTCGCCCTTCGTGTTCAGCACCGTGAACGAGCGCAGCATCCTGCGCTTCCTCAAGCTCATCGCCTGCGACAACGGCAAGATCGGCACCTACGCCAAGCTTGTGGACGACCGTAACGAATCCGCCCACCCCAACGGCAACATCTTCTACAGCACCGAGACGGCGATCGACATAAAGAT
>DAHVKW010000148.1 GCA_027320695.1 Actinomycetota bacterium | reverse complement strand
TGCGGTTTCGAGGACAACGCCGATCTGGTCGGCGCGATCAATGTATTGGCGCGAGGACATCGCGTCTTAGCCTGTGGAGAGTGGGCGCAGTCAGGCCGCTCGATGAAGCAGGAACCCACCGAGGCGACCGCGCATGGATAAGTCCACGCGCGGCGCGGCAGGAATCACCAGTCTTCAGGCCGGTGAGGATGTCAAATGTGCCGGAGCGCTGCCCCGCTTGCATTCTGGCCGGGCAGCCTACGATCTTGGCAAGGCCATCAACGACGCCGCAAGGAGACCCCTATGATCAAGCAAGCCGACAAAGCCCCGAAACCCGACATTGTACCTGCTGCCGGACGACAAGCCAACGCTACTACCTGCCACCAATCAGCCGAGAATGCCGCGCAGGCGACGCTTATGGTAGTGGAGTTTCAGAAACAGTATCGGGCACGTCCGGAGGCAATTTGCCCAAAGCAGTTGAACCTGACGCCACCCCCACCCTCGAACCGCTCGCCACACTGACGCTCGGCGTGTTGGGCTTGGGCGAGTTGCATGTGGCTGAGGAGTGCACGGGATAGCATAGACTCTCAAAACTCACACTTACTGGGATTGAGCATTAGCCCTTGCCAGTCCTGGAATCATCCTGAGCCGATCGAAGATCGACTGGAAAGACTCGAAGCGGAATTCACCAATGAAGTCCTCGGTTTCGACAAGTGCCGCGAAATCCGATTTCGTCAACGCTACGTTAACCGTTCCTTTTAGGTCATCTTTCCTGTAAATCTTTTCGTCGATGATGCCATTCGTCTCAATTCTTTTCTTCAGGGTTCTTCCTGTATAGTAAGCGCCATCCTTGCTGTTCCCATTCTCGTAGAACTCGCCCCCAGTGAACAAGCGACGCCCCTCATGCTCCTTCTTGAGGACACCATCAGGATAATAGTGCTCTATCGAACATCTCTCATTCCCGGCAACGGCCGGAAGACACATCCCATACACGTTGTTCCCATAGTGCTTGTATACGCCATCGCCCTCTTCGACCTCGCTAACGATATTCGATTCATCGCGATCAAAGATGCCCACGATTATCCTCCCTTCAGGCAAACGCGAACGCTGCTCGAGCAGCTTCCTAAGCGGATCGGAACCCCCTCGCTCCCCAACACCATCGAAAAACTCGACGTCAAGGTCTTCGATCCCAAGCATCTGCATTGCTCTTTTGAGATGCGCTACGTCCGTCTTTCCTTCCGTGACGAGCAAGGGCTTCCAATCCTCCCGATTCTCATCAATCTGCTGTTGAAGAGCAACCGCAAGGTCCTTGAACCGCCCCTCCTCCTTGAGCATCAACTCGTATACCTCACTATATTGCGGGTCATCTGCTGGCCTCATCCGCACGCCGAACGGCAAACTGAGGATTTCCGCCCGATTCGGTGCGCTTTCGTTCAGGCCGATATTGAAAAACGGCGAGTGCGATGTGGTGATGAACTGCACGTTCGGAAACATACTAAGCAGTCTCGGCAGAACTTCTCGCTGAAGACGGATATGGAGATGCTTATCGATCTCGTCAATCAGAACGATGCCCTGAATGCTCATGAACATCATGTTCTCACCGATCTTATCCGCCTGCCTGAGTAATTCACCGAAAATACACAAGAGACTGGATTCCCCGGACGAAAGCGTTGAAAGCGTAGGATACAGAGGCGCCGCCTCCTCGGCGTTTTCGTGTACTGATATTCTTGCAGAACCGCTATTTCGCGGACCGACACCAAAACGAAACGCAGATCTGGGTTGGCCGTCAACAATCTTCGTGGACTTTGCGTCGAACTTCGAATGAATTATTTCCGACAAGATGCGGCAAAGATTCCCATACGTAACATTGGCGATATATTGCTGTAGGGAATCCCGGTTGGGATGTCTGATATCAAGCACAACATCCATGATCCAGTTCATCAGCCCCCGAAGCCCGGTCACAACCTCCAAGGGGTTAGGCAAATAGCCAGAAAACCCAGACTCCTTCTTGAACTCGAGCTTAATCTTGTAGGGGTCATTGAGATAACCCGGTTGCTCGTAACGATAGGAAGGGAAATAAGTCAGCACGTTTTTGTGGAAAACATCCTTCGCTAAAGCAGGGTCAAGGCCGCGCGCCAACTTGGCGTTGCCCCCTTGGCTTAACTGACCAGACAACTCCCTGAAAGGAACCTTGTTTTCGAGTCTGATCGCCCTGTCGTACTGCTCAGGCGTGCAGTGTCCAGCCGCGTCACCGCGAGCATCTACATAGTCAATCTTCCGTCCGTCCGCCACTGAAAAGCGCAGATACACGAAGGAGGGTTCATGGGATCTTACGTTAAAAATCTGCGAAGATACCCGATAATACTGTCCCTCTACTCCCTTGAAGTCATTTGGGAAGTGCCCTTTAGCCATTTCGTAGAATGCATCAACGGCATGGGATAAAATCGTCGTTTTTCCTCGTCCATTCACTGCAGAAAGAACTACGATTTCATTCTCTCGGAAGGAGAGCTCCAGAGGCGCATCAAATGGAGCCCTTTTTACAAAAATGGCTTTCTCTAAGAATATCTTCGACATTACGCCAATCCCCTACGCGAAAGCGACCATCCCGACGACAACGCTCCGGCCTGCCGCAACATTGAGTTAGCTGCGGCATCTTGAAGGTCGCGCAGCTAGCCGACCACGGTCTGTCTCAAATTGAGCGTCATGATCTACCTCACCGTCTAAGCCTCCGCTGCCTCCGTCAGCACGTCATTGACTGACCTCGCGACCACGTACCGCGCCGGATTCTTACCAACAGCCAGCGCCTGGAAATGGGCCTTCCCACATTCGATCTTAGCGCTCTCCTTGTCGCGTAGGTCGTCTGTGAACAGGCTGCTCTTGGTCTCCACCACAAAATACAGCCGCTGCGCGTCGTCCTGCTCCACTAGCACCGCCCAGTCGGGATTGTAGCTACCCAGCGGCGTGGGTACCTTGAACCAGCCGGGCAGTTTCGCGTAGAGCTTGACGGCGTCATTCTTCTCCAAGGCATCGGCAAAGTCCCGCTCTGTGCTGGAGTCGTACACCACATGCTCGTAGATGGATTTTGTTGTGTTCATCCGCATGTTCTTGAGGTAGCCCGTAAGCTCTTCCTCACCAAACAATTCCTGGGCATAGAAGTGGTCGTTGCCCAACTTCTGGTACTTGATACCATCCACCAGCGCCAATCGCTTGCAACGGTTGATCGTCTCGGCAGCGAGCTCAATAAATTGCTGCGGATTACGCTTGAAGTCGTCCAATCGCCCGCTGTCGATGAGGATGCTGGTAATGGTGCGGCGCGTGAGCTGGGTTCGGTCCTGCAAGTCAGTAACCAAGTCCGGAAGCTCGATGTCCGACT
>DAHVKW010000147.1 GCA_027320695.1 Actinomycetota bacterium | reverse complement strand
AAGCTGGGGGTGGAGGTGATCCACACGGCCGTGCCGCCTCTTGCCAATGCCAACTCCCAGCCCTCCATCTATAACGTGGCCGCCAATCTGCGGTCACTCGGCTTCAAGACCCAAATTGCCGAAGAGGCGCTAAGACCTGCGACCGAGTACTTCGAGTTCGTAGCCAAAAGGGAGAAGTTCCAAATAGGCATGCCCTACGAGTACGACGAGAAGCTATATAGCCACCAGGTCCCGGGAGGAATGATATCAAATCTGCGCTACCAGCTCTCCTTGGCGGGAGTGGCGGAGCGCATCGAAGAGGTTCTGGATGAGATTCCCCTGGTTCGAGCCGAGCTCGGCTATCCCATCATGGTCACCCCACTCTCGCAGATAGTGGGCACCCAGGCTGCGGTGAACGTCATAGTCGGCGAGAGATACCAGCAGGTGACAGACCAGACAATCGAGTATGCTCTCGGCCGTCACGGCCGAGAGGCGCCCAACGCCATGGACCAGGAGATACGCGACAAGATACTCAACCGTCCCCGGGCCCGCGAGCTCGAGGCGCTCGAGTCCTGGGAGCCGACGCTTTTGGAGCTGAGGAAACGCTACGGCAAGAATATATCCGACGAAGACCTCATACTTCAGGCGATCGTGGGGGACGACGCTCTAGACATAGTTGGAAGCGCCGGTGTCGCAAGGCAACACCTGACGAACAGCAGGCCCCTGTCACAGCTGATCTACGAGCTCGCCACCCGCGACAAGCACAGTTACGTCTCCATCAAAAAAGGCGACCTAAGCGTGACCATGGTAAAGAGCAGCTAGGCGTGGGAACACCTCTGGCAGCAGGTTTTAGTCGATGCCAAGATAAATAAGGAACTGAAAATGGAACTGTCGTACGACGACGTGCTGGAAATATTGGAGCTTTTAGAGAACTCGAAGGTCGAGTATCTTGAGCTAGAGATCGGCGGCACAAAGCTGGTCGCCGACAAGAGCGGGATCAGCCACTTTGGATCGCGAGAGCCCCACGCGGCTGCAGAACCGGCCAGGATAGCACCCGCCGCTCAGGGTGCCCCAACCACGACTGCGGCTGCCGAAACACCTGCTGCCGTGCAAGCTGCACCTGCAGCTACATCCGCACCAGCTACATCCGCGGCACCCGGGGAAGGCCTCGTGGAGGTGACTGCTCCGATTGTTGGGGTATTCTACCGCCAGAGCGAACCAGGGGCGCCCCCCTATGTGGAGGTCGGCTCAAAAGTTGAAAAGGGGACCACGTTGGGGCTTTTGGAGGTAATGAAGATGTTCACCTCTGTCACCGCGCACGTGGCCGGGGAGATCGTGGAGATCCTGGCTGAAAACAACGAGTTCGTGGAGTTTGAACAACGGCTTATGGTGATTAGGCCCGGGACGACGGCGTGAGCATACAAAGGGTGCTGATCGCCAACCGTGGGGAGATCGCCGTTCGGGTGGTCAGGGCCTGCAAGGCGCTCGGGATCGAATCGGTAGTGGCGGTCTCAAAGGCTGACCAAGACAGCCTTGCGGCGCGCCTTGGAGACCGAGCGGTTACAATTGGGCCAGCCAGGGCGGCACAGAGCTATCTAGACCAGAATGCAATACTGGCTGCGGCACTAGGGGTGAAAGCGGACGCCATCCATCCAGGGTACGGCTTTTTGGCGGAGAACCCCAGGTTCGTAAAGGCCTGCGAGGAAAACCAGATCACCTTTGTCGGGCCAAGGTCAGCCTCGGTAGCGGCGATGGGAAACAAGCTCGAGGCCCGGGAGATCGCCAAGAGCTACGGGGTTCCGGTGGTACCCGGATCGCCGCGCATAGCCTCTTACGAAGATGCGGCGGACATAGCGGACCAGATCGGCTTTCCGATCCTATTCAAAGCTGCAGCCGGAGGCGGCGGCAGGGGAATCAGGATCGTTAACAAGCCCAGCGAGCTCAAAGTGGCGTTTCAAAACGCAGCCGCTGAGGCCGAAGCGGCGTTCGGGGACAACACTTTGTATATGGAAAGATATATCGTCTCCGCACGCCATATTGAGATCCAGGTATTCGGGGACCGATACAACAACGTGATTCATCTTGGCGAGCGTGACTGCTCGATGCAGAGGAGGTATCAAAAGATCATCGAAGAAGCCCCGGCGGCGATGGTTCCCCAACAGACACGCCAGGCAATAAGAGACGCTGCGGTAGCGCTGGTTAAAGGGATCTCCTACGAAAACGCGGGGACGGTTGAGTTCATCTACGACGAAAAGCGCGACGAGTTCTACTTTCTCGAGATGAACACAAGACTTCAGGTAGAGCACCCAATCACCGAAGCCATTACCGGAGTGGACCTTGTCCAGCTCCAGCTCAAGGTGGCCTCGGGTGAGGCACTCGGTTATGACCAGTCGGAGATCACCTTTAGCGGCCACGCTATAGAGTGCAGGATCAACGCCGAGTCGCCCCGAAACTCATTCCATCCGTCTCCAGGCAAGATAACGTTGTGGAGCCCTCCTGATTTAGAGGGTGTCAGGCTAGATACCCATTGCTACCAGGGATACGTAGTGCCGCCGTTTTATGACTCCTTGCTCGCCAAGCTCATTGTCCACGGGAAAGACCGGGGCGACGCAATAGAGCGCACCAAAGAGGCGCTTGGCAGGTTCAAGGTAGAGGGCATAGAGACCAATATCGAGTTCCTGTCATTCTTAATAAATGATCCTGACTTTGCCTCGGGCGAGTACAACACCCGATGGGTCGAGGCGAATATTGGCAGGTTCATTTCCGGATAGGAGCGGCGCCTTAAACCAGTCAAGGGCACGCAAGGGACAGCGCGTCATGCGGGGACCAGCAGCTGGTCGCGAAACCAGATTCCAAGACCATTAGTCAACGAGCCGGATCATGAAATCTTCGAACCCGTTTATAGCTGTCATGGGCAGATATACCACCTTGCCCGAGTCCGCTTCCACCCTTGCAGCAAGTCCGGATCTTTGATTGAAGCCGCTCAGCAGTGCAGGACGGGTCTCGTCCTGCTCGTCATCCCCCTGATCGCGATAGCATCTTGTGGTACCCAGTGAAGTGTTGCGAAGCGCGTCCAACGGATAGTGCCGACCTCCATGTCGGGCCCGCAGTTTCGCCTTGTGACATGTGCTATTTGCGATTAAAGATTGGCTGACGTCGCACACTGGAGAAACAGGCTTGGAAGGATTGCGCGCTGATCCTACAAGACTCTCTTGCCCCTCACCAAGTGGACAACCACCAATATTACGGCAACGATAAGCAGGAGATGTATAAAGCTTCCTCCAATGCTTCCGATGAGACCTAGTAGCCAAAGAACGAGTAATACGAGTGCAATAATGAGTAACATCTCTTCTCCTTAGCCGCGAACGGCGCAATTGGATTGCTGCAATTAATTGCTACTGCTGCCGGTTAATTCTGAAAGCT
>DAHVKW010000146.1 GCA_027320695.1 Actinomycetota bacterium | reverse complement strand
TAGACGACATGAATGAAGGCGCGATGGTGCTCGTCATCGAGCACTACCCGGATGTTCCCCGATATGCGGGAGACGCCGGCCATCGGAAGAATGATGCGGCGGCGTGGTCTGCTCCCCACGATCCTGACGTACTGACGGAGCGCAGGAGATCCGCCCGGTTGCTCTACGTTCGGCGCTGAGTACAGCGTCGAGTCGAGGGCCATCGACGAAGGTGGTGCGGGGCTAGATGGCGGAGCTTGGAGAGGTCGTAACGCCGCCTTCCCCCCGGCGTTCGCTCGGCCGGGTCGATGCGTCCCTCGAGCTCCCACCGGCGCAGGGTGTCGGGATGCACGCCCATCTCACGGGCGGCAACTCCAATCGATACCAACGTTGGCATATTAGTGTCATACCACTGATTACGGCTGTTTACCAATTCTTGGTGAAGCAGTCGCTACCCCGACTAAGAGATCGGATTACCGTCGCTTACATCGCTGTTCATGAACTGCGCCCATAATGAATACAATCTGATCATCTATTTCGCGTTTGGGCCTGTCGTCTCTTTTCGCTCAACGAGTTTCCTGCCACCTAATTGGCTGATCTGATTTCGCTTTCATGCCAAGAATGAGAAATACTACGAAATATTTTTCGCCATTGCTTGACTGAACATCACTCTAGAATTTATCTTTGTCCTAGATGTGAAATCTGACACATTGAAGTCCGGGACGATGGAAACCAGCGCAGAATCATTTCAGTCACGGATAGTTTCGTGCATCGAGGCATTGTTTGGGGGTCGTATATCTTATTTGGCAAGTCACGTCTCGGAGGGCCGGCCCGGCATTCCAGAGCCGTAAATAATTTCGGATTGAATGCTCGACAGATGTCCGAAACTTTGGACGTCAACAAGTCTTCCGGCTGCCTGGAAGCCTCATTTCGATTACCGCTTGGAAGCAGCAGGGGGCGCAAAATTGTGGGTATTCGCGGTTGCCGCAATGTCGGTGTTGGATTTTTCCTGCCTACTTGGCGGTACTTGCCCTCACGGGGAGAGCTTTCTCCAAAGCGATACGGGTTGGTAAGACGGATTGCCATTCCCCTTGACGGACTATATCCGAGCAGCAAGTCGAAGGCTATATCCTCCAGCAACCTGAATGTAGCTGGGTCCAACGGCACGGCAGTTCGATACTCCACCAGAAGCGCCTTGCGGCTTTACGTGAATGCAAGTAGACGGTACGCCAACGGATGAGAGAAAGCTCGTAACCGGCAGTTCAACCTGGAACGACTCTATGACGGGCAAGTTTGCCGGATGCGTGAAGTCGAACTGAGAATTATTGAAGCGACATATTTGAGACATAGGAGCAGCGAATGTCAGACAGCAGTCCAAGACTTTTGGAGGGAATACGCGTCATCGAGATGGCTAGCTATATTAGCGGCCCACTTGCCGGTTCTCTGATGAACGAGCTTGGTGCGGAGGTAATCAAGCTTGAACACCCTCCCACCGGAGACCCATTTAGGGGATGGGGTTCGACCGAAAGTCCGCGGGCGAGTTTCATAGCCTATAACGCCAACAAAGCAAGCGTATGCATTGATTGGACTGGTGAGAGAGAGTGGTTCGACAATCTGCTTCGTAGCGCTGACGTTCTGCTTTCCAACTTTCGACCAGCTACTCAAGAAAAGCTCGGCCTCACCTTCGACCAGCTGAAGAAGATCAACCCGCAACTCATAGTATGCAACATCACGGGTTTTGGAAGAACGGGTGCGTACGCTGACCGCCCCTGTTACGATGCAGTGGCACAAGCGATGTCAGGCCTCATGTCTCAACTGACCGACGCTGACACGCCCCAGTGTGTCGGCCCACCGCTTTCCGATAGCATTGCCGGACTCTATTCGACTATAGGAATTCTCGCCGCGCTCGTAGAGCGACAGAAGACTGGAAAAGGAAGAGCCGTAGACGTGTCGATGGTGGGCTCGAGCCTTTCACTTGTCCGGAACGCCGTCGGGAGCGAGCTGCTTGAATCTGCACCTTCTGGCAAGCAGACTCGGGCCATGAGCTCGCAGTCCTACGCCTTTGTCGGCAACGATGGAAAAGGCTTTGTAGTGCATCTTTCAACTCCTCAGAAGTTTTGGATTGGACTGCTCGATACGGTTGGCAGGCCGGAACTGGCGAGCGACGAGAGATTCAAAGACAAGAAGAGCCGGGTGAAGCATTACATCGAACTCCAGAACGAACTCCAGAAAGAATTTTCCAAAGGACCACGGAATGAGTGGCTCTCAAAGTTGTCTGACCATGATGTCCCCTGCGGACCCATTCTCTCTCCGGGCGAAGCAGCCAAGGACTCCCTTCTGACCAACCAGGTAATCCCGGATGCCGCTCAACAGTTCGAGCTCACCAAGCGAAGTTGGCTCGAAGGATTGGAAAGGGACCTAGAAGCTACCGCCCCCAGCATTGGAAGCGACAACGAGCGTTTTGGGCTGCCTCCATTGCAGACGCTTTGAGTCAGACAGTTGGCATGTTTTTCACCGATGACTCTGCACCTCACAGTGGGGGTGCTGGGAATCGGTGATGCAAGCGTGAAAGAATCACGACAGCACATACGGCAATTTGAACTGGGGAAAGTCGGATTCTCGGCTACCCGACTGATGTGAAAGGCAACGCATACGTGAAGGAAATCAGGTTTGTAGACACGACGATCAGGGACGGGCACCAAAGCCTGTGGGCAATGAACATGCGAACTCGCCACATGCTTGCCGCCATGCCATATCTGGACGCGGCGGGCTTCGAGGCTATTGAATTCATTGCGGCAGGTGCCGCGTTCAAAAAACTCGTCCGCCACCTGAACGAAAACCCGTGGGACTGGATCAAGCTGGGAGCTAAGGCGGCCGAGAACACTCCTCTCAGATGGCACGGCGACGTAGTGGGCAGGACCATGAGTGGCTACGTGCCGCGAGTGATTGGCGAGCTGATAACCAAGATGGTCGTCGACATGGGAATCCGCTACACCAGGATTGGCAACAAGTGGAACGACTTCTCGAATATGGGAGAGCAGGTCTCCAGGTTCACCAAACTTGGAATGACCCCCATCGTGAACATCATCTACTCCGTCTCGCCCCGGCACACAGACGAGTACTTCATCCAGAGAACCAAAGACGCGGCGGCAATGAACCCCTACCGCCTCTGTTTCAAGGATGTCGGCGGGCTTCTGACCCCTGATCGCATCAGGGAGCTTGTGCCCAAGTTGCTGGAGGTCTCCCCTGGGGTGACTTGGGAGTTCCACGGGCACTGCAACAACAGCTTCGGGCCCATCAACGCGCTCGAGTTCGCAAAGCTTGGAATCAATGTGATACACACCTCTGTCCCTCCGCTCGCCAACGCCAACTCGCAGCCTTCCATCTACAACGTGGCAGAGAACCTGAAATCGCTCGGGTTCGACCCCAAGATCGACACGGAGGTCCTTAGGCCCGCCACTGAGTATCTCACCTTCATAGCCAAGAGGGAGAAGTTCCAGATCGGAGAGCCCTACGAGTACGACGAGAGGCTCTATAGCCACCA
>DAHVKW010000145.1 GCA_027320695.1 Actinomycetota bacterium | reverse complement strand
TCATAAACAGGTGACATCTTATCCGTCCGATACAATGGTGTTTTATCGGACGTAGTCTCGGATCACTCTTTCGATCCATTCACCGGCCCTCTCTCCCCGTGGGGAGGAGGCGTCCAGCCCCTCTCCTTTTACGAAAGCGCAGAAGTTCGAGTACTAATCCGGTGAGAGCCAACAGAATGATTGCTCCTCCGTACATGTTCGCGACCATCAACAGGTCGAGACGTTGGGCCATGTACCCCGCAAGGATCGTCGGGAGACTATTGGCCAAATAACTCTCGACGTAGAAAGCTGCCATCAATCCAGCCCGTTCCGTCGGCTCAACAAGATGCACTATGCTTCGCACCGCGCCAAGAAATCCCGAGCCAAATCCTACCCCGGCGATCATTGATCCGATGAGTAGAACGGGCGTCAATCCGAAATTGGCGCCCATGAGGATGACAGTCATTCCGACAACCAACATCACGGCTCCGATAAGGAGGGCCCAGAACGGCTGACTACGCCGCACCAAAAAGATGGCTACACCGCCGCTCAGTGTCAGAGCGGCGACGTTCAGACCGCCAAGCCAGACTGAGACCGATTTCGTGGTCATGGCGACCAGAGAGGGCATGAGCGAAAGATAGAAGCCGCCCAACGCCCAGACCGCCACATTGATTGGCGTAATCGCGAGCAGCGCTCCCCTCGCGCCGTGCGGCACCGCAATGCTCGGACGCAAGGAGGCTAATGCACCGGGGCGTCCCCCCGACGTTTCCGGCGTGCGCCAGTTCAGTACGAATTGCAGGGCGAAGGCCAGCATTAGCAATATGAAGACAAGGTGTAGAGGTGCGGGCGCCAGTTCCACCAGCGCAGTCGTGCCAAGAGCGCCGATGGCTATTCCGCCCATCGTCGCCAGAGTGTTGGTCAGGGAGCCACGCTCACGGTGAAGATCGACGAGCGCGGCTCCCAAGGCCGCCGTCGCCAAACCTGTGGCTACGCCTTGCAGTGCCCTTGCGGCCAACAGCCAGTCGAAGTTATCGGCGGCCTGGAACATGCCCATGGCGGCAAGTTCCAGGATAAGCGCATAGCCGATGATGGGACGCCGGCCGAGGTGATCCGACAGACGACCAGCGATAAGCAAGGTCGCAAGCAAGGCAAGCGCGTATAGCCCGAAGATCAGCGTCAAGATCACCGGTGAGAAATGCCATTGCAACTGATAAAGTCGGTAGAGCGGTGTTGGGGCACTCGACGCGGCGAGGTACGCCATGAGCGTCACTGTATGGACCCTTAATGCAGCGTCTGGGGAAAGTTTCCCGCTCCTGAAGTTCCCTCGACCGGTGAACGCTTGATCTGAATCCATAGCCATCTCCTGTGTAAAATCGCTGTTAACCGTGAAGCGCACGATAAGCGTACCAGTGCCCTTCGGGCACCATAGAGTCCGGCGTTGTGGCGAGCAGCATTTCCTGCAGTTCGCGCTTGCCTAATGGCCTACAATAGACTGGTCGACATCGTTCAAAACGCCAACCCTCGGAAAGAGTTCCAGCATCAACTGTGTCATAACCGATCTGATCCAGAAAACAGGAGACGGTCGACTTTGCCTCCATGTCGTCGCCAGCAATTGGCAGGGCTCGCCGATTCGCTGCGCTGGCAGGACGGGCATCTGGGATGAGGTCTTCAACCAAAATCGAATTGAGCGCCTTGACCGTTCGCGATCCCGGCAAATATCGCGCTAGAAATTCGGCTGTGGTCAGTTCTCCGCGATCTAGTTCCGCGATACGCCCGAGATGAGGAAAGTAGTTCTGGGGATTGATTACGGTTTTCTCAACCAGAGGGGCCTTCGGCACAGCATGATAGTCCTGAAGATATATCGCGACAAAAATCACTTCGCCGAATTCTGCGGCTTCATAGACAGTGCCAGCAGTGCATCTAATCCTTTGGCTTAAATCGCGAATACTCGCAGGCCCTCGTGAATTACTTAGCATCACTTCGTGCCCTGCTTGTGTGGCCAACCATCCGACCGATTGCGCCATGCGACCTGCCCCAATAATTCCAATACGCATCTCATTCAACCTCTCTCGAAAATGTTATTCATTAACTTCGGTGAGTTACAAACGTTCAAATGGTAGGCGGCTGGGAAGCATCCAGTTCCTTTTCCAGAGACAATCCCAGAGCAAGCCTGCGTCGGAGCTGAATTATTCAAATCCACTGCCGCAAAGCGAGACAATTCCCAAACTTCCGGGGAATTCGGCGGCAACAAGCCGTTGAGAAGTTGTGGAAATACTTCCAGTAAGAGATAGGGACGAGTTGTAGGGAGCAGACGGGCGCAACCGGATATATGGCCTTTGTCATCCTGCGCCACGACATACACGGTATCATGTCGGTCGAACTGATCCAATTCCATACCATCCTGCGTTTGAAGTTCCCAGCCAAGTTGTTCGACAAATACCTTGTGGCGATAGTTGGCGACTTTCGAATACAAATCCTTGGGAAGTCCCGTTGAAGTGCCTGACATGACATGCATATCTACCCCTCCTCGTTAAAGTAGGGGTATTTAAAGGGGATATGGGAATTTGCGTAACTGCAAACCTTGACAGGTTGACAGACTTCAAGCGTATCGGGTAGCGATTTGTTTCCGAACTTCTTCACACCATGCGAAGTTATCGATCGCAGTCTCAAGCAGCACCGAGGTCTTGGCGATACCCAAGTCGTACTGCATAGTATCAACGAGCATGATGTTGCATCGAGGAGTGTCCAACCTTACGCAAAAAGGCTGCCCTTTCGACACATCCAGCCACCAGTCCCATCCCAGGGTGATAGTCGGCATTGAGACACTCACCCATTCAGTGTAGCCGGAGATGCGGGCAAGGCATCCTCCTTCATGCGATGGAATAGATTCATCTTCATCCAAGCCGGATACCAGGTGCACAAGTGGCGTGACCAGGAAGGTTTCCAGCGTCAGACGCACATAACCATCTTCAGACAAGGTAATCATATAGGTGCGCGTTCATGGAGATTTTTCACTGCATCGGTCTGGTTCACAGATGTTTCTCCGGTATTATGTAGCAGTTGCCATTGCCTAGATAATTCAATGCGTTACACAAAGAAACTCCGCCAGGCTAATTCGTAAACGTTCCTGTTTTTTAGTTTCGCATTCCCACACTTCCATTACGCGCCATCCATTCCCTGTGAGCGCAGCAACGTTTTCAAGGTCCCGAATTCTGTTCCGCTCGATCTTGGGGAGCCAGTATTCTTGTTTTGATTTCGGCAGACGAACATGACCGGAACAGTTATGTCCGTGCCAAAAACAGCCATGGACAAAAATGGCAATCTTTTTCCCAATAAACGCTATATCAGGTTTGCCCGGCAAATCTTTTCGATGAAGTCGATAGCCACTACACCCCAGATCTCGGCAAAGTCTTCGGACAACCATTTCGGGTCGCGTATCTTTTGACTTGACTAAGCGCATCCTTTCACTGCGCTCTTCTGGTGAAAGAGTGTCAGACATCACTCTTCTTGAAAGAGATATTCTGATGGTTTCCAGTTGCGAGCAAGGCCGTCCAGTCGCCGCAACCATTCCTCGATGCGTTTTTCTGGT
>DAHVKW010000144.1 GCA_027320695.1 Actinomycetota bacterium | reverse complement strand
TACAAAAGCTGGAGCGACTTGCGATATACGGTTGTGATGGTGGTTCTAGCCGCACTCATCACATCGTTCTGGGCGATTCCATTTGCATTGCGCGTAGCATATTCCACGTCAATGGGATGGTCGAAGGTGACCACCTACAGCAGCACTTTGTTTCCTCACTCCCTGCGCCCCTGGCTGGTTATGGCTTTTCTTGGCATGGTTGTTGCGATCTGGAGAAAACAGATGCTAGGGGTGCTCTTGGCTCTGCTGGGTATTTTTTCAGTTGCGGCATTCATATTTCTGCCAAATAGCGCGGTGTATAATGCTCGAGCGCTGCCGTTCTGGGTCCTTTCGCTCTACGTTCTGTCAGGCTTGTTCCTCGGCAATCTGGGTATTCTGGCTGGCGCTGCGTACAAAAAGACAAAGTCCTGGATCGGCAGTAAAAGCGCTCTTTCATCTGAGTCCGGTGTAGAAGCGTTAGAGGAAGATGAGGTTGGCTATTCAGTACCGAATTCCTTGATTGGACTTGAACTCGGGGCCCAGGAAGTAGCAACTATTCTCGCTCAGCCCGCGCCCGAGACAGTCAAAAAGACTCGATGGCCCGGTCCCGAAAATGAGTCCCTCGGCTCACGCGGCCACGTCGTCCTCGCTACCCTGGTTTCACTGGTGGTGTTTGCGATATCTGGATTAGGGATGTTCGGCCCAATACCATGGCTGCCAATTCATGCGACGCAAAGTTTCTTGCCTTCGTGGCTCAGCTGGAACTACACAGGCTACGAAGGTAAGCCCGCATATCCTGCCTATCGCGAACTCATGGCAACCATGCAGGTCGTCGGCAGAAATTACGGGTGCGGTCCGGCAATGTGGGAGTACAACTCTCAGGAAAATGCTTACGGTACCCCAATGGCCCTAATGCTCTTGCCGTATTGGACCAACAGGTGCGTCGGCTCAATGGAGGGTCTGTTTTTCGAATCGTCGGCAACGACTCCGTTTCATTTCGTGAACCAATCAGAGTTGTCGGCATCTCCATCGGAGGCAATGTCCGGCCTGCCGTACGACGGGCTAAACGTGGCGCTAGGAGTTCAGCATCTACAGCTGCTAGGCGTCAGGTACTACATGGCGTACTCCCCAAATGTCGTAGCGCAGGCCGACAAAGATCCGCAGTTGCACAAGATTGAGACGGTGCCGGCATTGGAACCGTCAAAGGGTTTGAACTCGCCACTGGGATGGACATGGAATATTTACCTGATTAGACACTCGGCGAAGGTAGTGCCTTTAAACAGCTGGCCAGTGGTTTTACGTGGCGTGAATCCAAGCCAGGCGTCTTGGGTTAAAGATGTCATGCCGTGGTACGACAGTCCGAAACAATGGTCTGTCTTACCGGCCCAGTCGGGTCCCCCCAATTGGATCAGGGCGGCGGCCGGGTCGACCGACTTACCTTCGACTCCGGTGGACCCGACAACTGTCAGCCATATCAGCCAAAACAGCTCGTCGGTGTCATTTGATGTTTCCAACGTGGGGGCTCCGGTGTTGGTAAAGGAGTCTTATTTTCCAAACTGGCAGGTCAAGGGAGGAAGCGGTCCCTACAGGGTGGCGCCGAACCTGATGGTTGTTATTCCTACGTCACGACATGTGGTCGTTTATTACGGAATGACTCCGATCGACTACATTGGGTACGGCTTGACTATTGTTTCGCTTGCCGTTGCTGTCGCTTTTATTGTGAAGGGCACGCGATCCAAGAATTTGCCGGAGTCTATCGACTAGAGTTAGTCTCCGTGCTTTTAGTCGGTCTAAAGGAAATTGAAACAAGGCAAGGGTTCTGGGACATATGATTTCCGAAATCTTCAAAGCTTATGACGTCAGGGGCACAGTTCCCGATCAGCTCAATGATGATATCGCACGTGCAGTTGGTGCTGCTTTCGCAGTGTTTTCCCGCAGTTCCAAGATCGCCGTGGCCCGCGACATGCGCGTCTCAGGCGAGCAGCTCAGTTCGGCATTTATGGATGGGGCCCGTAGGGTTGGGGCCGGCATTATCGATTTAGGCCTTGGATCTACGGACATGCTCTATTTCGCATCGGGAGAGCTTGATGTGCCTGGAGCCATGTTCACGGCATCCCACAACCCGGCGATCTACAACGGAATTAAGATGTGCCTATCAGCGGCACGTCCAATCAGCTCTGACAACGGCCTGCAGGACATTGCTGACCTCGCCCAAAGCTTTATTGATGATGGAATTCCATCCGCCGCAAAAGCCGGATCGTATGAACAAAAGGAGATGCTGACCAGGTTTGCGGACCACGTCCGCTCATTTGTAGACGTCGGGCGCCTCAAGCCGTTGAAGGTGGTTGCGGACACTGCGAATGGAATGGGAGGCTTGGTTGTCCCAGCGGTATTCTCTGCGCTTCCCTTCCAGCTCGAAATACTCTTTCCTGAGCTGGACGGCACATTTCCCAACCATCCTGCCGATCCCATCCAGCCTGAGAACCTCGTCGATCTCAAACAGCGGGTAATTTCAACCGGCGCCGATATCGGCTTGGCGTTCGATGGCGACGCCGATAGGGTTTTTCTTGTCGACGACCAGGGGCAGACGATATCCGGGTCAACTACCACCGCCCTTGTCGCCAAGACCCTCGCGGCAAAATATCCGGGATCAAAAATCCTTTACAACCTGATCTGTTCTAAGGCGGTTCCGGAAATAATCGCTGAAAGCGGGGCAATTCCAATTAAGACCAGGGTGGGACACAGTTTCATCAAAACTATTATGGGTGAGACCGATGCCCTGTTCGCGGGTGAACACTCCGGACACTACTACTTCAGGGATAACTTTCGTGCAGATTCCGGTCTGATCGCGGCTCTTGTGGTTCTTGAGGTGCTGTCTCTGTCGGACAAGCCGCTTTCCCAACTGAGAATCGACCTCGAGCGCTATAGCGCATCAGGCGAAGTAAATACGAAGGTTCAAGATGTAAGAGACGTTTTAGCCTTTCTCGAGAATGCCTATCAGGGAAGAGGCAAAATGGACCACATGGACGGGCTTACGGTAGACATGGGCGACTGGTGGTTCAATGTGCGTCCTTCTAATACCGAGCCTCTCCTAAGGCTCAATCTCGAGGCTAAATCTGATATGGAGGTGGCGTCAAAGGTCCAAGAGGTCCTAGCCGTTATTTCCAAAGCTGATTCTGAAAGGAAGTAGTGTGACATTGGATCCCAAACTTCTGGAGATTCTGGTCTGCCCAATTGACAAGGGAGAGCTGATTTATATTCCAGGGGAGGACACTTTATACAATCCCAGGCTGAAGCGCCGGTACTCCATAAGACAGAACATTCCCATCATGCTTGTAGATGAATCTCAAGTGGTAGATCAAGGTGAGCATGAACGGCTGATGGCTTTGGCAAAGAGTTCATAGCTTTAGACGGTTCTAGTCACTTCTAAAAAATACAGGTTTGAGGTATTTGCATGTTCGAACAGGTTTTGGATTCATCCCGCATGTGGGAATATACTGCTGGTCTCCCGGAACAGGTAGCATTGGCTGCCACAAACGCCACAGCCACTCCAGGTCTTCCCTATAAGCATGAAATTGAAAATGTCGTTGTGCTAGGCATGGGCGGATCAGGCATCGCCGGTGACGTTCTGCTGGCGGTTGCAGCTCCT
>DAHVKW010000143.1 GCA_027320695.1 Actinomycetota bacterium | reverse complement strand
TTCCACTCCTCCTCCAGAATTTGAAATCATTCTCAAGTGGGCGGACGAGATCCGCTTCGGAAAAGTGTCGGTTAGGGCCAATGCTGACAACGGCTCCGACGCGGCCAATGCCAGAGCGTTTGGCGCCGAGGGGATAGGCCTTTGCCGCACCGAGCACATGTTCCTCGCGGAAGACCGGCTGCCGATAGTGCGGAAAATGATTTTGGCCGATACCAAGGACGACGAACTCGAGGCGCTTGAAGAACTCAGGGCTGTTCAGAAGGATGATTTCAAGGAGATTTTCGATGCCATGGACGGACTTCCGGTCACGGTGAGGCTGCTAGATCCTCCTTTGCACGAGTTCTTGCCCGATACCTTGGACCTTTCCATCAAGGAAGCCACCATGGGCCTCACGCCGGAAGAGACTGCTCTATTTTCCGCGGCCAAGGCTTGGAAAGAAGTCAATCCGATGCTTGGTACCCGGGGGGTGCGCCTCGGAGTCATCAAACCGGGTCTGTATGCAATGCAGGTGAAGGCGTTGCTTCAAGCGGCCGCCGAGTTGAAAAGAAAGGGAAAGAACCCGATCGTCGAGATCATGGTGCCACTGACGGTAGGCAGAGAAGAGCTTCTGCTGGCCAGGTCTTGGATCCAGGAGGCGATCGACGCTCAAAAGGTGAAGGGAATCGAATGCACAATCGGGACGATGATCGAGACTCCAAGAGCGGCTGTTCGCGCTGATGAGATCGCTGACGGTGCGGATTTTTTCTCCTTTGGCACCAACGACCTGACTCAAATGACTTTCGGCTTTTCGCGCGATGACGTGGAGGGCCGTCTCATGGCCATCTATATCGATCTTGGGCTTCTGCCTGCTAATCCATTCAAAACGCTTGATTCAACCGGTGTCGCCGAATTGGTGAGAATGGGAATTGAGAGGGGGCGAAGCACCAAGCCTACTCTCAAGATCGGAGTCTGCGGCGAGCACGGAGGAGATCCCGCCTCGATAGAAATCTTTGTGCACGCAGGTGTCGACTACGTTTCGTGCTCTCCATTCAGAATTCCAATCGCCCGGCTCGCTGCAGCTCAAGCTGTGCTGAGATCTAAGAATTAGTTCGCCGGATGATTTGCTCTGAGCGGCTGTCAGAGTTGCGGCCGAACTGCAGTCCAGAACAATCTTTGGTTCGTATCGCGTTTTGTCATCGGAAGGATTGGGCGGTTTCTGATACCATATGACCAATACATGAGTTGCGTATCGCCCGGTTTGCCAGGCGATGCCGCCGGAGCAACGCTTGTTGCGTCACGGTGATCGTTGCTGGATGCAATCGACCAGGAAGCCGGTATCGGCCTGGTCGAAAATCGGGTTTGTGACTGAGCTTTGGAACCATCCAAATTAGCCCATGGGGGAATAGTGGCGAAAAATGCACTAAAACTAACGCTTGCGATAAGCGACTATGACCACGTTCGCGATCTGATGAACGGCGTAGTGCCGGTGGAGGGGGTTGAACTTCAGCCGCTCGATCTTCAAGTAGAGGAGATTTTCTATAGATTCTTGAAGTTCAGGGAGTTCGACGTTTGCGAACTGTCATTTGCAAAGTATGTTTCGCTTGTCTCGCAGCCTGATTGCGATGTCACCGCCATACCGGTGTTTCCCTCGCGGGTGTTTCGACAGTCCTCTTTCTACGTCAGAAGCGACGGGCCGACTTCTATAAAAGAGATAGCGGGCCTGAGGGTTGGGATTCCCGAGTGGGCCCAAACTGCGTCTGTCTACTCCAGGGGCTACCTCGCCGAGACCGTCGGAATACCTCTGACCGACATAGTGTGGGTCCAGGCCGGCGTTAACGATCCGGGGCGTCTTGAGAAGGTCAGCCTTCGCATTCCAAAAGGAGTCAATTACACTTCGGAGCCCACGAAGTGCCTGAATGACATGCTGCTTTCGGGAGAGCTTGACGTGGTTATGTCTGCGCATGCTCCAAAGGCGATCGAGGAAGGTGATCCGCGTGTGCGGCGCATCCTTGTCGATTACCAGACGGCGGAGCACGACTATTGGCTGCAGACTGGCATATTTCCAATCATGCACGTGGTGGCGGTGAAGAGGTCGGTCCTGGAGAACAATCCTTGGGTGGCAATGAATCTTTTCAAGGCGTTTGAAGAGGCGAAGTCGCGCTCGGTAGCGAGACTGTTCGACGTGACAGCGAGCAGATTCCCTCTTCCATGGTCGCGCGTATTTGCCGACAGACTTTCTGAACTCTTTGGATCCGATGGCTACTGGCCATACGGCGTAGATCCAAACCGGACAACCATAAGCTCATTTCTTAGGTTTGCCTACGATCAAGGCGTCACGCATAAGCCGCTCGAAGCAGAGGACCTGTTTCCGATTGGAGTGCAGAGCTCGTTCAAGGTGTGAGATGTCCCCTTCCCGCCAACTCTGGAGCTAGTGCGCTCCCGAATTGACGGCAGGGGGCCGCAGCGAGACGGTGCCGAGCCCAATGTCAGCTGAATCTCAGAACTGGTTTGATCACCCTGCCGTCATGGGAGTCGGATCCCGCTTGGTTGATGTCATCGAACGGATAAAAGGTGACCAGCCTGTCGAAAGAGAACTTTCCCGCTTTGTAGAATTCGATTAGCTGGGGAATCAGAACTCTGGGTACGCTGGCACCTTCGACCAGTCCGGCGACCGTCTTGCTCTTAGATCTGAGATCGTTGGAATCGATCGAAGCTTGCGTGCCTTGGGGAAGCCCGCCTAGCTGAATGGCGGTTCCAAGCGGGGCAAGCGCGTCAACGGCCTGGCGAAGCAATGCCGGATGTCCGGCCGCCTCGATAGCAAATTCGACCCCTCCGTCTGTGAGCGAGCGAATTGCGGAGACTATGTCTGGGGTATCACCGGCGTTGATGGTGTCGGTGGCGCCAAGCTCTCTTGCCAGCTGAAGGCGGTTTTCATGGACGTCTATGGCTATGATCTTGCCACAGCCTACGATATTTGCCGCCATAACTGCGCTGAGGCCTACGGCGCCTGCTCCTATGACGCAAATAGTGGACCCGGGACTTGGTTGCAGGCGATTGAATACAGTTCCAGCCCCCGTCATGAGGCCGCATCCAAGCGGGCCTAGCAGCGCGATGTCGACATCTTTCGGAACCTTTATCGCATTCCGGGCATTCAAAACCGAGTAGCTGGCGAATGACGATTGGCCAAAGAAGTTTGATAGGGGCTGGTCGCCTCGGTGGAGGCGGGAAGTCAGATCTTCCATCTTGCCCCCAAAATTAAGCTCGGCATGCCTAGCGCAGGCATATGGCCGGGCCTGAAGGCAATTGCGGCAGCTTCCGCAGGAGGCGAACCCAAGCACCACATGGTCTCCAACTTCGAAATCCGTCACTCCAGGCCCTATCTCTTCGATAATGCCGGAGCCCTCATGTCCCAGCACCGCTGGCGCAGGGACCCTGTGGGTTTGATTCTTGACGTTCATGTCGGTATGGCAGATTCCGGAAGCCACCATCCTCACAAGCACTTCCCCAGTTTTAGGAGGATCGAGCTCGATGTTGTCGATTGCGAAGTCTTCGCCTTTATTGTTTATGACAGCTGCCTTGATCTGCATATTTGGTACATCTCCCCTGGGCCGCGTATGAATTTATCTCCAAACTATCGGTTTCCTGGGACTTTCGCTGGAAGTTAGACAGCATTCCGGAGTTGGAAATAAACTCTCAAGTGCCCGCAGCTTGTTGCCGAGG
>DAHVKW010000142.1 GCA_027320695.1 Actinomycetota bacterium | reverse complement strand
GGCGGTAGTCGAAGCTGATCGGATTGCAAAATACGTCGCAACTGACCTCCAGGGACAAATTCATTAGGCTGATATCATGCCAAACTTTGACTTGGGAGCGTTTGACCCATTATCTGAGCAAAGTCTTAAAGCTTTAAGCTCGTTCGGATTTCTGAGAGCTCTGGGGATAAATCTGACGAGATTCGATGGAGAGCATCTATTCGGAGAGATTGATCTCAGTGACGAACATCGAGCGCCCAACGGCTATCTCCATGCCGGAGTCGTGGTTTCACTCGCCGATACTCTATGCGGTATCGGCTGTCAGGCACTCCTTCCTGACGGCGCGCTTACGTTTACCACTATGGAGCTGAAGACGAACTTTTTTTCTACTGCGAGGACAGGGAAAATATATGGAGTTTCGCAAATAGTCCATAGTGGCAGGACGACGCAGGTATGGGACTGCCAGGTGACAAGCGGAGATACGCAAAGGCTAATGGCTGCGTTCCGGTGCACGCAGCTGATCGTGTATCCCAAGGCGACCATTGAATAGAGCCGCAATAATCGGGCTCGGAATGTCGGGAAGTATCCTGTGACAAAAGCTTTGGTGGTGCCAGATAAATTCCGGGGGACTGCTTCAGCATCCCACATTGCGCATTCGATGCCAGAAGTGCTGGAGAGCGCGGGCTATCAGCTCGAAACCTTTCCGATGTCAGACGGCGGAGAAGGTTTGGTGGAGGTAATGGGTGGCGCCAACAGGAGCCTATCGGTTACTTCGGCCAATGGCGGAAAGGTGACCGCTGGTTACAGACTAGATGGTGACACGGCAGTCATCGAAATGGCCGCTGCCGCCGGACTTTCCTTGGTGGGCGGAGCGGAGCACAACGATGCAATGTCTGCCAGCACCAAGGGCGTGGGGGAGTTGATAAAGGCCGCAGTCTTCGCGGGAGCCAAGCGGATTATCGTTGGGTGCGGCGGTTCGGCTACCACAGATGGAGGCTTAGGCGCGATAGAAGCCCTCGAACCGGTGGTTCGGCTGAAGGGTGTTGATCTCGTCGCAGCGGTGGATGTAGAGATCAGGTTTTGCGAGGCAGCAACTGAATTTGCGCTGCAGAAAGGTGCTAGTTCTTCTGAGTCAAAGCTTCTCACGCAGCGGCTCGAGGCTTTGGAGAAACTGTACCTGAGACGCTTTGACGTGGATATCTCCTCGCTTCAGGGCGGCGGCGCCGCCGGTGGACTGGCAGGGGGACTAGCTGCAATAGGTGCGCGCATCGTTCCCGGATTTGATGTCGCCTCAGAAGCAATGGGACTTTATGAGGCCCTTGAAGGCGCTTCTTTGATCGTGACGGGCGAGGGATATTTGGATGCGCAGAGTTTCAATGGGAAGGTCGTCGGTCAAGTAGTCTCGATAGCCCAAGATCACTCAATTCCATATCTGGTACTCGTCGGCGATTTTGCCCCCGAGGTGAGAAATTCGCGATCTGATCGTTCCAGGATCTTTTCGCTCGTCGAACAAGTGGGAGAAGAAAAGGCATTCACGGAAACCTTGAAGTCGGTCAAGGTCGCCCTTGCTTCGGCGCTGAGGCTGGAGAAATGATGTTTAGTGCAGTAAGCCGAATGGCACCGCTTTGTCTTCTTTCCCAGGCCTTATCAGCTGACCAGCTCCAGGGAGTTTTTCTACGTCTACGCCGGCCTTTTGAAGTATGGTAAGCAAGACCTGGCTTGCCTGATAGGAAAGTGCCGATAATTCCTGGTGATTATGGCTCCGCTCGCCGAGGTTGACCTCTTGAATTGCTCCGATTCCATAGCTCAAATAGCTGTCGATGAGAAGGGCTACATCGAATCCATAGCCGATAGAGAAAGCACTCTTTTTGGCAAGTTCAGATCGAAAGGCAACTTCGCCGCTAAGCGGTTGGCCAAAACGCGCGAGTTCTGGAAAGCAAAGCGATAGCAGTGGTCTCGCAACGAGCTCTGTGACTCGGCCTCCCTGATGGAACCGCGCATGGTTGCCAGAGGTATCGTGTACCGGTCTTGAATATGTTCCCTTGGCTAACATACGGTTTTCATCTTCAAGGACGAGGCACAGTGTCTCGAGCCAGCCCGGATCGAAGTTGGGGACGTCTGCGTCGAACAACGCATAGATGTTGCTCGGATATCGCCGAACGCCTTCGCGAATAGTCTCTGCTTTGCCGGTCGGCTCATCCATGCCAAGTCTGCTCAATACGGCGGCTCCGGATTCAGCGGCAAGACGGGCAGTGTCATCGGTTGAATGGTCGTCGACGACCACGATTCTAGCGAGACATCTTGTACCAGCGGAGTATCTTTCGGTCAAGCTGCCTACGATGTTTCCGATAGTGCGCTGTTCGTTTCTAGCTGGGATGATGACCGTGATCGAGTGTGATTCTGCAAATCTCTCAAAGCGAAGCGATCGATGCTGGTCGGAATGTCTCATCTTTCCAGGTGTAGTCGCCCTGGCATTGCTTGTCGCACGCAGTAACGGGATTATTTTCTGTGGGCTAAAAGTGGTTTGCCGCGGAGGAGTTTTCCCAAGGCGAGCTAAATTAGGTGTCGATCCAAATAAATGTGCCGATTAGCATTTAGCAGTAATTGAGACATCATCAAGAGCGGTTTAGGGACGGGCCCTATGATACCGCGGCAACCAGTGCAGTGTTACCAGGTGCCAAAGCCCGATCGATGAGGAGATTTGAATGGCGTTTGTTCAATCCTTGAAGTGTCGTGAATGTCATAAGACATATCCAATTGAGGCTCTTCACGTTTGCGAGTTCTGTTTTGGACCGCTGGAAGTTGCATATGATTACGATGCGATTGCTAAAGAAATATCTCGCGAAAAGATAGCCAGCGGACCTCCAACTATCTGGCGGTATGCGGATCTCTTGCCGGTAGACGGCACTGAATACGTTTCATTAGGAGTTGGGTTTACCCCTCTCGTAAAAGCTAGAAGTTTGGGCGAGGAGCTCGGACTGCCGGATTTGTGGCTGAAGAATGACACAGTTAATCCAACCGGGTCGTTTAAAGACAGGGTAGTTTCTGTAGCTCTTTCAAAAGCGCGAGAGTTGGGACTGAAGGTCGCGGCTTGCGCCTCGACGGGCAATCTTGCGAATTCTGTTGCCGCGCATGCTGCCTGGGCTGGGATGGAATCGTATGTTTTCATTCCGGCAAATCTCGAAGCGGCGAAGATAATCACCACCTCGATCTTTGGCGGGAACGTCATTGCGATAGATGGGAACTACGACGATGTCAATCGTCTGTGCGCCGAGCTCGCTTCTGAACAGCCGACATGGGCATTTGTGAACGTAAATGTCAGGGCATATTATTCCGAGGGCTCTAAGACGCTGGCCTATGAAGTGGCGGAACAGCTTGGTTGGAAGGCTCCCGATCATGTTGTGGTTCCAGTGGGGTCAGGCAGCCAACTCACCAAGATCCATAAGGGCTTCGAGGAACTATATAAGGTTGGGCTTCTCGACGAAAAGCCTCATGTCAGGATTTCCGGGGCGCAGGCGGAGGGGTGTTCTCCAGTAGCAGCGGCATTTTCTGCGGGACTTGATTATGTTCGTCCAGTAAAGCCGCACACGATCGCCAAGTCGCTGGCAATTGGAAACCCGGCCGATGGCTTTTATGCGCTCGACGTAGTCAGAAAGACTGGCGGCAGTTTTGGTTCGGTGACAGATCAGGAGATCATCGACGGGATGAGTCTTCTTGCCCGCACCGAAGGTATCTTTGCAGAAACTGCCGGCGGGGTCACGGTCGCGACTTTGGTCAAATTGGTCA
>DAHVKW010000141.1 GCA_027320695.1 Actinomycetota bacterium | reverse complement strand
AGCGATCACCGGTCCGCGCTGCTCTCAGTAGCGCCTTCTCAGAGCGGCCTCCTATGATAATTGGGGGATGGGGTAGCTGAACAGGCCGGGAGATGCTTTTTAGATCACGGATTTTGAAGTGCCTTCCTTCAAAATTGACCTCCTGGCTCTCCCATAGCGCGGTAATTACCGCCAAGGCTTCGTCAATCCTTTCGCCACGCTGATGCAAATCTACCCCCATGGAATCAAACTCACTTGGCCAGTCACCGCCAACTCCGACTCCAAGTTCGATTCGACCGTGAGAAAGCATGTCCAGCGACGTAAAGGCGTGAGCCACCTGGATCGGGTGGCGCAAAGGCAGAACCATGACCTGAACAGCCACTCTAACCCTGGACGTGGAACCTGCGAGGGCAGCAAGACACACCACTGGATCGAATGTGCGTACGTGCGAGGCCACCAGGTGGTCGCTGACACCCACACGATAAAATCCCGCGTCCTCCACCTGTTGACCAAACTCACCCAAGCTCGCCAGTTCAAATGTTGAGCCAGGCGTATCAAGCAGCAGAATACCCAAATTCACTGCGGTATTCCGATCAACCATGTCATACCCCTTTGTCAAAAAGAACAAATAACACCGAAATCATTTGGTCCAACCCGCCCTTGGTACAACTGCGCTATGTTGCGATGCCTGACCTCCCCAGTTCATATCCCACCGGCAACTTCCCCTCTATGCGTGATGGATTCTGCTCCAATAACAAGCTGGCCCGGCCGTTGCAAGCGAAAGACCTCGAGTTCCACATTCCCCGATCGGCTATTTGCCGGAAGATCCCGGAAATCGAGCGCGAAATTGGCGACCCACTTTGGTGTAAAGTCTCGGTGGCACGAAAGCGTGACTCGCTCGGCTGCGAACTCAGAAATAAGCGGGTTCCCCAATGAAGTACGAATAAGTCGCATTCAGCTAAGCTAACTCCTCCCACTTAGGGGCATTGTCCCCCGATCTAGCCCCTGACAGCACGCTAGGCGCTCTTTGAAGTCGCCTCGACGAATGCTGGATATGCGGCGCGGACCTTAGCCAATTCTGCTACCACTTGAATCCCTAATCAACCTTGATCACAATATTTACTGCGCAATAGCTGGGCCCCGCATAAAAAGGATCCTCCGCAAGCCCCCACTTGCGAACAAGGTGCCGCGTCGTGCCTGCCTGCGAGAGTGGATCGGAACCAGTTTTGAGTTATCGGCTGATTCGCGGGTCCCGCTCATGATTTAGCAATAATGACAGCGAACGAACCCCAAAAAGATTCAATTAGCGCCTGCACTAAGCTCACGGAGCCGGCCAAGGGCCAATTCCCTTTCACGCGATTACGAATGCCACAGTTGCTGTTGGCGAGTTGGCCGGCTTTCCTCAAGCTACGACAGACCGCGTGCAGCTTCCGCTCTCCGGCTGGTGGGGCATGTCCCCGCAGGTTGGGAAAAACTTCCTGCGGCTAAGAAGGTCGGGCCTTTTTACCGGCAGGTTTAGCTAAACCCCTTTTGTGGGTGCTTATAGAGCCCGAAGGCTTTGCCTTGAATTTAAGTATGGTTCTGGCTTCAGCCAAGAATTCCGCCACCATTTGTTTTGGCGACTTATTGGCGCCGCGGCCCGGCCGCGGGCCAGGCTTCTTTCTGTGACGTGGTTGCTCCTGGAGAGAGCCGAACCTCCTCGCTTCGAGATCACGCTCGGCTGGGAAAAGTCCGTACGAATGGCCCTTTAGCGAGTTTCAGAAGTCTCTTGGACAAGTGGCTGCAAATGTCTGATCTGGTCCAATTTGATTAACATTGTGAACTCTGGCGGACCTGCAAACACGCGTCCCAGAGCATCGTTTCAGCTCGCGGTCTTCAGCTGATAACACCACGGTAATTTTTCCAGCATTGGAATGGCGCGTCCTACGAGGCATCTCGACGATCCCTCTTTTAACAGATGGACGTCTAGGTGTTCGATTGCGGCGAAGCCGGCCGTGCCACAATCTGCTCAGTAAGATCGTGGATCTTTTTGGTAAGATCGTGGACCTGGCGAGTCAAAGCGGTATTCGATTCAAGCAGATCATCGATCTTACTCGTCTCCGTATAATGATGGGCTGCGAGCAGTTCGTCGCGAGATGCCGCCCTGTTCTGGCTCATCATGATGATCGGAGCCTGAATACCCGCCAATCCGGAGAGGACCAGGTTCAGCGCGATATACGGATACGGGTCAAACGGGCGGCTGGAAAGCACCCGCTGAATCACAACCGTGTTCACAAACATCCATAAAACTATCAACCCGAGAAAGATAAAGATGAACGGCCAGGAACCGCCAAAGCTCGCAATATTGTCAGCGACACGCTCCCCGAAAGTTCGATTGTCGTGTGCCGCTTGTAGAGCTGGATGCAAATGTTGCTTATGGTGGTTCCATGGAAACCAGCTACTGCGCGTGGGACCCTTGACGAAGCCAGGGCTGTCGACAGTCATTTCGCATCCTTTCTCAACCGTCCAGAATTAGCCGTCCAGTATCATTGCTCGCCTACGCAAGCATACACTAGGGGGTTTTGAATTTACGGCCATTTCAAAAGCTCTATCTGCATCCCGATTCCCAACATGATCCCGAGTATTTCCAGGCTGGGAAAACCGCCAAATACACCACAGATATTCCCAATTAGAAGGTTTCCCCGAAGTTCCAATCAGCCTCACGTTTCGCCGTGAGTCATTAGGCTCGATCTAATATTGGCGGTTCGCAAGCTCACAGAGGTAGACCTTGAGTAAATCATCGAATAAGCAAGACGCTCCTGGTCGACTCATTGGCGTAGGTGTCGGGCCTGGCGATCCCAAAAATCTTACTCTCAGAGCCATTGAAACGCTGAGAACTTCAGACCGGGTAATTGCTCCATGTTCCGCGGCAGACCTTGAAGGCAGAGCTGAAAATATCGTTAGGCAGGTACTCCCAGATATCGAGTGTCACAGAATTGTATTCGATATGAGCCAAGGCGAAACAGGTGTTCAGGCAAGGCGCCGATGTGCCAAAGAGGCGGCAAAAGACCTCTTGGTTATGCTTCGCGAAGGACTGACTCTGGCCTTTGTCACCTTGGGAGATCCAAATGTGTTTTCGACGTTTTCCCTAGTGGCAAAAGAAGTAGCTGATCTGGCACCTGAGATCGACATTAGGACTGTGCCGGGAATAATGGCGTTTCAAGAGGTCGCATCCATGAGCGGGCTGAATCTGCTCGACGAGACCGAAAAGCTGTTCCTTGTCACGGCCTTTCAAGGAATTGACGATGTCAAAGAGTCTCTCCAGCACGATAACGCAGCGGTCGTAATATACAAGGGTGGCCGCCAACTAGCCGGAGTTAAAGAGGCTTTGCACAAGGCGGGCCGTCTAGAAGACGCCGTCGTTGGAGAACTTATTGGCCTCAAAGGCGAAAGGGTAATGAAGCTGGCAGAGCTGACCGATCCATCAATCTCCTATCTGGCCACCATAATATCGCCGCCAAGTCGACGCTGACTGCTTTGGGGAGTTTGAAAGTCGGACGCAATTCAGAAAAGAGATCGAGTTGATTACATTCGTAGGCGCCGGACCCGGAGATCCCGACCTTATAACCGTAAAGGGGAGAAATCGCCTGGCCCAGGCAGATATCGTCATATGGGCCTCGTCGTTGGTGCCAAAGGAGCTTCTGTCATACTGCAAAAGTGAATCCGTGATCATGGATTCCGCCGGTATGACCCTAGAAGATGTTTTGGAGGTATATCTCGCTAACGGCGCACGGAATATTGTCCGCCTTCATTCGGGAGATCC
>DAHVKW010000140.1 GCA_027320695.1 Actinomycetota bacterium | reverse complement strand
GGTGGCATCGTCGGGCACATATGATCTTGCTGGCTTCAGCCAGACACTCGATGACATAACCGGACCAGGGGTGATTACATCTTCTTCTGGCAGCCCAACGCTTTCACTTGATATTGGCAGCGGCATAAGCGATAACTGGTCTGGTTCGTTAAACGGAACCTTAGGACTGACTTTGCCTGGTGCTGGTACGGCAATCGTCGCCTCTTCTTCTACCAATAGCTATTCCGGCGCAACCAAGGTTATGGCCGGCATGCTAGAGGTAAATGGGTCGGTCACAAATTCGGTTGTGAGCATCAGCAGTGGCGCATCTGTCGAAGGATCGGGAACCGTCGGCGGTATTTCATTGAACGACGGTACGGTCCACCCAGGCGCATCTCCTGGAATATTGACTTCCAACGGCGATGCGGTTCTCGGCGCGGGAACTCTGGCTATTGATATCATTGGATCGCAGGCAGGATCAGGTTATTCGCAGGTGCTTGCTTCTGGGAACCAGGTCGACGTGGGTAACGCAGTGTTAACCGTTAGCGACTCCTACGCCGCAGCATATGACACGGTATTCGAAATTGTTTCGGCAGGAAGCGTCGTCGGCTCCTTTGCAAATGTCGGCTGGGGCAGCGATTTAACTGTTGGTGGAAGGACCTTGCTTGTAAGTCACACCTCTAGCACGATCACGCTGACCGATGTAACCAATCCGCCACCTGCACCCGTGCAAGGGACGGCGTCCGGTCCAGTGCCTCCTCAGCCGCCAGCTGGTGCAATAAGTTATGACGGGGCTACTTCGTCTAGCCCTTCGGGCACTGCAACAGCGAGCAACGACCAAACTACCGTCAGCGCCGACGGCCAGGGTGCGATAATGCTCTCGCAGTTTGGCTCCGATCCGGTGGGTGCTCCAAATTTCGATCCGGCTAACGAGTACTTTGATGTGAGACTGTCTAGTGGCAACTCATTCAGCTCTGTCACCATTACAGATTGCAATCTAAATGGCGGTTCCCTTCTAGAGTGGTGGAACCAATCTCTCGATTCCGGATTGAGCCAGTGGCAGCCGGTAACTCCGCCAGCCATGCTGAGCTCCGGAAATCCCCCCTGTTTAACTTTTACGATTACAAACGCAACATCGCCTTCGCTTTCTCAGCTGTCTGATGCGATCTTTGCGATTGCGAGAGACCCTGCCCCGACTCCCGATGGCAAGGGATACTGGCTTGCGGCCTCAGACGGAGGCGTGTTCAGCTTTGGCGATGCCCAGTTCTACGGTTCCATGGGCGGCAAGTATTTGGCAGGACCTATTGCTGCGATCGCCGTGGTTCCAAGTGAGGGAGGCTATTTGTCTACCCGGCAAGATGTTTGAGTATTCTCTTTTGAAAATGCAATAATTCTGGGATCGCTTGTTGTAATATTCAGCAAGAAGCAATTTCATCGGTTACTGCTTCCCCGAGTGGTACGGGCTACTGGTTGGTCGCATCTGACGGTTATATATCCAGTTACGGAGTTGCGACCTACCAGAGCTCGCTCGCCGCGAGCTGATATAAGAACCTGTGGTAGGTTTCGCCTCGATGCCGGATGGCCAAGATTTCCTGCTCTCCAAGGGTCATGGAGGCGCAGTATGCTTCGGAGATACTCGTTTATTGGGCTCTTTGGGCGTTATTAGCCTGAATGCAGCGATTGTCGGTATCGCAAATGACTACTAGTCTCTATGCCTTACTCTGCCTGCCTGACGGCCAAGAAGCACCACTGCCGGGTTGTTGGCCAAGGCTCTGTTGAGAGGCTCTTCCAGGAATCTTTGAATCATCATCCTTGTAAATTATGCATGTAATGCCGAAAATACAAGGATAATTAGACTTCTGAGGCTGGTCTTGAGATTTCTTCTGGACCGTCCGCATGTAGCATCGTGGCTTTGACAACGGTAATTGCCCGGTTGGGTCGCCATGGCCCAGGTGCGGATTCGTTGCGCGTTTGGGGCCACTTCAGGATCAGGCGTATGCTTCAAGTGGCGCGGGAGCCAGCTGGAAGGGAATGCCTATTGGAGCTCCGGCACCTCAAAACCTCAGCCGGATAAGAAGAGGCTGATAGCCATATTGCGCGTAACGATGGCAATTGTCCAAAAGAGGAGCAATATTTCCCCTGTGCACTAGCTTAAGTAGGTGCACAGTTTTATCGAATCCGCCGTGATTGGCGTGATAATCACTCAGGTTGCCATCATGGTAACGACAATATACCTGCACAGAGCACTTTCGCATCGGGCTCTAAGGCTGGGCAAGGCGGCAACTTTCGCCTTCAGGGCAATTCTATGGATAACGACGGGAATAGTCCCGCGCGAATGGGTGGCGGTTCACCGCAAGCACCACGCCTACACAGACATTATTGGGGATCCCCACTCACCAGTTGTTGAGAGTTTTCTCTTCGTCCAGTTCGCCAACGTCTATCTTTACAGGAAGGCCGCCAAAGACAAAGCGAATTTGGCCAAGTATGAGAAGGATCTGCCGCCTGACCGATGGGATAGAGCTCTCTTCGACAAGCCGCTCCTTGGACTTGGGATCGGTATTTTCGCGCTCTTAATCCTCTTTGGACCCCTAGTGGCGCTACTGGCGTCGGTCATTCACATGGTCGGCTACCTAATGTTGTCTGCCGCGGTTAATGCCATCGGACATACCTTTGGCGACCGGCCGCATGACAATCTCGCAACGAATAACAATTGGCTTGCGGTTCTGACATGCGGAGAAGGTCTGCATAACAACCATCACGCGGCTCCTACTGCAGCGAGGCTATCCTTCAAGAAGGCCCAAATCGACACTGGTTGGTGGACCATCAAGTTTCTTGAAAATATCGGTCAAGCAACGCTGAGGGTGCCCAGGCCAAAAGTTTCAAGCTCTGCCGCTTCCTCGTAGTCTGCCCGCTCTGTGATCGAGCGCCTGATGGCTGCAGTCGGTATTACGGGAGCACGACTTGGAAGTTCGCGTTGAGAAATTGCAGATCCAAACCTTCAATTGGAGCTAATAGGTCAGCTTCTGCAACTCAGTACGATACTCGCGCTCGGGCGGCCGTTGCCTTTACCGCAAGGAGCGGTAATGAAAAGCGGGTTGATCAAGAGTTGAGATAGTTCTGTTCCAAGTAGGGCACCAGTCCCCCGGCCTGAATGATTTTCATCAAATGATTCGGTAGCACCTGGGTCTGATAGCTGTCCCCTTGGGTAGTGTTGATGATTTTGCCCTGTATCGGATAAAGCTCAATGAGGTCGCCGTGATTGATTCGGGCTGTGTCGATGCACTCGATAACGGGAAGTCCCAAGTTGATTGCATTCCGGAAGAAAAGTCTTGAAAAGAATTCCGCGACGACGGCTCCAACGTTGAGATGTCGCAAGGCTAGAACAGCTGTCTCCCGGCTGGAGCCCGATCCAAAGTTCTTCCCAGCTACGACGATGTCTCCAGGCTCCACCTCTTTGGCAAACTCGGGCCGAAGGTTTTCGAGACAGTGCGCGGAATAGACCTCAACGCCTTGGCGGGTGTATTGGCCTATTGCCATTTGGCCGGTATCCACGTTGTCCCCAAACTTCCACACCCTTCCGCTGAGTGGATGCTCCATGTAGTCCTTCCTTCTGTTAGATAAAAGTTCTGGGATCGGTGATCTCCCCGGTTACCGCTGCTGCGGCAACGCTTAAGGGAGACGCCAAGAATATTTGCGACGACGGATCTCCCATTCTCCCCTTGAAGTTTCGATTTGTAGCAGAAATGCAAACCTCTCCGCCGCCGAGAACGCCCGAATGGCCACCTCCGCAGGCACCGCATCCGGCTGCGGTTATTATGGCTCCACTTTCGTAGAGAGTCTCCAATATCCCCTGTTTGAGAGCCTCCTGGTAGACGGTTCGAGACGCCGGGCACACAATCAGCCGCACTCCAGGAGCAACGTGGCGTCCTTTC